>JAGCGM010000247.1 GCA_017649635.1 Paludibacteraceae bacterium | reverse complement strand
ATCCAGTATGGCGATGGGTTTGTCGTCTTTGTAGACTTTCAGTTTTTTCACCCTGCTGTTCTCCTTGAAGGCTTTCCCGCTTTTCACGTAACCGTTCACGACGATGATGGTGGTTATCCTAGGGTCTCCTCCTTTGAACATGTAGGTCAGGTATTCTCCTATCCCGTAGCCCGCCACGCCTTCCACCCAGGCAGTCCTGTAGCTCAGGTCGTGCGCGTTGCTGGCTTTGTAGTTGACAGCGCCCTGTGGCTTCAACTGACTGGATGCGGTGACGGAGGAGGGACCTCCGGCACAGTACCAGCTACATGCGCCACCAATGACATCCCAATAACTATCCTTGGTCTCATCGAATATGCTTTGCTCCTCTTCGGTAAGCGTATTGTAGTCGAAATCTTTCTGCGAGGCTTTTTTCTTTAGGCGATCGAAGGTCTTGCTGTTCTTCTCGAAATCCATTTTCTTTACCGAAACGGGTTGGAACACAGACGTTTCCGCCAATGCGCATAGGGCGTAGGCCCAAAATGCTAAAATGAATAGTATGCTCTTTTTCATGGGTAATCCTCCTTTGGGTTTTATAGGCTTGGCAGACTCATGCCATTGATTTTACGATAGAGGTCCAATGCGTAGATGTCGGTCATGCCCGATAGGTAATCCAGCACCGCCATGATCTTGCGGTAAGGGTCTTCGTTCTCCGTCTCGTATTGCTCAGGGATTCGGTTGATGAGTTGCCGTGAGTAGGCCTTGTCGGGGTTGAACACTGCGTTGACCACCTTGTCGATGAGCGTGTGGATGATGTTGTAACCGGCTATCTCGATGTCCATCACCACATTGGATTTGTATATCTTCTTGAGGGATATCTCTTGGCATTTCCGGTAGGCATTCCCCACAAATTCGGACATGTCGTCGATGAGCGCCCCTTGGAAAGATCCTTCCATGATGGCCTCCTCGTTCCGCAGGAAGGCGTTGGAGCATTCCTCCACGAGCACACCGATGACGGAGGATCGCAGGTAGGCGATTTGCTCGTTTTCGTCGTCCACCGCGTCCATGTGTTGGCGCTTCCTCGCTTGTTGCTCTTCCGTGAAGAAGGAGAGCAGGAGGTTCTTCGCCTCGTTGTTGCTGAGGAGTTTCAGTTTGTGGGCGTCCTCGATGTCCATGATCTCATAGCAGATGTCGTCGGCCGCCTCCACGAGGTAGACGAGCGGGTGACGAGCGTATTTGTATTCGTCGAGGCGGATCATGCCGAGGTCCTCCGCTATCTTCACGAAATCCTCCTTCTCGCTCTGGAAGAAGCCGAATTTCTTCTTCTTGGCGCTTACATAGTCCGATTTGTACGGGTATTTCACGATGGAGGCGATGGTGGAGTAGGTGAGGACGAACCCGCCTTTCCTGCGCCCGTTGAACTGGTGCGTCAGGAGACGGAAGGCGTTGGCGTTTCCTTCGAAGTGGATGATGTCGTTCCATTGGCTATCGGTCAGCCCATACTTGCTTTTCAGCTCTTGCCCCTTTCCTTCGGAGAAGTAGGAGGCGATGGCGGTCTCCCCGGAGTGTCCGAAAGGGGGGTTGCCCATATCGTGCGCCAGGCAGCCGGCTGAGATGATGGCGCCGATTTCAGTGATGCTCTCAGGCAGGCTCTCCCCGTATTTTTCTTTTAGGAGCTTCGCCACGGCATTGCCCAGCGAGCGTCCTACACAGGATACTTCAAGGCTGTGTGTCAGCCTGTTGTGCACGAAAATACTGCCGGGAAGGGGGAATACCTGCGTTTTGTTCTGCAGCCTGCGGAAAGGGGAGGAGAAGATGAGCCGGTCGAAGTCCCGTTGGAACTCGGTGCGGTCTTGTTTCTTCTCGTCGTGGTAGTTCTCCAAGCCGAAACGCTTGGTGGTGATCAGTTTTTCCCAATCCATCTTCATGTCACACTCCTCCTGTATATCGTAAAATTCATATCACAAATATAGCAAATTTTTATGATGAAAGCCATTTGCCCAGTTCTTCCAGGCTCATGCCTCTTCTTTTTGCGTAGGCAATTTTTTGGTCGTCGGCGATTGCCCCCACGATGAAGTAGAAGGCTTGCGGGTGTGCGATGTGCAGTCCGCAGATGGAGGCGTTGGGGCGCATGGCGCAGTTCTCGGTTAAGGTGATGCCGATGTCGCCCAGATGGATGAGCCGGTCTGCCTCCCTGAGCAGGGAGATGTCCGGCAATGCGGGATACCCGAAGGCGGGACGGATTCCCTTGGCCTGCGTGGTGTTGGCGTAGCCCCAGTACTCGGTGCGTATCTTTTCGTGGAGCCATTCCGCAGTCGCCTCTGCCAGCCTGTCGGCCACGCTTTTGATGAGCAGTGAGGTGTAGTCGTCGCCCTCCGCTTTGACTCTTTCCGCCCATTCGTCGCCTCCATGCACGGTGACGGCGAAGAGTCCGATGTAGTCTTTCTCGGGTGATATGAAGTCGGTCATGGAGAGGCAACATCCTTCCCGCTCGCTGATGTGCTGTTGCCGTAGCATGGGGAATGAGGTGGTGCCCGATTGGGTGTCTATGAGGAGTATGCTATCCTCGGTGGCTTTCGCTTCGGAGAAGTAGACCATGGCGGATAGGGAGAATATTTTCTCCTTGATGCCCTTCCTTATCACCTCTTGGGCGTCACGCATGAGTTGGTAGGCCTCTTTCGCCTTCTCTTGCTCTTCGGGGCGGTATCGCAGCAACCATTGCGTCTTGCAGGCGGGGCAGTCGCATAGCGTCTCCAACCCTTTGAAGTCTCCCGTTACCCTCCAGGCGTGGAAGAAGTAGCTCCAGTCTATCAGGGGAACTACGGAGAAAACGTCGATGGAATCGATGATTTTCCTTCCGAGAAAGGTGGGGCGGACAGGAGCGTACATGTCGTCTTTTTACTGGTTGACCTACTGCAACGCTGATTCTCCCGCATTGTTGCGCCTGCTGCTCAATTCCGCCGTGATGGCGTCCATCTTCTCTTGGTTGAGCGGGTACATGTACATTAGCACGGCGCCCGCAAGTGCGATGATGGCAGGGATCCAGCTCATCAGTTGGATGATGCCCGGCACTGCGTTCTGTATGGCGATGGAGTCTTGTCCGTTGTATCCGTACATGCCCAATACCCATCCGATGATGGCGGCCGCGATGCCTCCGCCGAACTTCGTGGCGAAGGAGCCTGCGGAGTAGACGAGGCCGGTCGCCCGTCGTCCGTTCACGTATTCGGAATAGTCCGCCGCATCACCTAGCATGGCGAAGAAGAGGGTAGGCATGATGGCTGCGGCGCACTCGGAAAGACAGCCGACCGCGAAGATGGCGGAGGTGTCTTGTGACCCGCAGAAGTAAAGGAGCGAGTTGATGGCTCCGGAAACGAGCAACGCCCCGATGAAGAGGTTCTTCTTGCCGAATTTCTTGCTGAGCGGACTGGTGATGGCGGCGCCGACGATCGAGGCGATCATCAAGGTGGTCATGTATCCTCCCGCCAACAATTGGTTGTGGATGTAGTGGGTGAAGTAGATGACCGTGATGCCTTGCTTCATGTTGTTGTATATGTTGAAGACCAATCCGACGATTAACAGAACCACCCATGGTTTGTTGTGGATCAGGTCTATCAGGTCTTCCTCGATGTTCTCCTTCTGCGAGGCAGGTGGTGTCACCCTTTCTCTTGTGAAGTAGAAGGTGACGAAGAGGCATAGGATGAGGATGATGGAGAGCGAATAGATCGCCTTGCTGTAGCCTTCGCTTTGGTTGATGAGGGTGATGGCGCCCGAGTTCTTTTGGTTGTCGCCTATTCCGAACACTTTCGAGAGCATGGTGCTGAACTCTGTCTTCCCGGCGAAGACGTCCTCCTCGCCCTCCACGATGAAGGTGACAGGCTGGTTGGCTTGTAGTGAGAAGCTCTTTCCGACCGTGGTGCTATCCTTCGGGTTGTCCACGGTGAGGAAGGTGGCCATGCCGCCCATCGTGTTGATGCTCACGTTCTTGACCTCTTCCGGCGACGTGATGGTCACCTCGAATTTTTTGTCGGCGATTTTTTGGATCTCCATGTCCGGGTTGATCTCTCCGTAGTGGGCTACGAGTAGCAACAAGGAACCTTGCACGATCATACCTCCCACGAATGCGCCCACCATGCGGAACGAACCGATGCTGGTGCGCTCCTTGTCGTCGCCCGTCATGACGGCCATCAAGGCTCCGTAAGGGATGTTGTTGGCGGTGTAGATGAGGGTGAAGAGGATATAGGTCGTGAAGGCGTAGGTGGTTTTCCAGCCCATCGACCAGCTTTCAGGGCATGTGTAGAGCAATGACAGAATGACGCCGAGCGGGATGGCGGTCCAGAGGATCCAAGGCCTGAACTTTCCGAACCGGGTCTTCGTGCGGTCGCCGATCGCGCCCATGATCACGTCCGTGAATCCGTCGCTGGTCCTTGCCACCAACATGAGCGTGGCGACGATGCCGGGCGCTATGCCGAAGACGTCCGTGTAGAAGATGATGAGGAATGCTGAGACACCGCGCCATGCGATGTTTGCGGACGCGTCGCCTAAGGCATACGCGATCTTTTCTCTGATGGATAGTTTCTCTGCCATATCTGTGATTATTTCCTTAGTTTCTTAAAAAAGTCTGTCATGAGTTGCGAGCACTCCTCCTGTAGCACGCCGGAGACTACTGCGCATTTGGGGTGCAGGGCGTTGGGCGCATAGACGGAGTAGCCTCGCTTGGGGTCTGGCGTTCCGTAGACCACCTTGCTGATTTGGGCCCAACCGATGGCGCCGGCGCACATGACGCAGGGCTCGACGGTGACGTATAAAGCACATTCCGCCAGGTATTTGCCTCCTAGGTAGTCCGCCGCCATGGTAATGGCCTGCATCTCCGCGTGTGCGGTCACATCGTGCAATGTCTCCGTGAGGTTGTGTGCCTTGGCGATGATCTGTTCGCCGTGGACGATGACGGCGCCGATGGGCACCTCGTCCTTCATCCCCGCTTTCTTCGCCTCCGCGAGGGCTTGTCGCATGTAGTATTCGTCGTTCATGGCTCTTCCACGTTGTCGAAGAGGGTGGGAGCGTCCGCCTCGAATTTCCTTAAGACCTCAAGCATGATGAGCTCCCTGCAGAATTTGGCCTTGTTGGTGATTTTATATTTCTGGAAATAACGTTGCAGAGCTCTCATCTCAGCATCGTTCAGGGCAATGTTGATACGTTGGTCGCGCACCAGTTTCTTGCGGTCTGGCACCTTGACCGGTTTCTTGCTGTTTTTCTTCTTTTTCTCTGCCATTTGGTCACAAAGTTAGTCTATTTCATCGATTTAATCCTATGGTTTGGTAGAGTTTTATGTAAAAAACATCTTTTTTTATTCTTTTTTTTACGCCAAATAAGTAAATTTGCAAAGTGTATATTTTTGGGTATAAACTAAATTTATGATTATGGATATAAAGTTAGGATTGAAAAGAATTTTATTGTTGTCATTTGTCGGCGCTTCGTTTTTCGCGGTGTCCTGTGACGACGATGTATTGAATAACCTTACTTCCGGCGATACCGTCGCCGCTTTGAAGGAGGCTTTGACCATCGGTGCGAAGACGGCTGCCACGAACCTCGGACAAAAGGATGGTTACTACGGTGACGCCATGGTGAAGATCGGTATGCCGCAGGAGGTCGCTACCGTTGCGGAGTTGATGAGTACTTCTGCTGGCAAAACATTTTTGAGCGCGATAGGTGCGGAAGGCCTTCAGACCGATAATCTGATCGAGTTGATGAACCGCGCCGCGGAGAAGGCCGCTCCTGAATCGGCGGAGATTTTCGCGAACGCTATCACGAAGATGACGGTCGCTGACGGCGAGTCGATTCTTTTCGGTAAATATACGAGCCAGTCTGCCAACGAGGAGGGTAATGTCACTGCCTCTTTCGGTTCTGACAAGGCTGCCACTTCTTATCTGTACGACAAGACCTATTCAGGTCTGCAGACCACATTCGGCAGTGTTGTGACCTCAACATTCGACCAGGTATCCGTAAGCGGTCTGACATTGAACAACGCTTGGTCATCTTTCTCTAAGGGATATAACCAAATAGCTGAGAAAAAGAGCACTACGGGCGGTAAGGTTGCCATGACTACTTTGAAAGCGGGTTTGGCTTTGGCTGGCAAATCCGCATTGTACGATAAGGTGGATGCTATCCAAACCGTTAACACGAACTTGGGCGAGTATGTGACCGGCAAGGCGTTGGACGGCTTGTTCACGAAGGTGGCCGACAAGGAGGTGGATATCCGCACGAATGCGGCTGCCCGCACGTCAGACTTGCTGAAGAGGGTCTTTGGCCGTTTGGATGAATGATCCGTTGGAGCAGTGCGCTGAACGGTTTTGTGGAACTCTTCTACCCGAGGCTCTGCGTGGGCTGTGGCAGAAAACTCTTCCACGATGAGCGTTTCCTCTGTGTGGAGTGCCTCTCATCCCTGCCGTTGGCGCAGGTGCACGAATCGGCGGATAACTTTGTGGAGCAACATCTCTACGGTAGACCTTACATCGAATCGGCCACGACGCTGATGATGTACGAGAAGGAGTCCGCTCCGCAAAAGATTATCCATGAGATAAAATACCATGGCGCCAAAGAGTTGGCCAAAAGCATGGGAAGCATGTTGGGAAGAGAATTGAGGAATGGACGTTTCGCCTCCGTGGACATGATTGTGCCGGTTCCGCTCCACCCGAAACGGTTGAAGTGGAGAGGCTATAACCAGAGCGAGTGGATCGCCATGGGGCTCTCCAGGGAGCTGGGCGTTCCGGTGCGGACAGACCTCGTCGAACGCGTGGTGGAGACCTCCACCCAGACGACGAAGAACGCGGAGGAGCGCTGGTCGAACGTGAAGGGAATCTTCTCCCTGAAACAGACCGTCCAACCTCGGGACTTGGAAGGCCGCCATCTGCTCATCGTGGACGATGTGATCACTACGGGCTCCACCCTGATGGCTTGCGCCGCCGCCTTTTCCCATGTGAATAATGTGAAGATAAGTGCCGCTTCGTTGGCGGCCGTGAATTAAATTTGATAATTACTAACATTAAATTTTTATTTGAAATGAAGAAGATTAAATTTTTGCCGATCTTGATGGCTTTGTTTTTGGGTTTGTCTTTTGGCTTAGTTTCTTGCGGAGACGATGACGATAACAACGAAAACACTGAAAATAACACGCATGTGGAGTCTGATGTGATCGCTAAAGGAAGGGATTTCTATGCCAATTTGGTGAAGGCAGGTTCTGGCGACGCAGTGGCTATCGCTTCTGTTGTGACGGGCGCCGCTGAATATACGACAAACAAGAGCAACACGGAGTGGACGACTAACTTCTTGGCTGGTGTCGTAATGGCGAAGTATAACGTTTCTTCTGAGACGGAGGCTAAGTCAGCAGAGAACCTCGCTAAGGTGGCTGAGTTGAAGACTATGTTGGACAACGGTATCACTGCCGAAAACGTGGCAACTGCTTTGGTTAACTTAGCTAACTTTATCTCTAAGAACTAATCAATCAGAACAGAGATAACCATGAAAATCACGAAGTATTTTTTAGTTGCGCTTCTCCCTCTCTCCTTGGGACTGCAGTCTTGCGGCGATGATACCGCAAACGCGTACGAGTTGGGACGGGAGGTGGAGTTCCCTGAAATGACTGCGGAGGAACGTGGTACGAACAATGGTGTAATCTTGGCGAAGGCCTTGTTCTCCATCTGTGATACTGTCGCCTCTGCCCAAAAGAAAGAGTTGGTCTCTTCGTCTGCCTTGACGGGAGAACAGAATCTTTCGAGAACTGCCATCTTTAATGGCATGCTGACCTCTCCGTTGTCTAAGACCCAACGCCCGTATGAACTCTCCGTCGAATATGCGAATGACTCATTGTGGATGAGGGGCTTTAAAACGGCTCTTGACGAGGAACTTAAATTGAGCGAGGCTAAGTATACCGATTTGATGAAGATCCTTGCTCAAATCAATTATGCGGATATTGATGATAGTGATAACGCTCGTCGTTGCCTGGAAATAAACAGGTTGATGAAATAAGCGTTACTCATATATTCAGTGCGTAATTTATAGGAAGTGTGTCCGGCCTCGTCCGCTCACGCTTCCTTTTTTTGACAAATTAACGGACGATGATAGACCAGGCTACGGTTGATAGGATTTTTGATGCGGCTCAGATCGTCGATGTGGTGTCGGATTATGTCACACTTCATCGACGCGGGGCTAATTATACGGGTCTATGTCCGTTCCACGATGAAAAAACGCCTTCCTTCTCTGTCTCCCCCGCAAAAAACATCTACAAGTGCTTCGGTTGCGGCAAGGGCGGTAACCCGGTCAACTTCGTCATGGAGATGGAGAACCTCTCCTACTACGAGGCTCTGAAATTCCTCGCCAAGAAGTACCACATTGATATCCAGGAGGAGGAACTGACCCAGGAACAGATCGAGCAACGCACCGAAAGGGAGAGCATGATGGCGGTGACGGAGTGGGCGCAGAAACATTTCACCCATAACCTCTTCGAGACGCAGGAGGGCCAATCCATCGGTATGGCTTATTTCGCCCACCGTGGCTTCCATGAGGATACCATCCGTAAGTTCCAACTGGGCTATGCGCTGGATAAACGGGACGCTTATACCGTCTTGGCGCAGGGGGAGGGTTATAAGCGAGAGTACTTGGAGAAGGTGGGTCTGACCATCGTGAAGGATGATAACTACGCCTTCGACCGTTTCCATGGCCGCGCCATGTTCCCTATCCACTCCATATCGGGTAAGGTCATCGGCTTCGGCGGACGAACTATGAAGAAGGACGACCCCGTGAAGTACCAGAACTCACCGGAGTCGGATATCTATCACAAGGGCAATGTGCTCTATGGCATCTACTTCGCGAAGAATGCGATCATCAAGGAGAAGAAATGTTATATTGTGGAGGGCTATGCGGATGTCCTCTCCATGGTGCAGGCGGGCGTGCAGAACATCGTCGCTCCCTGCGGTACGGCGCTGACCGTCGAACAGATCCGCTTGCTGCGCCGTATCGTCCCTTCCGTCGATGCGGACAGGATAGACGGTAACAAGAACGTCACCATGCTCTATGACGGTGACAGCGCAGGTGTGCATGCCGCCCTGAAGAATGGTAAGCTACTCCTGCAGGAAGGCCTTAACGCTAAAGTGGTGGTGCTCCCCCCTGAGGATGACCCCGACACTTTCGCGCAAAACAACGATTCGTCGTACGTGCTGCAATACCTGGCCGAGCAGGAGCAGGACTATATCATCTTTAAGACCAATTATCTGCTGAAGGAGGCGAACGGTGACCCGATCAAGAAGGCGCAGACCATCACGGAGATCGCCCAGACCATCGCGGTGATCCCTGACCAGGTGAAGCGCTCCGTCTATGTGTCGGAATGCTCTAAACTGCTGGGCGTCGAGGAGAACTTGCTCTATACGACCATCGCCCAAAAGCAGTGGACGAACACGGTCTCTACCGCTAATACGTCGAGCCCTATCTCGGACATCCAACAGGTGCCTACGCCTCTGACGGACCATCCTAATTCTGGGGTAACGTCCAATCCGCAGGCTCCAACGACCACTCCCCCTACGGCAGGGGCCGAAACGACTCTTTCCGATAGGGCGGAAAAGGAGATCATCTATTACTTGGTACGCTATGGTGAAGCTCCTCTTTTCATGGGGGAAAAAGATGGGGAGCCTTTCCAATTCCATGTGGTCACGTATATTAAAAACGAACTGGATGTGGATGAGTTGACATTGTCTAATCCACTCTATAATAAAATGTTAAGTGAATACCTCGAGGCCTTCTCCCAAGGTGTGAGGAGTACTGCGCAACAATTCTTCTTGCGCAATCAGGACACGCAGATGGTTGAGGTGGCGACGGATGTCTTGTCCGACCGTTACCAATTGAGCCGCATGTTCGACAAGAAGTGCTCGGACAATAAGGTGAAGGCTAAGAAATTGGACAATGAAGAGCCTGAAAGATTGGCGGTTGATGTGCCTCGCGTGATGTTTAATTACAAGTATTTCTGGGTCGAAAGCGAGATGGCTAGGTGTTTGCAGATGCTCCGACAGACGGAGGATGAGGAGCAGAAGAGGAATCTGCTTACCCGTTTCAACTCGTTGCATGTGAGCAAGGTGGCCTTGGCGAAGTTCCTGGGCGAGAGGATCATCAACTGATGATCGATGGATTTTGTGGAAATTTATTATTTTTAGCGATATGAAAAGATATGGTTGGCTTGCCATCGTGTTGGCGTTTTTGACGACGGGTTGTTCCTTGTCCAAGAGCCCGGAGGAGAAGGGTAGGGAGGTGGTCCATTCCATTTCCAAGAGTGCCCGTCTGTATACGGTGCAGTATAATGTGCATAAGGTGCTGACCTATCAGGATTTCAGCTCGTTGGAGGTCGGTCTCCTTTTCGAGAAGATCACCATTCCAATCCCTGGCGAGCGCAAAATCGTCTTGCCGATGGACGCGACCTTCAAGGCTTATGTCGATTTCACTAGATTCTCCGAGGAGAATGTCTCCGTGGAGGGGGATCGGATCACGATTACGTTGCCTGCCCCGCAGTTGGAGATGACCTCTTCGAAAATCGATTATGAGGGTGAGCGACAGTTCCTCTCATGGAACCGTTTCAGCTTCACGGAGGAGGAGCGGGAGTCTTTGCTGGCGAAAGGCCGGGAAAAGATGTTGGCGGAAATGAAGGGGACGGACATCGTCGAACGTTCCCAACTGGGCGCCTACAATGCGTTGGTCCCTTTGGTGGAGGCTGCCGGTTTCCGTCGCGAGAACATCGTGATTCGGTTTGATCAGGAGTTGTTGGACAAGAGCCATGACGAGCAGTTCCTCCTTAGATTGGTCGAAAGGGTGACGATGTGAGGCTCGTTCGCAGGTGATGTGCATCGGTAGTGAATCATTTGAAATGTAAAGGATATGGCAAAGAAAATTATAATTTTATTGTTGTCGATAACTGTGTGCGTCCTTGCCTTCTTCCTCTTTAAGGGGAGGAATTCCAAGCCGCGGGATGTGCAGGTGGACATCTCTTCGGAGATAATCTCCATCAAGGAGGTGGCGGAGTGGGAGTTCCTCACGGTCGATATGGAGGAGTTCGAAGATACGGTGATCCCTCGGAAAATCATCTCCGACGATCAGTTCGCCCGCATCTATAGGGGTACGGCCCGTCTGGGTGTGGACATGAAGGACGCGGCGGAGAATTGGGTCTCCACTTCCCACGACACCGTGCGGATCATGTTGCCTGCCATTCGGATCTTGGACGAGGATATCATCGATGATACGCAAACCCGTACCTTTTGTGAGAATGGAAAGATTACGCCGGCCATCAAAACTGCCCTCTACGAGCGGGCGAGGCGGGATATGCGCCGTCGGGCCTTGTCGAAGGAGAACCTCTCCGCCGCAAGGGAGAACGCCCAAGTTCAGTTTACCTATATGTTCCGTTCCATGGGCTTCAAAACGGTGCTGTTCGAATAGGTCCTTCCCGAGGAAGTGTGAAATGGTTTAATCGCTAAGAATATTTGTGTGGATATGGATGATTCTGAGAAAAATAGGATGGGGTCGGTGAAGACGCCTCGCATCATGTTGCTGTTGGTTGTGGTGGAGGTGTTGTCGTCCGTTCTGAAGTCTCTTCTGTACTCATTGATTCCAGAGGGGAAAGAGACGCTCGACTTGCTCTATGTGGGCTTGTCGGCCGTGATTTGCCTCCTGATGCTCGTGCTTCCTTTTGTCAGTCTGTATAAAAGCGCTTTCCTGGAATTCTCTGAGGAGGAACAGAAGGAGAAGGAGGAAATCGTAGTGGTCAGGAAGAATGTGGTGAAACTGGTGTTTTGCTTAGCTTTTCTGTTCCTGGGTGCGTTGATATTCATTGCGGGTATTGCCCTTTCTGACGATATTGGTCCCCGCGCGAACCCCCTTTTGGTAACAGGCTTCTTTTCCGTTCTTGTGCTGTCGTTTCTCTTCCACCGTTTGTTCCCTGTGAAATGTGGGAAGGAAATCAAAAGTAGCCTTTATGCCGTGTTTGCGGGGGGAATACTTGTGGCTATGATTGCATATAACGTACTCCTTGTCCAGCATTGGCCTATCAACGATTTTCATGCTTTCCTTGTTTTCGTTGCGTTGCTCTTCGTCACGTTGGTTCATTTGTGCACGGTTTTTGATTCGCATGCGTCTGAGATGTTGGCGACCCATTATCGTCCGTTGGGTAAGGACCTGACCGCCCTGAGCTATGGCACTCTGTTGTATTGGCTTTTGATTTATGCTCCTTGGTTCATTTCCTCCTTGGATTTGTTGATGTATAGGGATTGCCCCCATTACTGTGAGGCGATGCGGGCCTGTGAGGATGGCTCGGAAGAGAGCCTCCGCCATAAGGATTTGGAGTGGCTTAAGCTCCAAACGTTTGGGACGGAAAGGTATAATTCGCTGGCGGATAAGGAATCCCGCTCCAAGGAGTTCGTCGGAGAGGATACGACCGCCATGGTGTTGTATGTGAATAGGATGGAGAAGGATGGGAAGGAAGGTTTGTATGTTTTCGGGAACATCGACGACCGCACATATGGACATATGATGTATGCGCCTCTCTCCTGGTATGTGAAGGAATATGTTCTTCCGAATACGCATACGTATAATGTCCACCCCGATGAGGATGAGTTGGCGGTGTTGATGGTGGAGGCGGAACGTGGCGCCGATTCGCTGTTGGAGGTGTTCCGTCGGATGCCGGCGGCCCAACGTAAGGCCCTCCCTCGTCGCGATCAGCGATGGATGTATTTATACCTGCAGGTGAAACTCAGTGAGAAGTCGGGTATAGATAGCGATATGCTATCAAGGGAGAAGGAGTATGCGTTGAAATCATTCGTTGATGATCATATGAATTCGAAAATTTCCTTTCGGTGGAATATGTATGGATGGAAGTCTGTCACGAAGGCGACCGAACTTTATATCATCACGGACGTGGATGGTGTGAAGGAGGCCTTGCTTGCGTGTGGCGTTTTAGAGGATAATATCCATTTCGTTCCGTGACGTCGAGTCCCTTGCCTGAATAAGCAAAATGATGCGATGACCGATGCCTTTGCGTTTTATAGTACATAATCCAGGAATATGCTCTCATGGATTGTGTTGTAGAAAAAAATCCGGGAAGAATCTCTCCCCGGATTTTTTTAGTGCGTCCTTAGACTATGATTTTATTTTTTGCAACCGCACCAAGGCTTCAGTTGCTTGAAGAAATCGTTGCCCTTGTCGTCCACCAGGATGAATGCAGGGAAATCTTCCACCTCGATCTTCCAGATGGCTTCCATACCCAATTCAGGGTACTCCACGCATTCGATGCTCTTGATGTTGTTTTGAGCCAAGATGGCGGCCGGTCCACCGATGGAGCCTAAATAGAATCCGCCATGCTTCTTGCAGGCGTCCGTCACGGCCTGTGAACGGTTACCCTTCGCCAACATGATCATAGAGCCTCCGTGGTCTTGGAACTCGTCCACGTATGGATCCATACGTCCCGCCGTGGTAGGTCCCATACTTCCGCAAGGCATTCCCTCAGGGGTCTTGGCCGGACCTGCGTAGTAGATCGGATGGTCTTTCAGGTATTGAGGCATGCCCTCGCCGGCGTCCAAACGAGCCTTGATCTTCGCATGGGCGATGTCACGTCCCACGATGAT
>JAGCGM010000246.1 GCA_017649635.1 Paludibacteraceae bacterium | reverse complement strand
TTCCGCTTGGTTTCGGACTGCAACAGTATTGCGACGGAATCTCCGGAGGTGACGTGTCAGTGGATATTAGCTATATCGTATTTAAGGAACAAATTATCAAGATAGCCATTATAATCTATGGTTACGACCGTATTGAAAACCATATCGGGGCAGATCTGCAAGAACGATATTCCAGACTATTTTCGAGGGGGACATATAGATACGAGAATGACCTTAATTATGAAAAATACAAGAGCTATAAAAAGGAAATAGTGGGCGAATGCGAGGCTGTTGTAATCCCCCAAGAATATAAGGAATATTATGATTGTTTATACAAGACAGATGATGATTGCAAGCCAGGGGGAAGTAATATTTATGGCTATTCCTATGGCATTGCTGGAGCAAAGCCAGAAGGCAGGGAAGCCATGGAGAAGTTGCTAAAGCTAAACGACAAGGTTGTTTTTATTTCTTTGTTGAAAGGGGATAGTCCCACAGGTAGAATATATGCGGCGGAGGGGCTCCTTCGTCTTGAGAACAGCAAGGAAAATGTAGATCTGATAAACCAAATATTCTCGACGTTGGTCAGGAATGGCATTAGGTATACGACCTCAAATGGATGTATCATCATGGACGAGGAGTATGAGTATTATAAATATGATCGTAATCGCAAGTTCCCTGAGATTGACGACTAAGAGAGACAAAAGGGCATAGGGCAGAAGAGGGGGGGATGTCTGATTATTGGTAAAACTCAGATATATTCCCCATAATTGTGATTCATTTGACAAAATCCTTGTTATTCTTAAAAATATCATTATTTTTGCAACAAGAAGACATGCTTACGATACCAGATACTCATTCGGCGAATTGCAAGGTTTTCTACATTTATTCACCAAATTAGTTATGCCATGAAAAAAAAATTTACGTTTTTCTTAGTATTCCTTATGGCTCTGACATGGACATCAATGTATGGGCAAGGGAAGAATGTTGACATTAAACGCATAGAAATCGAGAGAGAGAATGGAGTCAGCTTCATTAATTGCGTTCCAATTAAAGAAAAAGGATTGATTTTGACCACCAAGATAGACGACAAGCAGAAGGATGCCACAAAATGGCACGATATTTTGACGTTTATGAAATATGACACGCTACTGAAGAAAGTTAAAAGTGTTGACGTCAATTGCGCCAGAGAGTTTCGTGTTTCCTATTTCGAAAACATGAGCAATTTTTACAGAGTAGCCATGTCCATGCACGGAGAATATCAGGTCGTTTGCCTCGACGGAGAGACCATGAAACCGAGCATAATCGAAGGAGAGACGGGGAAAAAAACGGAAAAATTGTCGCAGCAAGCGCAAGGTGACTATGTCTATATCTTAGGGTTGATGAAAGATCGCCCCGTTGTGGTCAGCATCAATGTAAAAACTGGAGCGAAAGAACTGATTCAAGTGTCCGATCTCAGTTTGCTCAAACCCAACTTCCTATCGTTTGAAGTGTCTGACAAGCAAGACGAAGTGTATTTGTTCTTAAAACAAAAAGAAAATAAAGAATACGTGCTCAAATTCCATGTGTTCGCCAACGGCAAACTCACCCAAAGCTACACCATCACCTCCGAAGATGAAAGGTTCCCCACATCAGCGTATGTCTCCAAAATGGATGACGGATCTTACCTCATATCGGGTACCTATTCCCTCAAAGACCGCAGAGTCAACTTCTCATCAGTCGGCGTATATCTGAAAAAGATAAAAGACGGGAAAACGATCTTCTCAAATTACACCAACTACACTGACATGAAGAGATATCTCGAGTCTTACATGGGAGAGAAAACCATAAGAAGGGTAGACCGCGTGAAAACTAAGATGGAGCAGAAAAACAAGGAAGTGGCTATGAACTGCTTGATTTTACCACATAATATCAAAGAAAAAAATGGCAAGTACATATTTGCCGGAGAAGGTTACGAGCCGATTTACCACTATGAGTCAAGAATAGGTTCGAAAGGCGAGATGAAACAAGAAAGGGTTTTCGACGGATATGACTTCACTCACTATCTTCTATTAAGATATAACCAAGATGGAACTGTGGAATGGGATAACGGTGCGCCAATGCATATCCCATATCTGACCAAAAAGGCTTATCGCCACTTATCCATCAGTGTGAATGACAACTCCATAGACGTTGTATATCCAGCTTTCAAGAAATTGTATCATACCACGTTCGGAGAAAATGGAGAGAAGGTGAAAGAGGATGAGGTCGAATACGTGGGAGATGAAGAGACATTAAAAGCGGTCAGCAATCTGGGATCTGTCCTCTGGTATGGCAATACTTTCGTGTCATCGGGTTTTATGACGGTTAAATCTGATAAGAAACGAAACGTATACAATATCATTAAGGCAACGTTCCCAATCAAATAAGGGGAAGGTAACGTAGACCTCAATTCCACTTACGGATAATTTAAAGGAGCAAGCGTCTTCGGACTTCTTGCTCCTCTTTTAATTTGAATATCAGTAATCTTTAACGGCATACCATATGGCAACCATTAATGTATACGAACGCTATTACGAGGCGGATCTCATGGCAAACGGAGTGCGACGCAAAGGCGCATTGGTCATGTTAATATCAGACTCCGAAGGAGGGAATATCCGCTACGAGGCGGCGGTCACTTTCTTCCCGCACAAAGACGAGGAGGATTTTGCAGTGTCATATGACGCCTATTACAATGAAATCCTTTTTGAGGGCAAGGGTAGACGTTCCAAAAAAAGGGAGGAGAAGCTGCTCGCCGAACTGGAACAGCACATCAACGCATTGGCTGAGAAGGCCGGTGGTCAACTGTTTTGGGACCGGCCTATCGGGGCAGAAAGAAGAGGTTGACGGACACGGGAAGGAGTGCGGAAACTTGCCTCCGACCCATTATTTCCCCGCATAGTTGCCTTTAGTGATCACATCGATCTTACCGCCTCTCATGCGTTCCTTCACCACTTTCCTGAAGTAGAAGCTATATCCCCTTATCTGACGTATCGTCTGCAGGGAGAAGAACTTCTGCGAGATAGGGCGTTGATAAGCGTGCTGGATGGAGACATAAGGGAGATAAACCGTTTTATAACCCACAGTCGTCAGCCTACGGCAGAAATCCGCATCCTCAGGACCGTAGAAGATCCTATCGTCAAGGAATCCCACCTTCACCTGCGCCTTCCGACGAATCAGCTGGCAGGCGCCGATCACGAAATCGACCACCAACGGCTCCTTTCCCTCCGTCTGTTCGGCAGGGTATAGAGTCTTGTAATAGGAATCCTCAAAGATATTATAACCATAGCGCACCATGATGTTGTGCAAACCGCTCTTCGTGATACCCACACGGGTAGGAAAATGTTTACAGCTTGCCTGAGGAAGGCCATCCTGTCCGATCAACTTGCAACCGCACACGCCGACATCCTCATGATTATCCATGTATTCGACCATCGCGCGGAAAGCCTCCTCGTTCATCTCCGTGTCACTGTCCAAGAAGAGGACATATTCGCTTAGCGAGTTCACAATACCCATGTTACGCGCCGCGGCCACGCCCTGGTTGTTGGCGCAGGATATGATCTTCACGGATGGGTAAGAGTATGAAATGGCGGCACGGCTCTCGTCGACCGACGCATTATCGACATAAATAATCTCCACGCTCGGATCATTCATCAGGAACTCCAAAGAAGCGAAGTTCTTCTGTAAATAATGCCAAGAGTTATGTCCAATGACAATTATAGCAACCTTTGTTCTCATAATCCTACAAAAAAGTGTAATATAAATTTTACATACACCCCACCAAACATCTCCTAATTGTTCGGAAGAGCTACACTAGCAATTGCATCCTTAAAAATAAAGTAGTTATCGATCTTCTAATTCCACCTTTCAACACCAAGGTTCATCAGCCCAACTCACGCTAGACTCCGCAAATATACAAATAATTCATCTCCACATCATGAACACCACTGAATTCACACTATTTCTTATCCAATGGAGACAAAAAAATGAGCACATACAATTATATCAAGAAAATACCCACGACATCCTCCGCCACCTGCGGAATCACTCTATGTGCACATCCCCGTCACTCTCCTCTTCATCATACCTCTCCCCGTCACTCTCCTCATCATCGTCAACACCAATATCAACACGTTTCCGGTTGATACGGTATGGTTTGGTCCCCGCATAAGAAGTCAGGGATTTGAACTCCTTCCATTCGGCCTCGCTCATGACGGTCATGTACTTCTTAGGGGCCAGACGAGCCACCTGCTCCCTACTCCTGTCGATACGCTCCTGAGTGGCGGGATGATCGGAGAAGAACCCGATATCGTCGATGATGGTCCCGCTCAACAATTTATTCATGAAGGAAGCAAAGCCAGAAGGATCAATATCCGCATTGTACAAATACCTGACGGACAAGGTGTCGGCCTCACGCTCCGCCCTACGGCTCAGATGGTTCGTGGTCATTTCCGTCATAATATTGGAGGAATTCCCGAAAAAGGCGGAGAAGATCAGGCTGATACCCACATTCTTTTTCACGGACTCCCTCACATGGTCACGCTCGATATGCCCCAATTCATGTCCGATGACGGCAAGCAGTTCGTTCTCCGTCTCGCAAGTCTCGACCAACTTGGAGAAGACCACCAAGTTCCGCCCGCAATAGGCGAACGCATTGACCTGATTACTCTTCACCAAATAAACGTTTACAGTGTCAAAACCGTTTTTCTGGCAGATATGACTCACACACTTCCGCAAAGCCTCTGTGGCCTTGTCCTCATCCACCTCATGACCATTCACATAGCGGTCATAGATGGACTCCTCGATGACAGGGAAGAGCGAGACGTTAGGGTATTCGTAGTTCTTCCGGGAGAGACCGAAGGATACCAACAGGAACACCAAGAGCAACGAACCCACGGAGACAGCCACATCACGAACGAACTTAGGCTGAGCCTCCTGCGCCAGTTTCTCATACACCGGATCCGCAGGCACCCACGAACGTTGCCACACATCCCACGATTTCTTTCCGCACAACATATGGCACAGAGGTGAAATCATGATCCAATTCACCTCCTTGTTCTTCTTTATCTTAAGGCAACAGACGATGGACAGGAGTATCTCCGCCACGTTAAGTATGGCCGCCAAGACATAATAAGCGATGAGGTAGTCGTTGAGCTGCCAATCGTCCCACAAGACATGCCAAACGGAATACCACGTGAACGAGTTGATGAAAAAGAGAGGCAACTGCGACACGAAAGCGTTCATGCTGTGCCACCTCGAGAGGTACGTGGACTTCCTACGCCGAATGTAGTAGATGATATTCGCTATCAAGTTGATAATAGGAATAGGCATCGTTGTGGCAAAAACCGCCAACGACATCAGGTAGCCGTTTACCGCAGACTCCTTTTCGCTTTCACTTAACTTATATGCGTCCATACAACGAACTTATAATCAAATATATCCAATTAACCACTATGATAAGGAACAACATCCATCCCCATTTGCCTTTCGAGAGATAAGTCTCGAAACCGCACCATAGCTCGTAACATTTATCCGCCTTCAGCAGAAGGAGGAAAGGGGAAATCACCAATATCGGAAGCGCCAGCAGAACCATCGGGTTCAGGCTCACGGCGGAGACGAACTCCCCCCTCAGCATCAGGAGGATGGAGGTGGTCAACCCACAACCCGGGCACGGCAAAGTGGTAAGCCTACGGAACGGGCAAACGATAAATCCCTCCCCCTCTCCGAGCGACATGTTAAACGCCAACCACACATAGGCGGCGAGCAACAAGGCTACCGAAAAAAGGAGAAACGAACGCTTTGACTTAAAAGAGCCCAATGCTTCGCAAGCTTACCGACGACGAGGTCACTCGTCACCCTTCGTATAATCGGCATATCCCTTAGGGGCATATGCGGAATAGTCTGATTTTGGCGCGTAATCGCTAGGGTTCTCCTCGCCTGGCACATGGGAATTAGATGATTGCTCAGGCAAACTGATAGGATTCTCTTCGGAACCGGAACCCTGTGCGGATGGTTGGGAAAACTCACGATCCGCCGAATCCTCGCCATAGCCCACAGAACTCTTTGGACGAACATCCTGCGAAGGTCTTTCCGTCTTATTCGAGTAGAGATTGATCAGCTCGATAATCTTATTCGCGTTGTAGGCCCTCGTCTCTCCCATGATAAGGAAGAAATCGACAATGGTCCATATACCCATACCGCCGCAAGTCAACAACTTAGCGATTCCGACGCCGGTCTGACCTAAAACGAAACGGTCGATTCCCATCGCGCCACCAGCCAATGAGACAAGCAACATATGCAAAGGCTTCTTGAAGTCCGCACCCAAAACGAGCGGAGCCTTTTCGTCCGGCACCATTTCTAAACCTTCCGCAATTCTCGGCAAGTGAAAATCGTCAAAACAGCCCGAATTATGAGCCAGGAAATAGGATATCCAATCTTTATTCATACAAAAAATATTTTAAATGTAAACGCTACAGGAATATATCCCGCAATAAATTACACAAAGATAATACTTCCTACTAATCAAAAAACTTAAATAACGAAATAAATTGAACTTATCCGCCATAATGACAAAAGAGAGGGAGAGGCCACCACTCGGGCAGTCCCTCCCACCCCATGAACATTATTCGCTAACAACCGTCCAGAAACCGATGTTCCGGGCGCTGATCTCGCTGTCGTACATCGAGCTGCACAAGAAGCCCGGTGCGAAATACCTACCGACGAATGAGGCATGCAACTTGACAGTGAAGGTCTTCGTCTCGCGAGGAGCGAGGGAGAAGTAAGTCAGCACACGGTCGTCGCGGAAATCCCTATAGTTGTAATTCTCGCTTTCATCCGAAGAGCCGGAGAGGCGTTCGTTCTGGATCTCCCAACCGGAAGGGAAGACTTGCGTCAAAGCCACTTCCTTGTAGGTCTCGTATGAAGAGGAGTTGCTAACCTTCACCCTCACCTGGAAATCCGTACCCTGCTCCAACTTGTTCACATCGATCGAAGAGCCATCCAACGTGCTGTAGGTGACCTTCATGGAGAGTCCGTTCTCGAACGAACCACCCGCATTCTCCAACGGAATACCCGAAGTGACCACAGAAGCGAACAAAGCGGTGCCGCCGTTGTTCTTGATCTTCAGCGTCTTTTGACCCGTGCCACTCACCTCCAACGATTTCTTCACAACATTGTTGTTGGAGTTGAATGCGACAGACTTGCCGTCCTTGATACATGCCGCATTGATGTTTCCACCCTTAAACTGTTTAGCATAGTGGGAGAACGCCACCAATACCTGCGCCAATTCCTGCGTGCTATATTGCTTTCCGTTGCCGAGCTGTTCGGACATCTTCCTCAGCAAGGAGAAGGTAGCCGCCTTGTCCGAGCCAATCAACGTCATGGCATCCAAGATCAGCGCCCTGTCTCTCAGCGTCGAACCGAAGGTGACATTGCTATAGGAGTATTTACGTACCTCCGGGCTCAAGGAAGCGCACAGATTCTTGGCGACATCCTTCTTTCCGCACAATGCGTATGCGGCGGCCAAGCGCCATTGGGAGACATTATCCAACTGCTTATCCTTCAACCTGTTCATGGCACTCAAGTCCGCCTTGCCCGCAAGCGCCAACGTGTAAAGGCGGTAAGCCTGCTCCAACATATTGTCGCTATCACTTCGGTAAGACCAAGAGGAAGCCATCCTCTTCTGGTATGCCAAGAAATTATTGATCACCGTATTCGACACGTCATAGCCGTGATTCTTCGCCTCCAAGAGGAAGTGTCCCGCATAGGTGGTCACCCATGGATAGTCGTAGTTGCCACCCATCCAGTAGGAGAACGCGCCGCTTCCCATCTGCATTTGGCTCAGCTTAAGCACGGCCTCCTTCACATGTTGGTCACACTCCTTCTTCTCCTCAGGCGTCATCTCGATAATCTCCGGCAGGAGCAATTGAGGGAAGGCCTTCGAGGAAGTCTGCTCCGCACAACCGTGAGGGTAACCGATCAAGTACTCCAGACTACGTCCCAAATCCAAAGCAGGCAACGAACTGATCTCAACCATCAGCTGGTTGGTGTTTTCCACGCCGAACAAATCGTATGGGCACTCCACCTCTTGGTTCGCAGGAATCTCGAACATCTTGCTCTTTTGGATGCGCTCGTTCGGATTGCGGACACTCAGATTGATTTCACTCTTCACGTTATTAGTGCCGTCAGAAGCGGAGATGGTGATCTTGTTCGTTCCGACGATCGGTTTCGCCTTCAGCTTGAAGGTGATGATCTTGTCCTCGTTCTCATTGAAGCTCTCCTGGATCGTTGACTTGCCCACTACCTCAGCCTTATCGCCTGCGGAGACAGAGATCGTCACGTTCTTCTTCTTGCCATCCATAGCGAAGACACTCACAGGGAGAGAGAACTCCTCATTAGGGCCGACAACGCGCGGAGCGGTAGGCAGAAGCATCAGCGGTTTCGTCACCTTCACCGCCTTTTCCGCACTTCCATAAGCCGATTTGTTACCAGCAACCACCATGACACGGACAGAACCGAAGTAGGTAGGAAGCACCACCTTATGCGTCTTCGACTCACCCTTCTTCAGCGTGATAGGTCCATAGAAGCGGACAACCGGTTCGAAGCGTTTGTTCATACCGTCACGGTTCAAGGCCTCGTCACCACCGATAGCCAACATCTGCTCTATCTTTCCGCCATAGGCGCCGATGACCAGATCGTACATATCCCAGGAGTTGACGCCAAGCGCCTCACGCTTGAAGAACTCGTTATGGGCATTCGGCGTCTTGAAGTTCGTGAGATCCAACAGACCCTCGTCCACGATGGCCAACGTATAGTTCATCTCCTTGCCATTCTTCTCGCTGACAGTAACGTCAAACGCCTTGTCCGACTCAACTTTATCAGCCATCTTAATGACAGGATACAAGTGGCTCTGTTCGCTTTCCACCATGAAATTCTTCACGCCGTACATTCTGATAGGGAGGTCGTTCTCCGTCTTGTTATACGGCTGCAGCAAATTCACATAGAGATATGCGTTAGGCATCATCTCGTCCGTCACGTCCACATCGACGACGGTAGTACCAGCCTGAGCGTCCACCCACTTCGAGGAGAGCACCCTGGATCTGTTTTCCACCGTGATCAAGACACGGCCCTTCTCAGGCGTAGGGATTGTCACCTTGACCTTATCCCCAACGTTATATGTCTCCTTATCCAAAGTGAAAGAGAGCACTGCGGCAGCCTTAGAGCCATCATTTTGCGCGCGGGAGTACCAATTCTCCCAATCGAAGAAGATCTCGCCACCCGCTTCATGACCTTTCTTGCCATCCTTGACGACGAGCAGATAGCGGCCCCAATCACGGTCTGGCACATTAATGGTAACCAAGGCCCTTCCATCCTTCACAGAGATATCCTTTTTCTCCCAATAAGGGGCAGTGGAACGGCTTTCGGAATAATAACCTTCCTCCTCATCTTCATCAGAATCCCACCACCAGTGCCAGTTCAACCTATACAACTTGAGGGAGATACCCTCACCGTTGACAGGGTTCCCGTTCTCGTCCAACAGCACGATAGGGAAAGTCTGGTCTTTGTTCGTGAAGACATACTTAAAGCCCGGCTTGATAGGGTATTTGACACCCACGTAGCGGGAATAGGTAGACAACGGAACATTCGTGTAGTTCACACTGTTATCACCCGTTCCCTCATCCACTCTTGTGGTGAAGGTGGCCTGCAACAATCCCGGTGCGCCCGTCAACTCAGGGATATGGATGGTTTCGGTGACATTACCTTCGTCATCCGTCTCGTTCTCGATCACGGTAGTCTCCTGGCTCGTGAAGTCCTTCGCGGAAGGAGACTCGAATATGTAATCGGAGTATTTAGGGAACGGATTAGGATTACGACGATACCTCATCGTGACGTTCACATTCTTCCCGGCGGCACGACCACCGTGCAACCACTCGGAATGGATGGATACAGGTTCAGAGGTGCCTGAAGAGAGGACAGGGTGCTTGGTCGACAGCTGCACCTTCATTCGGTTCGGCTTGACCGTCTCCACAGACAAACTCTTCTGGAACGTGGAACCTCCGATGGTGAAACCGATATGCCAGTTACCCGTCTGGTCATCCACTTGCGTAGGGATCCTGAAACTATAGATGCAATTGGATGGATCATATTTCTGCACCTTCTGCGCATAACGTTGTCCGCGAGGCGTCTTCAGATACATCGTGATCGGGTGGCCTGCAGGAAGCGTGCCATCCGCATCCTGAAGCATCAAGGAGATGTTGAGCGTATCGCCCGGACGCCACACGCCACGCTCGCCATAGATGTAGCCCTTCACACCCTTCGATGACTTTGCACCGCCCACATCGAAGGAAGAGAGCGACAGCGCAGAGTTGTCGCGCATGCGGAGGTAGCCCATACGACCATCCTTCTCCACCACCACGAAGGTAGGCGACCTCGACAGCTTCGCCTTCACGAAACCGTCCTTGTCCGTCTCCTCCTCAGAGATCAGCTGCATCTGGTAATCGTAGAACTTCACGTTCGCGCCACTCTCAGGCATGGCGGTGAGGATATTCGTCACAATGACATCATAGAAATTGCTCTTTCCTCCCTTTGCCGTGATACCGAAATTAGAGACGAAGATGTTCGACTGCACCCTTCTGGAAGACTCCATATAGTATGAGATCTTGGACGGATCGTCCCGTTCTCTCCATCTATAGGCATAGTCGTTCGGCACAGCGCTCTCGTCATCATCGTAAGTATAATAGCTCCAGTAGTAACTATCGTCTCCATTGTCCTCGATTCCCGCGACACCACTGTAATCATGGTCAATATCGTTGATTGAATCCGTGATCTCGCAAGGGTAAGTGGAATAGGCCCTCTTGAAGGAGAAGATGACATGATACATGGCACCCGGGTCCTCTTTCGCAAGTTGGGAGAGATCCAAGGAGTAGGTCCTCCACTGAGAGTACGCGTTCACATTGTCCGCCTCCAAATCCACTCTCTTTTGGAACAACAGGCGGGCAGTACGTTTCAAGGCGGAATAATTGCACTCGTTCATCTTGTTCGACTGCAGATAATACAGCATATTGTTCTCGAAGATCTTCACCACAGTGACGTCCACAGACTTCAAGTTGACGGCCTGGAAAGGCAACGCAGCCTTGTCGGTAGAAGGCAGGATGACACCATTCTTCAGCAATCGGACAGCTGGTTTCAGGCTCGAGAAACGGTAGCTCAGCACCGTATCCCTCTCGACCTTCTCACCATCCTCGCTCATCAATCCAGAATAGACGTGCAACTGGGACTCGCTGAAGTTGATCTTCTCAGGGTAGATCTTCAGCACATTTCCTTCCCTCACGTATGAGACATTTCCTCCGCCCACGTTCACATACGTGCGCCACTCCTGGTTCGGACGGATGGATTTGCTGAAGAAGAGTTTCAGGTAAGATTGTTCACCGTTCACCACGCTCAGGTTGGTCACCTTCATACCCGCGATATACGGGATGTTGATTTCGATCTTGTCCTTGGCGTCGCAATCGATGCTCTTACCATTCCATTCCACCTCCAAAGAGATGTCCTTCTTAATGCTCTTGCCGAAACCGGTAATCGTGAAGGAATAGTTATGGTTATAATCGGAAGAGAGATCGGACCATTCCATGTCCAACGTCTTCCTCTCTGGCGAAGTCATCCGAGCCGTGAAACAACCCTGCAGATCGGCCAACTCCTCCTTGTCGTTCAAGGAGACCGTACCCGTCACCTGGTACTCGCCGCCATCCATCATCTGTGGCTCATCGCACGACACGTACATGTTCTGCTTGATCACCTCCACAGGGAAGACGAACTGCTTCAATTCGTCCCTTCCATCCAAATCGGCCACCTTACCCAATTCGAAGGTCACCTGATACTCTTTTCCCCTCTCCAACGCAGTCTCGGGCTGGAACTCAAGAGTCCTATTGTCCACCCAAAACGTGGATCCTTCCACTTTAGGATCCATGGAGAAGAGTTTCTCCTCCTCCTTCTGACCCGGCTTAGCCTTATCGGAAGGATGAGTTAACACTATTCGGATAGCCGCATGGCGGGATATCCTATTCTGAGGATAACTGCTGATGTACTCCATGAACTGAGTATCATCAGAGACAACCGCTTTTTTGCCACATCCCGTGGATATGACGGCCAAAAACATGGCCAAAAACAACCTGATAAATCGCCTCATAAAAATATATTTTAAATTATTCATTCCGACTTAATGCGCCTCGT
This sequence comes from Paludibacteraceae bacterium, assembly GCA_017649635.1. Classification (GTDB taxonomy): domain Bacteria; phylum Bacteroidota; class Bacteroidia; order Bacteroidales; family Paludibacteraceae; genus UBA1181. Next base: position 2,541 of record JAGCGM010000246.1, on the reverse strand, counting down.
TGAACCGTTCGTCCCGCTTGACCGCCACGATCCTGAACTTCCCATCGATAGGCAATAACGAGACCCTGTTCCCCTTGAAGTATTTTGAATAACGTTTCTTACGCTCCTTCTCCAAATAACGCTCCGTGTCGCAGTAGATATGCACACTATCCCCCTTACTGAATTCACAATGCAGGAAGACCATCTCGAATCGGTTCGCCAAAGTGTCCGCATCCAGGTTGTCCGCCGCCAACGAGTCCTTGTCAAAGAAGTCGGATATCCCTATTTCAGGGAACACGACCGCCTTCTTTCCGGAGGTCTGCACACGCCACCATCCGTCACACATCGAACCACATACCCATGAACTGAACCCGTACACGAGGAGGGAATCCTCTATTTTCCATAGCTTGGCGGAAACATATCCCTGACTGGAGGTCTGGAAAAACGCATAGTTGTTCTCCTCATAGTCTATCAACCTGCACGTGTCACGGTAGAGACTAACCACCTTGCTCTCCCCTTTTTTCTCCTTGTAGGATTGCATCAGTTGGTTCATCATATCCACCTTCAACTGCGTGGACGACGGAACCATCCGAGACATGTACGTCTCCAATGCTTGGGCCCCACACAGACTTAGCGACAAACTCAATCCGATAATAAACACTAGTAACTGTTTCATTAACACTAAATTAATCTGCTTCAGCATCCTTTTTTAAGGGAATTCTTTTTTATCTATCACATCTAAATACAAATGGCACATCCGAAAATCCGCCATAATACAAATATAAAAAAAACGATTTGAATCGTCAAGATATTATGGAAAGAAATGGTGTGAAATTCCACGTTTTTTTCATGCGACCTGTCAATGGACACTCCACGTTAAAATGAGGAACGGTTTTAGGGATGAACGATACTATGATTATCTTTTCAGCCGCCTATATGCCCAACAAAACAAGGAATTGACCCTCTCCACCCTCCGGTAGGCCCTCGGCTCGGTGGCGAACTGCTTGTACGAGTTGGCGATCTGTGGATCCATGCTCCCCTCGAAGTCGAACGCCTTCGTCTTGCCCTGCAGGAACTGCAGCGTGCGCCAGACCATCAACGTGGAGGCGCCGGAAGCCTTGAATGCGGGATGGATGGCGGGTATCAGGTAGTAGGCGAACCGCTCGTCCCACACGAAGAAAAGGGCGCTGTGGAGGTTGCCCTCCGCATCATGGACGGTGATGATTCTCCCCTGCCCCCTCTCGATCGCTTTGCGGCAAACCGTCTCCTCCAGCAGGCGGGAGTTGATGTTGGCGCGTCCGCGGAGCCTCAACGTCTCGGTATGGAACTCGTGGAAGGCGGAGACATCCATGTCCCAACCCACCTGCAGTCCGTTGCGCTCCGCCTTGCGGATGTGACGTTGCTTGGCGGAGGTGAACCGCTTGAAGAGGCTCTCCAGGTCCGAGATATCGGGGATGATGTACGTAACCCTTTCGGAGACGTGGTAGCCCGCCTCCTCGAAGAGCGCGTGATGCCTGAACGTCGGGTCGAAATCCTGCATGTACCAATCCACCTTCAAAGCCTTCAACTGGGCGAGTATATTCTCACAAACCCTGCGTTCGAAAGCCTCCTTGCCGGCCTCGTCCAACCCCTCAGGATAGAAGAAGTGGATGCCGTTGTTCTGGGAAAAGACCGGTTGCAGGATCATCTTGAGGAAGTACTTGCGCACCCACAGATAGGGCATGGCGCCACGCACCTCCCCCTCCTCCTCGACAAGGAGGACGTCCCACTCCTTGCCCCCGCAGATGGCCTCCATCCACCAATATTGAGCAAAGAGCGGCACCTCGGGATGCCGCTCACACGCAAGACGATATTTCTCTTTATTGTTCACTTACGACTCCACCTGCTTGCTACCCTTCTTGTTGTACCACAAGAAGAAAATGACACAAGAAGCCACAGCGGCGATAGCGCCCACTGTATAGCCAATCACAGGCTCCAATCCTATGCAATCCTTCGCGATGAGCAGGAAGGTGACGCTCACCGTCGTCATGAAGACGGCAGGAACGAAGGTGATCCAGAAGCATTTCTTGTGCAACACCAGATAGACCGTGATGGTCCACAACGTGAAGACGGACAAGGTCTGGTTGCTCCACCCGAAGTAGTTCCATATCACATTGAATCCCTCCTTGTCCGATATATTGAAGGCGAGCAAACCCATCGTGACCGCGAACATCGGCACGCAGATATAGAGGCGTTTGCGGATGCTCTTCTGCTCCATGTGGAGGAACTCCGCCACAATCAGACGGGCGGAACGCAAGGCGGTGTCACCACTCGTGATCGGGGCGGCTACGACACCCATCAGGGCCAAGATGCCTCCGACGAGACCCAGCCAACCCTCGCTGACCGCCGTGACCACCTGCGGAGCCTGAAGCGATGTCTCAACGCCTAACTCCTCCGCTCCTCCTCCGTAGAAGAAGTACATGGAGATGGTGGCCCAGATCAGGGCGACGATGCCCTCCGTGATCATACCGCCATAGAAAACCGGACGGCCATACTTCTCGTTCTTGATGCAACGCGCCATCA
>JAGCGM010000245.1 GCA_017649635.1 Paludibacteraceae bacterium | reverse complement strand
CTCCCTTTTGTTGACCATGTCGTTTCCTCTTATCATGGGGAGAATGCTTGTGTGTTGACGAATACGAACGAAGAGGCGCTTCTTATAGTACTTTTGCTTTCTCGCAAGGGACTGAACGCAAAATTGGTGCAATCCTTGGATGGTTTCCGTTTTTCTGATTTGGCCGAAATACGTTACTTCTTGAAGCAGGTGAATGTACGGCCTGGTGTCTCTTCCATCAGTGATGAGGAATGGTATAGGGCAAAGGAGAAGACCGTGGAGATGTATGAAAAGAGTGCTTGCTTGGATCTCGTGCGGAATTTCTTCGAGGAGTTCGAGGCTGTCAATGGTAAGGTTAAATACAAAAGCGATTTGAATGAATTCGTGTCAGAATCGGGTGTGGAGGATTTCTTCAGGGATAAGGATGCCACGATCTATGTCTCTACGATCCATAAATCGAAGGGTAGGGAGTTCGATTCTGTCTATCTGTATCTGTCGAGTATGCCTTCCCTCAATGATGATGTCAGAAGACGTTTGTACGTTGGATTGACTCGTGCGAAGTGTAATTTGTATATCCATTGTGAATCGGGTTTGTTCGCTCCTTTCAAATACCTCTGCAATGAGTATGAAGTGGATAATAACACGTATTCTGAACCGAATGAATTAGTCGTTCAATTGAGTCATAAGGATGTCTTTTTGGACTTTTTTAAAAATAAAAAGAAGGAGATTCTCTCGCTCAGAAGTGGTTCTTCCTTATGTTATGAACATGATGATGTGAGAGGGTATGATTATTTAAAAACGACGGATGGTGTTCGTGTGGTTTCATTGTCGAAAAAGAAACAGTCTGAATTGGCTCCATTCTTGGCTAAGGGATATAAGGTCTCTTCCGCCACTGTGCGTTACATCGTCGCATGGAAAGGAAAGGATGATGAAGAGGAGTCTGCTGTGATACTGGCGGATCTGCGGTTGTGCCGTGACTGACGTAACCATCATGTTCCATTAATTTTTTAGAATAAAAAATCGAAGAGGATATGCTCCCTTGAACATATCCTCTCCTGGAAAGATAGTCTTTTGGCTTTGAATTAGTTCTTAATCAAAATTTTACGTCCGTTGGTGACGTAGACGCCTGTCGGCAATCCATCTATGCTTTCGTGCTTGCAACGGACTTTCACACCCAGTAGCGTGTAGATGTCTCCTGGCGCCTTCCCATCACTCTTGATTGTCAGGATGCCTGTCGGTGTGGAGATTGATAGATGGCCCGCCACATAGGTGAAACTGTAGTTCTCCGCCTCGGCTCCGTCAACCGTGATGTCATAGAGCCCGGCAGGGGAGGCCGACGTGGCTTGCGTCTTGCATGTCGGTTGTGCGCTGAAGACATCCTCCGCACTTTCTCCGTTTTTCAGGCCGGACACTTGCCAGGTTAGCTTCGGTAACGCGTCGCCTTCATACATCTCCGCATCGTTTGCCGTGATGGTCAACTCCGCTTTGTTGATGGTGAGGGTTCCCTCCGTCACTGTCAGTAACGTGTTGCTGATACTGCTTTCGTCAAGAGAGATGGTGTATTCCCCGACGCCTGAGGTGGCGGTCGCTTCCGTCTTGCCGACAGGTGTGCCCGCTAATAGGTCCGGACGGCTGGTCACGTAGGTGAAGGTCGGATCCTCTTCTCCGTACTTGCGTTCCTGGTTCTCGAAGGCCAGTTCAACTGGTACGGTCACCCTGATGGTGTCTTCCAGCCCCTCTTCCGCCGCACTGTATGCCAACGCATAGATGGTGTCGCTTGGCGCTGTGATGGTAAGCACCGCCTTCTCGTCAACGAAATCCACATCTGCGGTCAGCTCGTTGCCTTCCTTGTCGTAGAAATCGATCCGCTGGCTTCCTACCTGCATGAACCAATAGACCTTGTCCCCTGGTTGGCAGCCGAACTGGTAGCCTTGGAGCTTGCACCCTGTCGGGGATGCCGCCCTGCTTTCCTGCTCGATCTGGAGCGTGGTGAATGGCACATCTATGACGCTGTTGTGGTCCTTGAGGGTGTCAATGACCGCCGATGAGCCTACGTCCGCCCGGTTGAAGGCCTGTATGCCGAAGATTACATCGTGCGTGTAGATGACTTGCTTGCTCTTCACGTCGAATCGATAGTCCGCCAGCACACTGTCTGGTTCCGCTCCTTCGACGTCGATGTCCGCATCGAAGGTCACCGTATTGGCTGCCTCTACCTCCACACGCTTGCGTGGCTGTTTGTTGAACCAATACTCGAAGGCGATGATCTCGTCAGGAATGATCTCCTCCGGTACGATGAAGTATTTCGTCAACGCTGGACTATAATGCCCCATCTTATCCTTCGCCTGGTAAGTGATGCTATGCAGGCCTGGCGTGAGTGTGGAGAGGTCCACGTCTATGTCGATGACGCCTCCCTCCGCGAACGGTACGGAGACTCGCTCGGCTTCGTTTTTGTCGATCCAATACTCGTAGGTCTCAATAGCGTTCTCCTGCAAGGACTCCGTCTGCGGAATGATGAAGTGCTTCAGCACGACTGCGCTGGCGTGCCCGTTCTTGTCGAGGGCGCGGAAGGCGATGCTGTGCAGGCCAGGGGCAAGATTAGAGAAGTCTATGTCCATGTCCACAATGCCTCTTTCGTCGAACGGTCCGGAGACACGTCCCGCAAAGTCCTTGTCGATCCAGTACTCGTACTTGTCGAGCGTGTTTTCCTGCACGGATT
>JAGCGM010000244.1 GCA_017649635.1 Paludibacteraceae bacterium | reverse complement strand
CCTGAGCCAGGATCAAACTCTCCGTTGTATGAAATGTTTTTTTTTTAGCTCTAGGACATCCGTAGGTTGAAATTGACTTACTTGTAATGCTTTTCCTGTCTTTCCTTTTCGTCTATCGCCATTTCCTCAAAGATCTCTCTTATAGTTCCCCATCACTTCAGTGGGTCGTTTTTCGTTTTGCGGATGCAAAGGTAAAACATTTTCTTTTTATCCTCCAAAACTTTTAACATATTTTTTTCAAGCCCTCTTGGCTTTTTTTGTTTGCCATCGTTGTTTCTCGAAAGCGGGTGCAAAAGTACTACCCAAAAGAATACGAACCAAATATTTTTGCGATTTTTTTCAAAGAAAAGGAAGAAAATTTCACAATTAACTGAAAATCAGAATGAAAAATTTATCTATAATTTGCATAACAAGGGTATTTCGAGAGGGAAAAACATTCTATCGGACTTCCCCCTAAAGTAAAACAGCCGCAATTTTTATCATTTATTTGCAGAAATATGCACGAAAATAGAAATTTCAGGCAAGAAAGTGACAAAAATATGTCCTCGATTCATCTTGAAGGAAGGTTACTCGTCTCATTTTCCCCTGCGTACAGAAAAATATCACCTACCCCTTGCGCACGTATAAATCCACAAAGCGTCGTACCACACCGAGCAGATCCTGAGGAAGATACGAGAGGGCGACATCCAACATATCCTGAGGAACCCCATAATAAGCTTCCGCCACGGAGCCTACGATCGCACCCATCGTGTCTGAGTCTCCCCCGTACGACACCGCTCTTCTCAGCGCATCCTCGAAACTGTCCGACTGAAGGAAAAGGTGCAACGCAAGTGGCACGCACCCCTGACAAGTCTCATTCCACTGCCCCGCCTTCGGCAATCGAGCCTCATAATCCTCACCATAAAACCGTCTGCAAATAGCCAACACATCATCCTTCCCTCCCTGAAGATGAGCAAGATGGTGAATCGCCAGAGCAATCGCCTGCGCTCCCTTGATGCCCTCCTCGTGCGAATGGCTACACTCAGCGGACCGCTTCGCCTCCTCCATCACAAGGGAGGATTCGTCGAAGGCCCACCCCACCGCAGCGACACGCATCGCCGAGCCATTGCCGTAAGAACCATACGGCTGGGGGTCCTCGGAATGAATCCACTTCACGAAAGATCCTCCATACGCACCTTTCGGATGAGGGTACTTCCTGCACCATTCCACCAGACTATCACGATACGGAACGCCCCTAAGTATAGCGTCAGCGACAGCTATCGTGCAAATGGAGTCGTCCGTATAAGACGCACCCTTCGGAAACATCTCAAAATTGTAATCCCTTGTGTTTTGGAACTCATAGACACTGCCTACGATATCCCCTATAATCGCTCCTGTCATATGCGTTGAATGTTTATGACAAAAATACACAAAATTTTATTAATAAAAAACTATAATATTTACTATTTAGCTATTTACGATTTACCGTTGGGGTAATTTGCTATTTACTATTTAGATATTTACGATTTGGTGATTTACTATTTACTATTTATTTCCCATAGATATAGTCTCAAAAAGAAGTATCTTTACAAAAAAATTAGAGCATGGAAGACGAACTATATATGCGCAGGTGCTTCGAACTGGCACAGAAAGGCATCGGAAACGTGGCACCCAACCCGATGGTGGGGGCAGTCATCGTCCACCGAGGAAAGATCATCGGAGAGGGATACCACATGAAGTGGGGAGGTCCGCATGCGGAAGTGAATGCGATCGCATCGGTCCAAGACCCCACTCTTCTGAAAGAATCCACCATCTACGTAAGCCTGGAGCCCTGTTCCCACTACGGGAAGACGCCTCCATGCGCCAAGCTCATCCTTGAGAAAGGCATACCGGAAGTTGTTGTATCGAACAAGGACCCCTTCCCGGAAGTGAGCGGCAGAGGGATACAGATGCTGCAAGAAGGAGGCGTGAAAGTGCGCACAGGTCTGTTGGAAGAGGAAGGATGGCTCGTCAACCGCCGCTTCTTCACCTTCCACGAGCAGAAACGTCCGTTCGTCATCCTGAAATGGGCGCAGAGCGAGGACGGCTTCATGGACCAACCCAGAGGAAACGGACAAGCCGCCTACCGCTTCTCCAACGAAACGACGCAACGGATCTCGCATCAACTGAGGGCGAACGAGGCCGCCATCCTTGTAGGGACACGCACCGCACTGCTGGACAACCCCTCACTGACGGTTCGCCACGTCATTGGCAACAACCCGACCCGCATACTCATAGACAGAAGATTAAGCGTGCCAAACGACTACCACCTATATGACGGAGAAGCACCGACCCTCGTCTTCACGGAAACGAAGCCTGCCTTCAGCACACCGAACACGGAATTCGTCAACACACCATTTGAGGGGGGAAAACTACCCGTCACTACCCTACTGCACGAACTATACGAGAGGAACCTGCAATCCCTCATCGTCGAGGGAGGGAGCGCCACCCTACAATCATTCATCGAAAGCGGGCTATGGGACGAGATGCATGTGGAAGTCGTGGCGGGACTCCAACTCAAAGAAGGGACAGCCGCACCAGAACGCACCGGCAAACTATTCGAGCAGGTGGGCGAAGGGAAGAATATCGTCTACCGTTACAGAAAGGAGTAGAACGGCAAGAGGAATAACTAGGAACAAAATCTGAGGGGGGAACCCTCATACGCACAATCGATGGATTCGTTGACCGAGGAATCCATCGATTTCTTTTTTCCCGAAAAGATGGGAAATCAACCTTTTTATTATATTTGTATTAAACAATATCAGACTCATACCAACCGGTTAACTGGTTCTGCCGGTCCGCATGAGAAACACATAACATCAGAACCTATCAGAAAAAAGATGAAGAAAGTATTATTCTTTTTAAGCGCAATATTTTTCGCCACAATAATCTATGCGCAAGATTTCACAGAAGAGCAATTAAAGAAGATCAGGAAAGAGAACGTCGTTCCATCCAAGATCATCACCAAAGAGGGAGACACGTTGTTAGGATTCCTAAGGGCGATGCACACCCCTACCCTTCGCGACTTAGGCTATAATCCAGAACAACCTGCGATCTTAACCATTGTTGTTCCAGATACGGAATGGGGATGTAAGATCAAGTTCATCAGCGAGGCAGACTTCAATTCAGAGAAGATCAAGCTCTCCATGTTCAAGAAATATACGCCGAAGGACATAAAAGGATATATCTACGACTACACGGGCCAGAACCTTATCTTCAGGACCAAATACGTCAAGTGCGGCAACTTCACCTACAATGGAGACTCCTTCGTGAAGTTTAACCAAGAACTTCCCAACGGAGAATATGCTTGCGAATACTATTTCCCATTCAAGGCGAACGTATCCGGCTCTCCGACCGTAGAAGAGTTGCAACCATTCACCCGGTCGCACTATGCGATATACAATCCACAAACAGACAAAGTGATTCTTATCGAAGACCAAAAGCCGGAAGAATTTTATGCGCAACGTTGCCCACAGATTGTCGAGAACTGGAAGAACGACAAATACACGAATGTATCCAGCAAGCAAGGAAGCAAATTGAACAAGCTGGCGAAATTTGCGGCCAAAGTCAACCAAGAAAACAGGGACGAGGCCCGCAACAAAGCATTCGAAGATTATTTAAATACATGTGTCAATAAATAAATTCCCAATGTTCGGGTGCGGGTCGGGATGATCCGCACCCGAACATAACCTTAACTAAAAGATCACTTATAATCTAGCCAAGAAACAACGCTTAACATTCATCAATATAATAAAGAACCGTTTCCTTGCTATTTCAAAAAAAAATCACTATACTTGTAATATAGCCTTTCGAGGTGATATGGAATGAATTCGTTTGCATAAGTTCTACCAGCAGAAAGAGAGCAGTGTTAATAGACTGATCATTAGATGAAAAGAACTAAACGAAAAGAGGTATGTCAATGGTGTGTATGGAGTGTATGATGTGTACGGTATGTCATGAAATTCCAGGAATAGCCATATTAAAATGTTAGTGAATTAAGAAACAAATATATTAACCTAAATTCTACGACCATGAAACATTTATTCTCAATGGCAGTCGCATTGTTCATGACTGCAACAAGTTTTGCACAGGTAGTAAGTGAGGCGATATCCGCCACGCTTCAAAGAGGAGAATCCACCACTGTCTATTACGGCACGGACGCCTTGAAACAGGCATTGGAGGATGCCGGAGAAGGGAACATCATCACCCTCTCCTCGGGAACATTCAGTGTGCCGGACAACTTCAACAAGTCCGTCAAAATCTACGGAGCAGGCTATGAGGACGACACGCTGACAGGAGTTGCCCGCACCTTCTTAGCGGGAGGAGTCACAATGAATGGTTTGGATGGACAACATCCGGACTACTTCTATATGGAGGGAGTTTGGATCAACGGAAATATAAACATCAACAATTTGGAGACCGACACGCTTATCCAAGGCACCAAATTCGTCAAATGCCGAATGGGAACGTTCAACATGAAAAACAACTCGGATGCGACCATTCTCCGGCAATGCTTCATAAACGGACACATTCACGGGAACAACGCCGTAGCGACAGGTTTTATAGTCCAAAACTGTTATATAACAGGTCGAGTACAGTGGTTTAACACCAAAAGCGCAGTCTTAGTTGACCACTGCATCTTAACCGCAGGAGATAGTCACGGACCGTATTTGTTTAAAAATTCTATATTTACTGATCGTTGGCCTTATTTGGATTTAGGAGCCACAGCATTTAATTGCGTTGGAAGCATGTATTACCTTTCCAACGACAACCAAAACACAATAGTTCACAGCTATACAAGCTATTCCAACTGGGGAGACTTTTTAGGCACCATCTTCGCCGATGGCCAAAAGAATCTCAACTATACACTAGATGACACCCAAATACCAAGAAGATGGGAAATTGCCAACCCTGATGTTTTCATAGGCGATGACGGCACCGCGGTGGGACCTGCAGGAGGAGACTACCCTTGGGACAAGATCCCTTCCACGCCACGCATCATCAGCAGCAAGATCGGCAACAAGACCGTCGGCGGCAAACTGCACGTGACCGTCAAGGCTGAAGCGAGACCAGTAACCGAGTAACCACTTAACAGAGACAGACAATGAACAGAACGAAACACATAGGACTGTCCTTGCTGGCATTGCTCTGTTGCATCCTTGCGACGGCGAGTGAGCCCGTCACAAAGTATGAATACTGGCTTGACCAGCGGTTTGACAGTCGACAAACCATAACAGAACTGACGGAGGGTTCTTGGGACGCCCAGTTGGATCTGTCCAGCCTTTCGCCCGGCTTACACAGCTTGGCGATACGCGCCGGCACAGACGACGGGCGATGGAGCGCTGTTGTGATGAAGCACTTCCTCATCCCACAGGCGGAATCCGTGCAGGAGAACACGCTCGACAAGTACGAGTACTGGATCGATAAGGACTTCGCGGGACGTGTGTCCGGACCATTCGACGCAGAAGGCATCGTAGACATGGACATAGACTTCTCCAGCCTTGCCCCTGGCCTGCACAGCATCGCCTTCCGTGCCCTCGACAAGAACGGACACGCCAGCGCAGTCGTGCTGAAGCACTTCCTCATCCCGCAGGCGGAGTCCGTGCAGGAGAACACGCTCGACAAGTACGAGTACTGGATCGATAAGGACTTCGCGGGACGTGTGTCCGGACCATTCGATGAACAAGGCGTTGTGGACATGGACATAGACTTCTCCAGCCTTGCCCCTGGCTTGCACAGCATCGCCTTCCGTGCCCTCGACAAGAACGGGCACGCCAGCGCAGTCGTGCTGAAGCACTTCCTCATCCCGCAGGCGGAGTCCGTGCAGGAGAACACGCTCGACAAGTATGAGTACTGGATCGACAAGGACTTCGCGGGACGTGTGTCCGGACCATTCGACGAACGAGGCATTGTAGACATGGACATAGACTTCTCCAGCCTTGCCCCTGGCCTGCACAGCATCGCCTTCCGT
>JAGCGM010000243.1 GCA_017649635.1 Paludibacteraceae bacterium | reverse complement strand
CACGACCCTCCATCACCTTGACGATGGCCTGTGCCAGCTCCATCCGCACCGTATGCATACCGACAGAATGCGCCTGAAGCACAGCGGTCGGACCATAGACGTCCACCACGAGACCCGGTAGGCAGTCACCCTCACCATGCACCAAGCGATAGGTGTTGTTGAAAGTGTTGTCGACCAATCCCAAGCGTTTCCTGAGCAGGAAAGCCTCGGAGATACGTTTCTCCCAGAACGCCTGGTCAGGGTGTTCCCCCTCGAAGGAGAGGACACGCACAGCGATGGAGCCCACCTGGTAGTGACCCGTGGCGAGATACTCGTTGCCGGAGCTATAGACGTCCACCACATCCCCCTCTTTCGGGTTGCCCACGACGCGTTGGATGGCGCCCGAGAAGACCCAAGGGTGGAAACGGAGAAGGGAATCCTCCTTCTTTGGCTTAAGAAATATTTTTGCGAAATCCATCTATCAAGAATTATTGGCGGCATCAGAACCCGCCCTGTTTTACTGTTTTGTCACACGGCGGATGCTCAGGACCCACCTTTATGCAAAGGTAAGAAAAAAAGCGAAACGAGAAGTCATCCGCGAGGGAGTTCCTCACTTGTTATTGAACTGATTCATGGTATTTTGCAAGCCAGCGAGGCAAAAGCTCTTGATGATCTCGCCCGCGATGGCGATGCGTTCCTCCAGACGAGGCTTCTGTTCATCCGTCCATTCGCCCAGCACATACTCGATCTGCATGCCCTTCGGAAAATCGTTTCCGATGCCGAAGCGTAGCCTTGAATAGGCGTTCGTGCCGATCATAGCCTCGATGCTTTTCAGTCCGTTATGGCCGCCCGCGCTACCATTCCCCTTCAAGCGCAGGGCGCCGAAAGGAAGGGAGAGGTCATCCACGATGATGAGCAGATGGTCCACGTCGATCTTCTCCTTGTCCAGCCAATAGCGGACAGCCCTACCGCTCTCGTTCATGTAGGTGTTAGGCTTGAGGAGGAAGAGTTCGGCGTTCTTGATGCGGCATGAGGCGGTCGCACCGTAGCGGTTGCCCGGGTCAAAAACAATATTGGACGCTTTAGCGAAAGCGTCCAATACCTTAAATCCTATGTTATGGCGGGTTTCGGCGTATTCCTCGCCGATGTTACCCAGACCAACAACCAGATACTTCATAAGATCGATTAACCGTTATTCCTAGAAGAACGTGTAGCCTTAACAGCAACGACAACGTTCACCTTACCGCTAAGGATAGTCAAGTTATCGAATGAAAGATCACGTACCTGGATAGTCTTGCCAAGACCCAAGTTCTCAACGTTAACAGTCAAGAATTCAGGGATATTGTTGTAGAGGCCAGACACCTTCAAAGTACGCATCTCTTGGCTCAACTTACCACCGAGGCGAACACCTTCAGCCAAACCTTGAACCTTAACAGGAACGTTCATCACGATTGGCTTGTCATCAACAACCTGCAAGAAGTCGATGTGCAGGATCTTGTCGCTTACTGGGTGGAATTGGATCTCCTTCAAGATAGCCTTGCAAGCCTTTCCATCGAGGTCCAAGTCTATGATAAAGATATCAGGAGAGTAGATCAACTTACGAACATCCTCTACCTTCACTTGGAAATTCTTGTTCTCGCCAGCGCCGTAGATAACGCATGGGATCATACCTGTAGCACGAAGTGCCTTTACCTCTTTCTTACCAACTGCAGTTCTGTTGGTACCTTTCAACTCAAAAGTTTTCATTTTGTGTTACTCAAAATTAAGTTATACATTCATTCGTAATGGCTTAATTCCCCATCACACTCCTCGGATTGCACGAATCCTAAAAAGCACCGCGAATTTACAACATTTTTTTCTACGGGCAAAGGGGGAAACGCATTTTTTGCGTCGCGAGAGACAAAAGTGGTAAATAGGCCAATCATGACGAGGCGAAGCCCTTTTATTTAAACAACTCGGAATGGCTACCGATACGTTCCACATATGAGGCCAAGGTGCTAAGTACCACGAATAAATCGTGCATTTTCGCAAGATCATTACGATACTTCTTAAGATCCTTCTTGGCCTTTGTGGAATAACGAACTTCTTTCATTCCGCCTCGTCGATGCTATTGAGAAAATTTTCGAAACTACTCACATTAAGCGTCCCTGCATGTTTGCCGCTTTTGGATTCTTCTATAGCCTGTACAGTCTCATCGTTGGGCGTGTTATACAACGCTTCAATCAAAAGGCTTTCCACATAGTTGTTCAAACTACGGTTGCATCGCTGTGCTTGTATTTTCAAATCAGCAAGGAGTTTTTCGCTTAGACGAAAAGCGGTCTGCTTTCTGACAATTACGGTTCCCATATCATGCAAATATTATATTTGTTATACAAGAGTTATATATGTGTTATACATAATATTGCAAATATATAACATATTCATATTTTCATCAAGCACAATTGATAATTTTTTGATTGATGGAACGGACAAACACTTCCCTACTCTTGCACACTTAAATAATGCGCCATGTTTGGGTCAACCCTTACGGACAGAACCCATAAATCATTGAAATTGAATGATATTACAGATTAATATGGAAGGACAAAAACAGGTGAACCCCCATATCCATACTCCGCAGTTTGCGTTTCTCCGTGCTCTTGGATTGGCTGTCATAGACATTCATCTCCCGGACATACTCCATCAGCGGGAAGCAGAATCCGACGCCTACCCTTCTGATGCGCACACCCAACTCGGGATTGAGGTAGAGACCCTTCAGTTTGTCTTGCCGCTCGAAATCCCTATGGAACCATTTGCCATCCGCTCGCTGATATAATTCGTAACCTTCACTATCGTGGTCTTTGAGACAAATGCCGGCGCCCACCTTCAATCCGACATACGGAGAGACCCTACGGTCGGAAAGGCTTAACCTGGCTTCCGCATAAATAGGCAAAGAGAGATGGGTGTAATCCAAATCGTTAAGCCGTTGCCTCAATTCTATTCCTCCACCGTAATAGAGGTGTTCATTGCGTTGGAACCCGAAACCAAGCGCAAGTGTGTGGGAGAAGGTAATGTCTCTATCTTCATATACCCAATTCTCGTACAAGGTGGGGCCCAATGTGGCACGATCTATCTTCAGTTTGAATCCATTAGGGAAATATGCGTTCTCGCCTGGCTCTTCGGCAAAGAGATTCATTGCGGAAAAAGCGGATAGGAATATAATCAACAGTTTTCTCATCGTCATAATTCAACCCATTTGATTAATATGCATATTTAAACACTATTTTCCCGTTTACGGCATAGTAATTTATTCGGAAAAACCAATCTTCCTGCAAGGTGTTCAGTTCCTCCTGCGGAATACTCATCAACAAAGCGGTGATTTCCGACTGGTATGGAGAGACCTCTTGTCGATCATAAAATTGGAGGGACGTAACTTCACCAGTCTCAGTTACATTAAAACCGAAACAATGCCAATGCGACGAGGAGTCCTGTTCAGCAACAGAAATATTGCTTTGATTGAGCCTATCCAATATGTTCTGGTAAAGAGTGTTCCTTTCCGCTCTTTCCCGCAGGTTATCCTCTCCGAACGGGTAGTCGGGCATATCTCCATCCACAAATTCATCGCAGGACGCAAGTAAGCCACCACTTGCTACGCCCGCAAGAGTTAGTCCGGCAAGGGTGATGACTTTGCCCAAGTTCCGTCTCTTTTCGAGCGCCTGCTCCAGATAGCGTACCTCCGCCTCACACTTCGGACAGGTACCCTTGCACTCTCCCTTAAAGGTGCATTCGTTCGTCACAAGTGCGATGTCGTTCTCCAAAGCTATTTTCTTTCTGATCTCACGCAAGTACTTGCATTTCTCTTTCCCAAACATAATTCAGATGATTTTAAATTTATGCAAAGATAAACAATTCTTGACAGATTCGGCACTTTTTCCAGCGACGAACAACCGTCCGCCAAGACTTTTGCCTCGACGGACGATCCATTCTTTCACGCCTCACTCTCCCTTGTACGGATGCGCCTTGGCGTACTCGTAGTCTTCTTCGGTGATGATGTAACGATACTTATACAAATCAGGTCCATTCAACAAGCACTCATAATTGTATTGGGAGCCAAACATGTTGGTTTCATATCCTTCTCCACTACCACATTTATAAGTCACTGTATCATCAAAAGTGACGAAGACACCTCCTGAAGGGAAAGGCTCAAGATCACCCCAATGTCTAAAATACCCATAAGAAATCATACTATCCTGAAATGATAACAAAACGGAGTCCGTTTTCTCACTTGCAGACAAAGGGTCAGTAGTGATAAGAACACGATGTTCTGTCCCATTCACGATAATATAGTTAAACTCACCTGGAGTTACACCATCTACATCATCAGATTCGCATGCAAATAACCCGAATAAAAGGGCGCTCAAAAATAAGGGCTTAACTATTTTATCCATTTTTCTCTATAAATTTTTAAGAACGTATTTATTTGATTAATTGTCACATTTGCAGGTCGATTGTTTTTCATAAAGTTTTCCACATCCATGAAATTTTTCATCATAGGAAGATTACTGTCTATCAATGACATTGTATACCCAGACACCTCATCAAATGGTCTATACAATACTTCTTGACCCTGATTTTCCACATCAACCATATCGATAAACAACGGAGAATATATCAACAATTCCGTCATATGATAATTTGGCCACCAATGGTTATCCATATCAGAACTAAGATCCGCAATATCTGAAACAGATAATCCCAACTTTCTATACTCATCCAAAGTCATAATCCATCCTACAGCATCCGCCCAACTATCCTTAATGATGCTACTTGTTTCATCATACCCACTTCTACTCATACGACATGCATGAGAAGCATGAGCCAACTCATGCAAAGTAACTGAGAACACATCACTTACCAGCTGTGACACAACAACTTCTTTGTCATTTTCTTTTATTATCTTTTTCCCATAAATCTTAATCGAGTTAAATATCCAATTCCAAGTACGAACATTAGGTGATCTTGTATAACCAAGGGCTGATCCATTTGGATCATTTATATTTTCAAATGAAATCTTCAGGCTCTTGCTTGGACGCACCAATCCACAACAATCGCCATAGTAATACTTGTACAATGCGCGGTGTATAGCAGAATAATACAAGGATTTGGGAGCTCCCGAATTAATGTTCAAGTCCCACCTCCCCTTTTGATCTGGTCCATGGTAATAAGCTTGCGTGCCATCGTCACGGATATCCCACATGTCCCGTTCCCACTCAATACTATACTCCACACTCGTGCGCTTGCTGCTGAACGTCACATTACCGTTCGCATCCGTGTAGTGGTACGCTTTCAGGAAGGAGAAGTATCGGATGCGCACCTTCACGCCCTGCAGGGGAATGTACTTGCCCATCAGGTCGTCATACGCCTTGATGGTGGCGGCTGGTGTCCATTTCGAACGCAGGGTGGTCTCGCCCACATTGCCCGTCTGGATCAACGCCTCGTCCACCACGCTCTTCCACGATAAACCCGAGCCCTTCCCGGAACGGAACTGCGTATCCCCGACGGAGATGTCCTCCCGCTCCAGGTCCTCGTCCAAGATATAAAGCTCGTCAAGCACTTCATACGTGATGCCAAGCCACTTCAAATCGTAATTAGCCGGCACCACCGTGTACTGCCACGTGATGGCGTCCGCCGGCAATGACGGATCATGGTAGGAATCCCCCTCCGTCAATTCATAGTCCAACGGATATGAATCGAGATCCAGCGTGGTGTCCGCCACCAAACGCTCGTACTGCGCCGTGTCCGCCGGCAGGAAACGCACATATAGATGGGTGGGCTTCAAAATGGTCAGACTCCTCAGTCCCGACCGTGCCGACAGCGTATCCACGGAACGTTGCATGTTACGCAACAGGAACGGACTCTCGACCTTGGCTCCAAGGCGAATCTCACTACTTACGGTCTGTTGTTCACCGACCGGCTCGTTCAACACTTCATCCTTCTCACAGGAAGATAACTGGAGGGCGAGTAGCAACCCACTCAAACAAAACAACTTGCGCAAACAAGACCTACTACTCACTTTGATAGAAAACATAATCGTAAAAATTTATTTATTAAACATTAGATAACTGTATGCATTTCCATGATGAAATATTTAAAAACAAACAACTCTAATTACAAATTCACACGACAAAGATATGACATATTTTAATTAAAAAACAATTTTTACCCTAAAATCTTATAAAATAAATGTACTTTTTACATAATAATAAGATTATGAAACAGATAGCACGGAAGATTTTTTTCAATATAGAATAGATAAAAAGATTTACGATTTGACAATTTACGATTTACTATTTTAGTCCTGACAGGTGTAAATAGTAAATAGTAAATAGCAAAATAGTAAATAAAAAAATCTTAACTCTTACCTCTTAACTCTTAACTCATATGTTTTGAGAAGAGAAAAAAATTTCGCAAATTTGCGTGGATTTTTCCGAAAGGTGTGAAATTCATATTTTAATCTAAAAATAGTAATCATAATGGCAAAAAGTGCATTGCAAATCGCTAGAGCCGCTTACCAACCTAAATTGCCTAAGGCATTCAAAGGTGGCGTAGCGCTCAAAGAAGGTAAAGCAACTGAGTCTGTTGCAAACCAAGCTGAAATCAAAAAATTGTTCCCTAACACGTATGGAATGCCTATCGTTACGTTCGAGGCCGCAGCCACTAAGTTGGCTATGGGCGACTTCAACGTGGGTGTAATCCTTTCCGGTGGTCAAGCTCCTGGCGGTCACAACGTGATCTCAGGTTTGTTCGACGGTATCAAGGCGTTGAACCCTAAGGGTAAATTGTATGGCTTCTTGGGTGGTCCTAGCGGTTTGATCGATCACAAATACATCGAATTGACTGCAGACATCATCGACGACTACCGTAACACGGGTGGTTTCGACATCATCGGTTCCGGCCGTACCAAGTTGGAGGAGGAGTCTCAGTTCGACAGCGGTATCGAGATCTGCAACAAGTTGGGCATCAAGGCATTGGTGATCATCGGTGGTGATGACTCCAACACCAACGCTTGCGTCTTGGCTGAGTACTACTTGGCAAAGAAGGCTGGCATCCAAGTGATCGGTTGCCCTAAGACCATCGACGGTGACTTGAAGAACGACCAAATCGAGACT
>JAGCGM010000242.1 GCA_017649635.1 Paludibacteraceae bacterium | reverse complement strand
TTTTTTTGGTACAGTCAAAAAAAGTAGTTGTTTGATGGACCTCTTCTACGGAACGGATTACAACTCTCACTTGGGGACGAAACGTGGTGGTATGGCCATATTTGATGAGGAGATCGGCTTTACCCGAAGCATACACAATCTTGAGAACTCTTACTTCCGTACGAAGTTCGAGCCAAATTTGCCTAAGTTCAAGGGCAATGCGGGTATCGGTGTCATTAGCGACACGGACGCACAGCCGATATTGATCAACTCCCACTTGGGCCGTTTCGCGATTGCCACGATCGCTTGCATCAACAATATCGAAGAATTGGGCAAGGAATTGCTGGACAAGAAAATGCCTTTCTCGGAGATGAGCTCCGGTAAAATCAACCAGACTGAGCTGATCGCTTTGCTTATTTCCGATGCGGACTCCTTCAAGGAGGGTATCGAGAATGTCTATAGGAAGATAAAAGGATCTTGCACCATCATGTTGTTGACGGAGAACGGTATCATCGTCGGTCGTGACAAACTGGGTCGTCTGCCGGTCATCATCGCCAAGGGTGAGGATGGTTATGCGATCTCTTGCGAGTCTTGCTCTTTCCATAACTTGGGCTATGAGCCTTGCTACAACGTCGGTCCTGGGGAGATCGTCCAAGTCTTCGCCGACCATTACGAGCAGTTGCGCGCTCCCGGCAAGAAGATGCAGGTGTGCTCCTTCTTGTGGGTATACTACGGCTATCCGGTGAGCACGTACGAGGATAAGAACGTCGACTTCGCCCGCCATGCGGCTGGTTGCCTGATGGGTAAGAAGGATAAGTGTGACGCTGACTATGTGGCGGCTGTGCCGGATTCGGGTATCGGTTTCGCCATTGGTTACTCCAACGGTAGCGGTATCCCTTACAAGAGGGCTTTGATCAAATATACACCTACATGGCCTCGTAGCTTCACCCCTGCCACGCAGGAGATCCGTAAGCTGGTGGCCAAGATGAAGCTGATACCGAACAAGCAGTTGCTGAACGGCAGCCGCGTCATCTTCTGCGACGACTCCATCGTCCGCGGTACGCAACTCTCTGATAATGTGTCCGCTCTGTACGGCTACGGCGCAAAGGAGGTGCACATGAGGATTTCCTGCCCGCCGTTGATTTATCCGTGCGAATTCCTTAATTTCGCCTCCAAGAACAGCGAGCTGGATTTGATCACGAGACGTATCATCAAGAAGTTCGAGGGTGCGCACGATAAGAACCTGAAGAAGTATCAGACCACGGATTCCCCTGAATACAAGAAGATGGTCGAGGATATACGCTCCACTTTCAACCTCACATCCTTGAGGTTCTGCACGGTGGAGGATCTGGTCGAGGCGATCGGCTTGCCGAAGGAGCAGGTCTGCACGCATTGCTTCGATGGCTCCAGCTACTTCGAGTAGGCGTGAATCGATAATTTAGGTTGTATCCCTTAAATTTGTGTGATTATGGATAAAATCATCATTTACCAAGTGCTTCCGAGACTCTTCGGAAACCTGAACAAAAAGTTGGTGGAGAATGGAGACATGGCTCAGAACGGCTGTGGCAAATTGGATGATTTTACCGACGAACGTTTACGTGACATCAAGGATCTGGGCGCCACGCACATCTGGTATACGGGTGTCATCGAACATGCCACACAAACGGATTATAGCAAGTACGGCATACGCAAGGACCATCCCGCTGTCGTCAAAGGCAAGGCGGGGTCTCCGTACGCCATCAAGGATTATTATGACATCGACCCGGACCTCGCGACCAAGGTGGAGAACCGTAAAAAGGAGTTCGCCAACCTGGTGAAACGTACCCATAAGGCGGGCTTGAAGGTTATCATGGATTTCGTGCCGAACCATGTGGCGCGCCAATATTTCTCCGACGCCAAGCCAAAGGGTGTCAGGGACTTGGGAGAAGACGATGTGAAGGAGGTCTTTTTCTCTAACCAAAATAACTTCTATTACCTTGTCGACCAGCCTTTCGCGGGCCATATGGACCTCTATGCGGGCGAGAAGGAACCCTATACGGAGATGCCTTGTAAGGTGACGGGCAATGATTTCTTCTCTAACAATCCGGGCATCTACGAGTGGTACGAAACGGTGAAGCTGAATTACGGTATTGATTACCGGAACGGCCATTCCCGCGATTTCCTGCCAAGACCTAACACTTGGTTGAAGATGTGCGACATCCTCTTGTATTGGTGCGGAATGGGTATCGATGGTTTCCGGTGCGATATGGCCGAGATGGTGCCTGTGGAATTCTGGAATTGGGTGATTCCTACCGTCAAGGAGAAGTATCCGGAGGTGATCTTCATCGCGGAGACATACGATCCAACCCAGTACAGAGGCTTCATCTATGACGGCAAGTTCGATTATCTATATGATAAAGTAGGGTTATACGATACGTTGCGCGGCATCATGTGCAACGAGAACTCCTGCCACTCCATCACGGGTTGCTGGCAAAAGCTCTCCGGCATCGAGCCGCATATGCTGAATTTCTTGGAGAACCATGACGAGCAGCGCATCGCATCCGACTTCTTCGCCGCCGACGCCTTGAAGGGTAGACCTGCCATGACGGTCTCCGCTTGCATCAACAAGGGACCGGTCATGCTCTATTTCGGTCAGGAATTGGGCGAGAAGGCGATGGACAAGGCTGGCTTCAGCGGGGTGGACGGACGTACCACCATCTTCGATTATTGGGCTGTGCCGACCGTCCAGCGATGGCTCAACGGCAAGCTGACGAAGGAGGAGCGCAATCTACGGGCCTACTACGCTTCGTTGCTCAACATCTGTCGGAACGAGAAGGCAATCTCGGAGGGGGCTTTCTTCGATTTGACGTACGCTAACTTCAACAACCCTGATTATAACACGAATAAACAATACGCATTCTTCCGCAAACACGGAAACGAGTGCTTGCTGATTGTCGTCAACTTCGAGAACAACGCGGTGAAGTTGAAGGTTAATATTCCGCAGCATGCGTTCGATGTCCTGCAGATACCGGATGATGACAAGCTGATAACTTTTACTGATTTGTTATCAGGAAAGCGATTTAAGCAAAAAATGTCATATAATGCACCATTCAGCGTTGACGTAGAGCAAAACGACAGTGCGGTGTTGAAGTTTGTTTTGTGAAAATTTTCCCTATGCCCCAACCGTTGTTTGGTGGTCTAAATGTAAAGTGTTACATTTGCGCGTCAAATGACAGCGTGCGTTGTCATAAATTGTTGTTATTATGGTAAATAAGACAAAAATTTGGATAAAATTGGCACTGTTGGTCTGTGGAATTATCCCTTCTTTCGCAGCATGTACGTCGAGCACGACCGATTGCGAATGTAAGTCGAAGAACACGGTTACCCAGTTTTACGATCAAGAGGGTAGCTGCTCCGAGTTGGAGGATTCCGAGGATATGGAGTGTTCCGCAATATAGTTATGCCATCTAAGACGAAGATTCTTTTCCTCTGTAGGTCAGTGGCGGGTGTCATGTTCATTGTCTCCGCCGTCTTGAAGTTCTTATCAGTCGATTCATTCGAATTATTCATCTATGGACTTGACTGGTTCAGTCTGTCCGTGTCTTCGTTTTTGGTGCGTGCGCTCCTCTTCGTGGAGATGTTTTTGGGCGTGTCTCTCATTTTAGGGTTGTATGGTAGATGGGTGTCGCGGATATCCGCATTGTTGCTTGTCTTTTTCACCATCTGTCTCGTCTATTTAGCCATATCAGGGAAAAGCGATAATTGCCATTGCTTCGGGGATTTCATCGAAATGAAGCCTCTTGAATCTTTGGTGAAAAACGTGTTGTTGGGACTTCTCCTTTGGTTAGGATGGAACTTGAAGGATTGGGAGGCGAATTGGCGCCCTGCGTTGTTGACCGTCGTATTGGTGGGTTCCTTGGTCTTCTCCTTCGTGCTCAAGGCTCCGTACGGATTCGGGATGAAGAGCGTCGGTTATTCCTCCGACGACTATGCGCAACTCGTTTCGCAGCATCCTGAGTTGAAGGGAAATGGCAAGCGGATCCTGGCGTTCGTCAGCACTGGTTGCAAACATTGTAAGATGGCGGCCCGTAAATTGGACATCACCTTGCGCCACACGCGGCTTCAGGAAGACCCGGTGCATTGGTTCGTCATCGGAGACTCTGCCCGTTTCCGGACATTCCTCGAAGAGACGGAGGTGAATCCTCATCGCTACGATTTCCTTCCCGCAAGCTTTTTCCTGAAGATAACCAATGGAACACTTCCGCTTATCTTGCTGACGGAGGACGGGAACGTGTCGAAGGTCATGAGCAACGCCACGTTTAATGAAAATGATATTGTCGAATTTGTAAAAGAATAACCATGATAGAGATTATACCAGCCATTGATATCATCGACGCTAAGTGCGTCCGCCTCTCCCAAGGAGATTACGAGCAAAAGAAAGT
>JAGCGM010000241.1 GCA_017649635.1 Paludibacteraceae bacterium | reverse complement strand
GACCGGCAAAGAGGATATCGTCTGCACCCGCTTCCTGCCAAGCGACGCACCCGCCACCAGCGTCAAGAAATGGATCGCCCACAGCGAAGGATTCGCCAAGGGGGAAGTGCACATCGACGCAAAAGCGGCGGAGGCGATATGTGAGGGGAACAATTCCGTGCTCATGGTCGGAGTGACCGCCATCAAGGGCAGCTTCGAGAAGGATGACATCGTAAAGATATACGACGACAAGCAAAACCAGCTGGGCGTGGGGAAGACCCAATACTCCAGCGAGGACGCCATCAAACTGATCGGCAAGAAGGGCAAGCGTCCAATCGTGCACTACGACTACATGTATCTATTCTAATAACACCATCAAGAGGGAGGCTTTATGAGCGAAACGAAAAAAAATGGCTTACTACAAAGCAAAGACAAAGAGGTGCTAATGCATTGGGGACTACGTATCCTCTTCTTCCTATTCGCATGGCTCTATTTAGGTGTTGTAAAGGAGGATTTCCTCTTCAAACTGCAGGAATCCAACTATTTCCTCTATGACCATCTCTTCCTCAAAGGTCTACTCGCCAGCAAGGCGGGACTCATCGTCCTCATATCCCGCTATGTGCTCCAGTACTGCTACTACCCTCTGTTAGGAGCCGCCATCATCGCACTGCTCCTATCAGGCATCGAATTGCTCGCCAACAAGATATTCAACATCGGGAAGAAATGGTTTGTCATAGGGTTCATTCCATCAGCCATTCTCCTCTATCTGTTCAACTCGGTCACATACGAGATATACGATTCGTTTGAGATATCCTACGGCATATGCAACATCATAGGGTGCTACTATGTTTTCCTCCTGTACTTCCTATACAAAAAGATTGAGGGCTATCCCATAGGCGCCGGAATCCTCACCTTGGCGACCGCCATCTCCTCCATTTGGATGGGTCCCTACCCGATGGTGGCAATACTAATGTCCGGCACAGATGCGCTGTTTACGAAGAAGTTCATCAATGCGGGAATCATCCTCCCATTAGGGGCCCTCATCATCTACCTCGCCACACGTTACGCGGCCTATCATGTCACCCCAGGATACCCATCCTACGCCTTGTTGCACCCATGGCCAATCGACTTCTTCTTCTCATTGTACCTCAAGACACTTATCTGGCATGTCGTCATCGCCATGGCATTGACTAGCCACCAGCTGTACAAGGAGCATATCATCCACAAAATACAACCCTATGCGAACATAGTG
Source organism: Paludibacteraceae bacterium (assembly GCA_017649635.1). Taxonomy (GTDB): domain Bacteria; phylum Bacteroidota; class Bacteroidia; order Bacteroidales; family Paludibacteraceae; genus UBA1181. Next base: position 5,225 of record JAGCGM010000241.1, on the reverse strand, counting down.
GCTGGTGTAATCCTTATCGTTGCACTATACGCCGGATGCGCCTACCCTAAGACATACGGAGACGAGCTCAGGCTTCAACACTTGGCACATAAGGGGGAATGGAAACAGATGGTGAAGGAGATGGGCAAGATGAAGACCCCCACAAGGGTCATCGCGGCATACCGCGCCGTAGCGCTTTTAGCGACCGACCAAATGATCGAAAGGATATTCAACTACAATTACAACTATTACCATTCCAGATTCAAAAACTACTGTGAGGAGGTGGCATATTACCCAGAGTTAATGCTATTCGCCTCCATGCCGCAAATCAGTTACAGGTGGTGTATGGAATTCCTGACGGACACCGACAAGAAAATTTACCTGATTAAACACATGGCATTGTGTTCTTTCATAAACGAAGAATATGAACTGACCAAAAGATATTTAAGGCTTCTCGACGAAACCCGATTCTACAAGCAGTGGGCGGACGAGATGAACCGATGTCTGGACAATCCGGACAAGTACTACAAGAAGTACCCATACCTCGTGAAAATTAAGGCGGGAATGCCAAACATGGAAAGAAGCGGAATCTTCAGGGGCACCACAACCCTCTACGACAGATTCACCTCACTACCCAACATCACCGCCATCAAAAGGCTATACACACGCCTATACAGAAGGCAGCTGGACCACCTGGAGAAAGAGACGCTGAGATCCCCTATGATGAGGACAGGCAGCCTTCCAAGATATGTGCAAGAAGGCTTAGTGATGAAGGCAATACTTGCCAACGACATGAAACAACTTCAGAAATTCCCTATAGAGAAAGAGGTTTACGAGTACGTACGGAACTTTGTTGACTACTACGTGAAACACCACCAAGAGGAAGACTTGGATGTAAAAATGAAGAAGAAATTCGGCTACTCCTACTGCTACTATTTCTCCTTCGGATTTGGTTCAAACTTAAAAATAGAGAAAGAATGAGGAAGACAGAATTGTTTAGACACTTTTGCACCGCAGTGGGCATATGCATATTATCCTGCTGTACGACACAGTTGCCCAAAGAGGCCAAAGAGGTGGACAAGGAAGTCGTCACCTACCCTGACGTGAAAGGAGTGACCATACCCAAAAGCCTCGCACCCCTCAACTTCATCATCGAGAACAAGTCCGACGAATCAATCGTGGAGATAACAAACGAGGAGGGAGGGTCCATCATACAAAAGGCCACCAGCGGCAACGAAATCCTTTTTGACGAGAAGGAATGGAAAAAACTTCTGACGGAGACAGGGAACGGCAAGCTGCAATGCACCCCTTACCTAAAGACCGGCGAAGGCTGGGAAAAACTAAAGCCATTCACCATCAACGTATTGGACGAGCCTATAGACTCCTTCGTGACCTACCGTCTCATCGAGCCCTCCTTCATGAGTACAGGACAGATTGGGTTATACGAATTCAACATGACGACGGGCGAAGAGAAAGTCATCATGCGCAGGTGCCAGAACTTCACCACAGAGAAGATGCACGAGCAGAGTTGTGTGAACTGCCACTGCGCACAAAAGGGGAACCCGAAGAACAAGATGTTCTATTACCGCGGAAAGGATGGCGGATTGTTCCTCACCTACAACGGTAAAATCTCCAAAATAGAGACCAAGGTGAACTGCATGTTCAGGGGCACGACCTACCCCGCTTGGCATCCTACGCTGCCATTCATCATCTTCTCCGAGAACGAGGTGCAGCAAGACTTCCCTACCATGATGAAGGGGAAAGTCCAAATATATGACCGGCAGTCAGACCTTATCCTCTACGACATCGAAAAGAACGAGATATTCGTGGTCGCCGAAACCAAGGAGATGGAGACCAACCCGACATGGAGCCCGGACGGACAGTATGTCTACTTCGCCCATTCCGACTCCGTGATGAGAAGGGATAACTACCCTGAATTCGAGTATCCTAAGCTGAAATATGACATCGCAAGGATTAAATTCGACCCTGAAAATAAAACATTCACCCAGCCTGAGATCGTGCTGAACATGAGTCAACAAGACAGAAGCGCCACTTTCCCGAGAATTTCCCCGGACAAAAAGTTCCTATTGGTGGCCATATCCAACTTCGGCGCCTCACCGCACACGCACAAGGAATCGGACCTCTACGTCATGAACATGGAGACGAAGGAACTCATCAAATGCGACGAGGCCAACAGCGACGAGGCGGAGAGTTACCACGACTTCTCCTCACAGGCGAACTGGTTCGTCTTCTACTCTCGCAGGGAGGACGGCAACTACGGCAGAGCCTACATCTCATACATCGATAGCACAGGAAAGTGCACCAAGCCCTTCCAGCTGCCACATAAAGACCCGCAAACCGACCATAAGAGGCTTAAGCTCTACAACATGATCGAGTTCGCCAACGCAGGCGTGGTCTACAACGAATCAGACTTCTACAACGTGCTGTGGAACCAGGAAATCGTCCAAGCCGCCAACGACCCGAGGAATAGGCAAGACACCGACGCCAACACAGGTGCCACGAAGAAAAAAGAAGGTCAGAAAGATACGGACGGCAACACAGGAGCCACCGTGAAGGAAGAGAGAAGGGAAAAATTCGAGGGAGAGAACACCACCCACGGAGAATAAGTATTTAACCCCAAAACGCAACAAGTTTCAATTTATAATTCAAAATTCATAATTCATAATTCTTAATTATCTTGGTTCATCGGGTGGAATCGGTTGACCTGATCCCGCAACAGGTTCACATCCACATGGGTGTAGATCTCTGTCGTAAGAATAGATTTATGTCCGAGCATCTCCTGTATCGCGCGTAGATTAGCCCCGCCTTCCAGCAGATGTGTCGCGAAAGAGTGGCGGAAAGTATGCGGGCTGATACTCTTCCGGATACCAGCCAAATCAGCATAATACTTGACCAGGTGAAAGACCATGTTACGGGTAAGACGTGTACCCCGCCTGCTAAGGAACACAATGTCCTCCTCACCTTTTTTAGGTTCAATGAAGGAACGATCTTGCATCCAATAATTCAACTCCTTGATCGCGCAACGTGAGATAGGCACGATACGCTGCTTATCGCCCTTCCCAATGACGACGATATACTCCTCCTTCAAATAGAGGTTGGAGAGCTGCAGATTGATCAGCTCCGAGACGCGCAGACCACAACTGTACAGGACCTCCAGCATCGCCCTGTTACGATGGCCTTGGGGGGATGAGAGGTCAATCGCGTCCAAGATGGAATCGATCTCCCCTATGGTCAACACCTCAGGCAATTTCAGGCCAATCTTAGGAGACTCCAACAACTCGGTCGGATCCTCCTCCAACTTGCCGTCAAGGATAAGATAGTGATAAAAAGACTTGATGCCTGAAACGACGCGGGCCTGCGAACGTCCGCAGATGCCGATATCGCTCAAGCCGACGAGAAAATCGCGCAACACGTCCAAGTCCACATCGAGATAATCGATGTGCGCTTCCCGCAAATAGATCAGCAACTTGGAAAGATCCTCTAAATAAGCCGATGAGGTGTTCTCCGAGAAAGAACGTTCAAGCAGCAAATAGGTACGGTAACCTGATATATTACGGTCGGAGAGGAACGGATCAATGTTCATCTTCCTGCTGTTCCTTGTTGGCGTTGATCAACGCCTCAATCGCAAGACGATAGGAGTCTAACCCGAAACCCGCGATGACACCCATGCAGACAGGGGAAAGGTAAGAGAAATGACGGAACTCCTCGCGCTTATGCACATTGGAGATATGGACCTCCACCACAGGGCACTTCACCGAACGTATCGCATCCGCTATCGCCACGGAAGTATGCGTGTAGGCCGCCGCGTTCAAGACGATCCCGTCCGAGATGAAACCCGTCTCCTGTATGATATTCACCAGTTCCCCCTCAATGTTAGACTGGTAATATGAAATAGTGATGTCAGGATACTTTTCTTGTAGACTTTCCAAATAATCCTCAAACGAACAGCAGCCATAAATCTCCGGCTCCCGCTTGCCCAACAAATTCAGATTGGGCCCGTTAATGATAATTATATTCATAAACTATTTATTTGAAATAATAAAAGAAACCTCTTTAAACGCATATTTGCGGACCTCACCGCTCACCAGCCGAAGGGAGAGGATGCCATCGTCCGCCACAGAATCGATTTTAGCCGCGAATGAGCCCTTCTCGTCCGTGTAATAATAGAAGTTGCCACCATGGTACATGGAAGCGAAATATTGCGCTCTAATCGTCGAAAAATCGTTTTTTATGAGCTGTAGGTATCTCGACTTGATGCTCTCCACCAATTTAGGCAACTCCACCTCCAAGTTGAAGGTACGCTTCGTGGCCAAAGCCATCGACACCGGATTGGGCGCATCGGAAAGAAACTTTTTCTGATTAACATTCAGACCAATACCCACAACGGTATGGGAGATGGAAGAACCGACAAGCAGATTTTCAATCAGTATGCCACATATCTTTTTGTTTTTCCAATATATGTCATTGGGCCATTTTATCGTAACATCAGACAGCCCCACACTACCTTTCAGATAATCCACAATTCCTAAGGAGACAAACTGGGACAACAAGAACTGCTCCGCCGCAGGGACGCAAGAGGGGAAAAACAACATGCTGAATGTCAAGTTCTGACCCGCCTCAGACTCCCACGTGTTGGAAACCTGTCCTTTCCCTTCCGTCTGGAAATCGGACCACACCACCAAACCCTCCGTCAACGAATCATCGCATGCGATCAGATGATGCATATAATCGTTGGTAGAAGAGGTCGATGCAAGATGAATTAGGTTATCTCTCATTATATCTCCTTATATTCGACAATCGATAGGTCATACACACCCAAGAACCACTCTACCCGTCTAGGGTATGAAGGCAAAAATAGAGATGTCGCCAAGCCACGCCCTAGGAGCAGCAACACCTGACAGCATCTCTATCGCCTATATTATCTACAGAAGTGCTTCGTCACACACCAAGTGTAACCCAGCATGATCTCATGAGAACCACCGTTCTTGCGTTGGAACTGCGTCAGTCCCAACTGGTAGGCGTAGCCCACATGGAAACCCTTGTAACGGATACCACCCATCGCGTAGAACGCCAACGGAGCAGGATTGTTCTCGCTCTTGTCCAGCGTGTGGCGGTATGAAAGTTGCAACCAGTAAGAGAAATCCTTGTTATCAGGAATGGTCTGCATGTACTTCAGGTTGAGGTCCAACTGCCTGTTCTTGATCGTGTTGAACTTGAACATCGCG
>JAGCGM010000240.1 GCA_017649635.1 Paludibacteraceae bacterium | reverse complement strand
TAGGTTCGAGCGAGTGTTGAAAATTAAAATAATAGAACCTTCGATTTAATATTCAATATCATGAAAAAGAGATACATTTTATTGGGTTTCATTTGTGCACTAACATCATGTAAATCAGCCATTGACAAGTCCATTACCGAACCCCTTAGCAATAAAGAAATGGTCGAAATATGCAAGGATTATAGCGACCTGAATTTAGAGAAACCTCTCGAATATATTGGATCAGAAGAGTCATATCTAAGACAACTCGCCAAGGATCTATACCTAAAATATGCGGACGTGACCTATCGCGATATTATAAAATACCGTGAAATGGCAACGGACACAAATAGGCTAAAGGAGCTTAAAGAAAAATACGACCAGTACGCCAATGTATGTTGTGATTCCGCTTGGAAGAAGATAACCGACATCCGCGAGAGCATAAAAAGAGACACATCGTTCAATAAATATGCAAAAATATACTATACCCCGGGAGAATCGGAAGATCGATTTCATTGCCCACCTAGAAAACGCAAAACTATAAATGCCAATATTGATCTCTATGATAATGAGATAACACGTTTTGGAGGAATTGTAAGTAAAGCGTCAAAAGAAGGAGCCAGTAATCCAATTATCAAATTCCATATTTATGATGCCTATGTTGATCGATATGGTTGTAGATTCTCTAGGAACCCAGCATATGATGAGGACACTTTGGATTACGTCAGTGGTGAATATGATTACGCATTCAATATCCTTTGGGTGGAAAAGGGAGGCGAAACACTATACACATCCAAGGAATACTGGGATCTACTTAAATCAAATAGTAAGCCCATATTGTTCAGTTATTCTTTTTACGACTCGTATTTCGTAAGGGATATAGCCATAAACGACAAACAATTATTTAAAATCACGAACATCGACATCAAAAGCCGAAAAGCTTTCACGGATTCCCTTTTATTCGAGCAAATGAACGAGAGAACCAGAAGAGCGGGAGAATTCTATTTAACCTTAAAACAATAAAAAGGATATAGAAAGATTTACAATTTACTATTGACTCTTTTGAGAGAAGAAATTTATGTATATTTGCAGTGACGACGGTTGCGTGAAGCCCTTCTTCACCCCGTCGTTTTTTATCCTGTTATGCATATTTTACCATTTACAATTTACTATTGACTCAATACCTATCGCCCAAACAAATTCATCCACAACACCCTGAAAACACCCCGCAAAACAAATAATCAACCATGAAAAAGGGTAAACTAAAAAAGAATAGGTATCTTCGCGGAAAGAATTAAAAGAAATAATATAATATCATAATATGGCATTACAATGTGGCATCGTGGGGTTGCCTAACGTAGGAAAGTCAACCCTATTCAACTGTTTATCCAACGCGAAAGCGCAAGCGGCTAATTTCCCTTTCTGCACAATAGAGCCTAACGTGGGCGTGATCACCGTGCCCGACGAGCGCCTCAACAAACTGGCGGAGATCGACCATCCGCAACGTGTCATCCCTACCACGGTGGAGATCGTGGACATCGCCGGCCTCGTGAAGGGCGCCAGCAAGGGTGAGGGCCTGGGTAATAAATTCCTCGCCAACATCCGCGAAACGGACGCTATCCTCCACGTGCTCCGCTGCTTCGACGACGAGAACGTGACTCACGTGGACGGTAGCGTGGACCCTGTGCGCGACAAGGAGATCATCGACATGGAACTCCAACTCAAGGACCTGGAAACCGTCGAGAGCCGCATCCAAAAGGTACAGAAACAGGCCCAGACCGGAGGCGACAAAACCGCTAAGGCGGTGCTGGACATCCTCCTGAGATACAAGGCCGCACTGGAGGCTGGCAAGTCTGCCCGCACCGTGGAACTCACCAAGGAGGAGAAGCCTATCGTCAAAGACCTCTTCCTCCTCACCACCAAGCCTATCCTCTACGTCTGCAACGTGGACGAGGCCAGCGCCGTCAGCGGTAACAAATATACCCAAGCGGTAGCGGAGGCGATCAAGGAGGAGAAGGCGGACATGCTGATCGTGGCGGCCGCCACCGAGGCGGACATCGCCGAACTGGAGACCTACGAGGAGCGCCAGATGTTCCTCGAAGAGGTGGGACTGAAGGAGTCGGGCGTGGCCAGACTGATCAAGGCGGCCTACAAACTGCTGGACCTCCAAACCTTCTTCACCTCAGGTGCGGACGAGACCCGCGCTTGGACCTTCCGCCGCGGCATGAAGGCTCCGCAATGCGCCGGCATCATCCACACGGACTTCGAGAAGGGTTTCATCCGCGCCGAAGTCATCAAATATGAGGACTACGTGGCCCTCGGCTCCGAAGCGGCTTGCCGCGAAGCCGGTAAGATTTCCATAGAGGGTAAAGAATACATCGGACAGGACGGTGACATCATGCACTTCCGATTCAACGTGTAAAAACATAACTCTTCGGCAACCATGAGCAAAGGGAAGGTGTTAATGGCCATGAGCGGAGGCATCGACAGCACGATGTCCGCCATCTTGCTCCAAGAGCAGGGCTACGACTTAGTGGGGGTCACCTACCGTACCTGGGACAGCATGAAGGAGAGCTGCATCGCCAAGGAGAAGGGATGCTGCACCATAGACGCGATCATGGAGGCCAAACGGATGGCCGAAAAGCTCGGTTTCGAACACCATATCGTCGACCTGAGGGAGAACTTCAGGGAGTCGGTCATCCAAAACTTCATAGACGAATACATGGCCGGACGCACACCCAACCCTTGCGTCATCTGCAACGCCACCATCAAATGGGGCAAACTCCTGGAAGTGGCCGACCAAATGGGTTGCGACTACATCGCGACGGGCCATTACGCACAGATCAAGGAGGAGAACGGGCACCACTACCTCTGCAACGCGGTGGATACCCTCAAGGACCAAACCTACTTCCTCTGGCGCATCAAGGAGGAGTTCCTCTCACGGACGCTCTTCCCGCTGGGACAATACACCAAACAGGAGGTGCGGGCCATGGCCAAACAACGGGGCTACGAGAAGCTCTCCACCAAGACCGAAAGCCAAGAGATCTGCTTCATCCCTAACGATGATTACCGTGACTTCCTGCAGACGAACGTGGAGAACTATGCGGAACAGTGCGTCCCGGGACACTTCGTCGACATGCAGGGCCGAAAGATAGGCACCCATGAAGGGTACCAGAACTACACGATAGGCCAGCGCAAAGGCTTGCGGGTAGCCTTCGGGGAACCCCGCTACGTGGCGGGCATCAACGCCAAGAAGAATACGGTCAAGCTGGGAACCCGTGAGGATCTGCTGAGCGATAAGCTGGAAGCCCGCGCTTGCCAGTTCACCGACCTCGAAGCGTTGCAAAACAATCCAAACATCGAAGCCCGCATCCGCTATAAGAGTCCGGCGACACCCGCGACCATCGAGACGGACGGTGTCAAGATGAAGGTACACTTCGCACAACCCGTCTGGGGAGTCACCCCTGGACAATCCGTAGTCCTCTACCAGGAGGGCAAGGTAATCGGCGGCGGCGTGATCGTGAAATAACCATCAGGCCACCTAACTCATTTAATATCAACAAATAATAACCATACCCATTGCCTTTCGGAATATAATTTCCTTATAGAGAAACACAACGGCAACAGGAATCAACGGAACATCTACCCCACCATCGTCACACAAAAAATTTAATCATAGTCCTATTGGCATTCCACACAAAAATTCCATATCTTTGTCTTGAGACAAGAGAAGAACCTCTTCCTCGATTCATTCACTTAAAAACAAACAGATATGGCTAGCCAAAAATTTGAATTGATGACACTCCCCTACGCCGCCAATGCGTTGGAACCAGTTATCAGCCAGCAGACCATTGCCTTCCACCATGGAAAGCACCTGCAAGCTTACGTAAACAACCTCAATGCGCTGTTGCCCGGCTCGGGCTTCGAAGAGACGCCGCTCGTGGAAATCGTCAAGAAATCGACTGGCGGAATCTTCAACAACGCAGGACAGATACTGAACCATGAACTCTACTTCGGACAGTTCCGCCCGGCTAAGGCGGACAACCAGCCTACGGGAAATATCGCCAATGCGATCACCAGGGACTTCGGGTCGTTCGATGCCTTCAAGGAGGAGTTCCAGAAGAAGGGTGCTACCTTGTTCGGCTCCGGCTGGGTGTGGCTCTCAGCAGATGCCAACGGGAAGCTCGTCATCACCCAAGAGGCGAACGCCGCCAACCCTGTACAGAAAGGCCTCAACCCTCTACTGACGTTCGACGTATGGGAACACGCCTACTACCTCGACTACCAAAACCGCCGTCCTGACCATCTTGCCGCACTTTGGTCAATCATCGATTGGCAGGTCGTGGAACAACGTTATAATGCAAAATGATTTGCCGATAAGATCAGTGCGGCAGACTGATTGTTAGATATATACGCAATAAGTTTGAGTGGGTGGTCATTCCACTACCCACTCTCTCTTTCCCCTTTGAATGCGAATCTTATGCACACCAACAAACAATCAAAAACACTTCACATATGGCAAAAGGGAAATCATTGTGTAAGCTCCTCAAAAAGATCCGGGTGCAGATCGCGGAAGCCAATGGCATCGATTACGCACCTAGGAAGTGTACGTTCGAGGGAGATTGCAAGGGCACATGTCCGGCATGTGAGCGGGAGTTGGGATACCTCGAATCGCAGCTGACCATGAAACGGAATATGGGCGTTCCCATCAAGATCATAGGTTTGTCGGTCGCTTTGGCGTCGGGAGCGGCATGCACTTCGAACCCGCCGGAAATCTGTCCGTCGAAAGAAATCTCTCCGGACTCTTTGGATGAAGTTGAAGCTTGTGGTGGTGTGGAAGATGATTCGTTTGATACTCAAAGTTATTTTGATGATGCGATTGAAGGGGAAATTGACTTTGATCCTTATGATAAAGCCCAATTCCCAGGAGGCCCTGATTCTTTGAAATCTTTTCTGCAAAAGAATTTACATTATCCACAAGAAGTACAGGATGAAGGTATCGAAGGTGTGGTCGTTGTTCAGTTCATAGTAGAGAAAGATGGTTCTATTTCGGATGCGAAGGCTATACGATCTGTGGATTCGCTGTTGGATACGGAAGTGCTGAGGGTGGTCCAATCAATGCCTAAATGGATTCCGGCGGAAATGGATGGAAAGGCGGTTCGGTCTATCTTTTTTTTACCAGTTAATTTTAGCTTATCGAATGAATCTGAAAAATAAGGTCTAAATATTTGTACGTGACAAGATGGAATCATTATTGCTAAAGAAC
>JAGCGM010000239.1 GCA_017649635.1 Paludibacteraceae bacterium | reverse complement strand
GCGACAGGACTCCATGCTCAACAACGCGTTGAAAGTGTATGGTGATAGCCTTCGTTTCGCAGGAAATTCGTTCGGTTCTCCTAATATTGATGTGATCCGCATCAATGACAAAATTACCCGAATCTACTTTTTGCAAGGCACGATTCAACACAATGTGATTCCTTTCGGAAACGACTATTCGATTGATGTCGACGAGAATTTACAGCCTGTCGCCTTTCGTCGTTACCATAATTCCCTGATTGCAACAAGGACGAAGAGTGAAGACGGCACTAAAGAATTGAAAAGTACCATGCACTCCCATCTGAAAGATAATCCTTTCATTACGCCGACGGATATCTGCAACTTCCTGTTGTATCGTCCCCGTGATATGGATATGTTTGTGGTCCTTAGCACGGCCTTCAATTGCCGCTTCCTTTATTCTGCGGAAAGAAACAATATTGATATCATTACGGAATAGACTAGGCGATGTGCAGGTTGGATAAGGTGCTACGTTACTGGTGGATAATTTCTATCGTGTTGATTATTTGTATGATAGGTGTTGTTTTTATGCTTAAATTAGGCATAAGGGAAGGTGTGGACTACTGCATCGCATATCAGCCCTTCCCTCGCATTTTGGCATTGGTCAGTCTGTCGTTCCTGGGGCTGGGAGCAATAACCTTCCTGTTAGCGGCCTTTCGGAGGAAGTGGCGGATCTGTTTGGCATTGTTGGCGACTTTCCTTGTGTGCCTTTCTTTGTTTTTCTACGAACTGACCCATGACCCATGGGGTTGGTGGTAGGAGCATGGATTTATATCGCCAAAGTTTGTATCTTTGCGGATGTAGAGACGCAAAATCTTGCGTCTCTACAGAAAAAATGTTGCGTTTCTACAGAAAAAAATGGATTCGAAATAAATTCAAAATTCCACGGAATGAAATTATAGAACCTGCCTTAATTTGGACAATATGAGGAGATTTGTACTATTTCAAATATTGCTATGGGTGCTGTGCGTTTCAAATGGATTGGCTGGAATTCGCATCACGGAAATCATGACGAACAATGTCGCTACGGTTGTCAGTGATAAATATAACTATGACGGTTATGTGGAGTTCTATAACGATGGACCTGCTGTCGACCTGAAGGGCTGGACCGTGGTCAACGAGAAGGAGGGCAAAACGGATTGGAGCGTGGCGCTGGACTCTTCCCATATCTTGCCGAACGGTTATTCATTGTTGTTCTTCGGCAAGGAGGAGTCGAGCAGCGTGTCTGCCATGCGTGTCCATCCTCGTTACGCTGGTAGCGTGGGCCATAAACTCTCTACGGATGAGGGTATGATTTCTTTCTCGAACGGCGGCGAAACGCTGGAGTTGTCTTACCCGAAACAATATCCGCACATCGCCTATTGCGGGGATGGCTTCATGCACCCCACGCCTGGTGAACCGAACGACGAATTGGTGACGTCAATCTCTAATAGGGTGGCGAAACCTTCGTTCAAGAGCGGGAAGCCAGGAATGTATGATGGTGCGTTGAGCGTTGTGTTGGATTGCGAAACGGAGGGCGCGCAGATCTATTACACCTTGAATGGCGATGTGCCTACTCCTGAGAACGGCACGAAGTACGAGGGCTCCATTCCTGTCGGACAGACTGCCGTCGTGCGCGCGAGGGCATATATGGAGGATATGTTGTTCAGCGAAATCCTCACGGGCACCTACATCCTCCCTTATAAGTATTATGAGGCTTGCAATGGTGTGGGCAATAGGCTCCCCATCGTCTCCCTCTCCGCCAATAACGAAGATATCTTTGGCGATAGCCTCGGATTGTATGTGGAGGGTACCAACGGTATCATCTCCGGTTGCTATGATTTTCCCGCCAACTATAACCGGGAGTGGATGCGCTCTGCCAATTTTGAATACATGCTGGACGGGGAAGTGGTGGATAATCAGGAGGTTGAGATTGGTGTCTATGGCGGATGCACAAGGATCCATGTGGCGAAAAGCTTGAAGATCAAGGCGAACAAGCGGTCGGGAAAGTCTAAGATGCAGTACGATAATTTCTTTCCTGCGCGTGATTACAAGAAGTACAAGAGCCTTGCCTTGCGCAATGGCGGGAACGGTTACTCGTATGTCCAGCCTCGATGGAGGGATATGTTTATCCAAAGCCTAGGCGAAGGAATGAACCTGGATAGACAGATGGCTCAGCCTGTGGCGTTCTATCTGAATGGTATCTTCTATGGCATGATGATCCTGACGGAACGGACCAACGAGGATTACGTCTACCATAACTATGGACTGGACGAGGACGAGATTGATTTCTTGGGCGTGGGTTATGTGTGTGAGGCGGGTACGAAGGATGCCTACAACAAGATGATCGACTACGTCAGCAAGAGCTATGAAAGAGATGATTTCTACGACCATTTGTCGACGATGATGGATATTGATGAATATATTGACTATCAGATCCTTGAACAATACGTGGGCAATACGGATTGGGTCTCTAATAACATTAAAATGTGGCGGAAACATGATGGCGGCAGATTCCGTTGGATCCTTTACGACACGGATTTCGGCTTGTCCAAGGCGACCTCTGTGGACAAGGACATGATTAAGTTCGCCACGGAGGAGAAGGGGGTCGAGGCGATGTGGGTGCTGCTCAGGTCTTGCCTCAGGAACGAGGACTTCCGCTGGCAGTTCTTGGACCAATACCTTGACCGGCTGGAGAACCAGTTCACTGACGAGCGGATTGACACGAAGCTCGACTCCATCTGGGATTTGACGCGCCTCGACATGTGCGCGACGATTAAGAATTCAGCCTTCTTGGACGCTCCCGGCAACCCGGACGCTTTCGATGAGGCGGTGGAACAGATGCGCTCCTTCGCCAAGGAGCGGAAAGCGTATGTCGTAGACCAACTGAAGGAGAGGTTCGGCTTGGGGAATGATTCCGTGATTGTAAAGATTAGAACCGTCTTCCCTGATGATGAGTCGCCTGATTTTAAGTTCCTTCTGAATAAAAGGGAAGTTAATTCGTCGAAATACAATACTTGGCGCTATTCAGGGGCACGGGTGAAGGTTGAGCCGATTGTCCCTGTGGGCTATAGAATATTAAGATGGAACCTCAATGATACGGTGGTCAGGGCTGATGACAACAACAAGTACCTCGGTAGCGCACTGACTGCCTACGCCCAGGGGAATGAATTAAAGATCACGATGTTCTTTGAACATGACCCTGATTATGTGAAGCCGACGGATCTCTACCTGAACGAGGTCTGTGCCTCCAATACGACGCTTGCCGATGAGAAGGGTGAATACTCGGATTGGATAGAGGTGTACAATGGTGGAGATAGAGACGTGGATTTGGCTGGAATGGTCGTCGAAAACGTGACGAAGGAGGTGAAATGTACCATCCCTAAGGGGTTCACGGAGACGGTGGTGTCTGCCCATGGATATAAGCTGCTGTGGGCGGATAAAGCGCCTGAGAAAGGCCCGTTGCATCTGAATTTTAAGTTAGGCCTCTCCGCTGCGGAAACTATCACGTTAACTGCTTTTTACAGAGGTGATAAGATCCTCTTGGACTCAATCGCTTATGAGCCTCACGAAACGGATGAGTCGTTCGGTCGTGTGGGTGACGGACTCTCCGTTATGACCATTTTCGGAATCTGTGGAGGCGTTGACGGGGACACGATGCTCACTGCGACGCCGCTCGCCCCTAATGGTAGCCTGACTTGCGAGACCGTCTCCGCGAAGGTGACCTTGGACGATGAATCTATGGTCCAAATCTATGCGCACGACCAAACAATATCCTTGCGGAATGTGGAGGAAGGTGGACTGGTTGAAGTCTTTTCCACAGTGGGAACCATGGTCGCCAGGGAAACTGCGGCCTCTGATGTGATGGATATCGTTATCCCTATCCCTGGGGTCTATATTGTCAAGGTCGGGGCGGAATGTGGCATCGTGTGTATAGGCATGAAATCATTACATTAAATTGTGGAAGCGTAAGGGGTTAAGAGCCAGTCCGTTTGACCCTTTTTTCGTCTTTTTTTTGCGTATCCACCGTGAAATTTATCTTCTCAAATGTTGGTTTTTCCGAAAAATTATTTATATATTTACGGATACATGTTTGTAAGGTGTTTACGTAATAAGGTGTTTAAAAAGGTGTTTTAAAAAGGAATCGCATGAAAAAAAGATTATTGTTTTGGGGCATATTGGCCTTGTTTGTTTTGACGGAATGTCAAGAGGAGCAGAAAAATGTACCTAATGCGTTGGGCTTGAAAGGAAATGTGAAGACGCTCCATTCTCAGACCTACGATGCGAGCGTTGTGTTTGATAATGTGATGGAGGAACGCATCTGGAATGAATTCTACAACTTTAACCGTAATGGTGGTCTTACCGAGCAACGATCCTATGACATTGACAATCGCTTGAGCAGCCGTAGCGTGCATAAGTACGAGAACGGTATCTGCGTGAAAGAGACCAGTTTCAACCAGGAGGGTGAGGTCTCTTGTGTCAACGTGAATGTCTATGATGGTGAAGGTAATAAGAAAGAGGAGGTGCGCCATGACGAGAACGGTAATGTGTCCGACCTCTATTCCTATGAGTATGACCGGAATGGCCGCCAATGCGAGTATAAGCATACCCGGGCGAATGGCGAGTTGGTGTTCCGCCGTGTTTATGAGTATAATAAGTCAGGGAATCTGGTCGCTGAAATCGATTACAACGAGAAGAACGAGGAATTCTCGAAGAAGGTATCTGTCTACAATGCGGACGGACAAATCGTGGAGTCAGGACATTATCATAATGGATTGCTCAGCTATAAGGTCTTGTTCGAGTATGACGACAAGGGCCTGCTTGTCTCTTCCCTGACGATTCCGTACGAAGACAAACTCCTGGCGGAGGCTAAGTGCGTGTATGAGTACGACGACCATGGCAACTGGGTGACGGAGACGATCTTCGATGTCAAGAAAGACCAAGTGCGCTTTATCACTAGACGCGAGATCGTCTATTATGAGTGATGAATCTCAGCTCTTCCGACGGTGCACTCTATAACTATAAAAGCAGATAGAATAAAAAACGCAAAGGAGCAGTTTTGTAAGGGGCTGCTCTAAATAGAACGGGGGTTGTCCAGTTTCCACTGAGCAACCCCCTCTTTTTTTGTATCTATCCTCTCGATTATAGATCGCTATAAGGAAGTTCGAATAGTTTGTTTCCTTCGGAAATGTTAGCTCCGGTAGCACCCTTCTTCAGCCAACGGGAACGTTGTGCGGAGGTTCCGTGGTTGAATGACTCAGGTACGGTGTAGCCTTGAGCCTGTTTCTGCAAATAGTCGTCTCCAATTCTTGAGGCGATGCTCAAACCCTCTTCGATGTCTCCATCTTCCAACGACTGGAATTTCTGGTGGTCGTTGTATGCCCAAACTCCCGCGAGGAAGTCCGCCTGCAACTCGAGACGCACGCTGTATTGGTTGGATTCGGTCTTGGAGACTTGGCTCATCTTCTGGTGAACTTGACCGAGGATGCCTAACTCGTTCTGCACGTGGTGGCCCACCTCATGCGCGATGACGTATGCGTATGCGAAGTCGCCCGCTGTTCCGAATTGCGACTTCATCGTCGTGAAGAATTGTAAGTCAATGTATACGGTTTGGTCTGCGGAACAATAGAACGGACCTGTGGATGAGCTGGCTGAACCACAACCTGAGTTGACTGCTCCGTGGAACATGACGAGGTGTGGCGCATGATAGGTCTTACCCATTTTTTGGAATTGCTCCGTCCAGATATCCTCTGTTCCTGCTAAGATCTGGCTGGTGAATTTGGCCAACTCGTTCTCTTCCGCCGTTGGCTCGTATGAACTGTTTGTGCCGGATCCTGATGATTGTACTACTTGGAAACCTGTGCTAATCGCTTGACCTAAGTTTCCTGTCGTGAAGTAGGTGATGGCTGCGATCAATAAGGCTCCGCCTATTCCTAAGCCTGCCTTCCCTGCACCGCTTCTTCGGCGGTCGTCCACATTGGAACTTTCTCTTCTTCCGTTTAATCTCATGTCGTTTAGTTTTAAAGTTTCGCAAAGATAAAAATTTATTCTAATTGGTGGTTTCTTGCTATCTATTTTTTGAGGGGAATGATGCTCCGCTCCCTCATCAGACCTTATCTGCAAATCGTTGAACCTGAGGATAGAAGGTCATGCTTTCTTCTTTTTCTTCACCTCCGGCAATTCATCGTACATGGACGTGATCAGATCCTCAAGGAAATCACGGTTGTCCACATTGTCCACCAACAGCATCTCCTTCGCACCCTCGTAGGGCAGTTGGTAGGGCGCCTCTGGCATTCTTTCGCGCGCCGCCTTCACTGGCTTCACGAGGAAACGGTCGTCGTAGATGCCTCCGATGACTTTGTCACGGTAGTAAAGGATGTATTCGCCCATCATCTGACGAGAGGCGATTTCTGACAGCCCCGAGAGCTGCTCGAGGATAAAGTCTGCGTAGGATTTAGAGGTTGGCATAAATATTCTTTTTTTGTTCCGCACCTCGGAAGAACCTCTTCCGGATGCTGATTGACACAAAGATAGTATATTTCCTTGGAATGGGAGGTGACGTTTCGCTAAAACGCTAATTGCAGGCGGTCGGGGAAATCCCTGCGGAAGGTGTTCGCTCGGAACGCTCTTCCCTTGTGAGAGTCCAAGAAGAGCAGTATCTTTGTGCCCCGATAAACGGCAAGGGTGAAACGGACGGTCGGCCGTGTGCGATGATCTCCCATCCTTGCGGAAATATGGACTTTTCGGATGAACAAGAGAATTCTTAAAATCGCTATTCCTGCCATCGCGACCAACATCACGGTTCCTTTGCTTAGCTTGGTCGACTTGGCTATCGCGGGACATTTGGGCAGCGTCGTGTATATCTGCGCCATCTCAGTCGGGGGCACGTTGATCAACATGCTCTACTGGACATTCGGCTTCATCCGCATGAGCACCAGCGGACTGACCGCCCAATCCTTCGGGGCGAAAAACCATTCGGAGTCGATACATCTGCTGCTTCGCTCCATCCTTATCGCACTGTCGGCCTGCCTCTTGATCTTTTTGATGAAGGGCGTCATCCAGAAGTATGCTTTCGCCTACATGAACACTGCTCCCGAGGTGGAGGAGGCCGCGGCTTATTACTTCAACCTTTGCGTGTTCGGTGCCCCTGCGGTGATGTGCATGTATAGCATAAAAGGCTGGTTCATAGGTATGCAGAACTCTGTCTATCCGATGATCATCGCTATCTCCATCAATGTCATCAACATCCTTTGCAGCTTGCTTTTCGTGATTGGCCTTGATCTGGGGATCACCGGTATCGCGATGGGTACGCTCGTCGCCCAATACAGCGGACTGGCGTTGGCCTTCTTCCTCTGGAAACATAAGTATGGCGACCTGGTGCCACTGATCAGCAAGCAGGAGGTCCTTGACGCATCTAAGCTGAAACGCCTTGTCTCCCTCAACGGAAGCATCGCCATCCGAACGGTCTGTCTTACGGCGGTCACCACCTTCTTCACGTTGGCGGGAGCCAAACAGGGAACTACATTGTTGGCTGTCAATACGTTGCTGATACAATTCTTCTCGATCTTCTCCTACTTCACGGATGGGTTCGCATATGCGGGGGAAGCCCTGACCGGCAGGTATATCGGGGCGAAAGATCCTGCCAACTTGAGTAAATCCATCCGGTACATATTCCTGTGGGGACTGGGCTTGGTCGTCGTCTTCACCTTTGCGTATCAATTCTTCACCATTGATTTCCTGCACTTGCTCACCAATGAGACTGCGACGATCCTTGCCGCTGACGATTACCTGATATGGGTTGTCGCCATCCCTATCTGCGGCTTTTCCGCCTTCCTCTGGGATGGTATCATGGTGGGTGCGACCATGGCGAAAGGGATGGTCACGGCCATGGTTTGTGCTACGATCCTATTCTTCCTGTTGTATAATCTTCTCATTGGAAGGATTGGGAACGATGGCCTATGGATTGCCTTCCTCGCCTATCTCTCCATGCGGGGAATCGTCCAATTCATCTATTTCAAAATCAAACAGAAGGGGCTGATAAAGTATTGAACGAAGGATGGTCGTCGCCTGCGAATTTTTATGGGTGGGAAGATACTATTCATCGGTGGCCGCCATGCCGGAACGGTTGCCCGCTAACGCATGGATGAAGTGATGACCGACACCCCTCCCAACGATGTCAGTTCTTGCCCAATCCTACACGCATTCCTTTGATATTCAGGGCTATTAATAATTTGTAAAGCTACACGTCTGATCTCCTCCGAGGTGAACTCCGCAACGGTCAATTCTTCTCCCGCTCCCGCTTTCACGATGCTCTGTGCATTGTACTTCCGTTCGAACACCTTGCCTGCGCATACGAGGAGCGGAACACCATAGACCAGTCCGTCCGCAATGCTGTTTTGTCCTCCGTGGTTGATGAACAGCACCGACTCCGGCAGGTATGCATCGAAGTTGAAGAACGGTGCGATATGTATGTTGTTGAAGGATTGCTCCTTTAATCCTTGTCCTGCGATATAGACTTGGTATTCAGTATTTTCGAACGCCCGAGAGACCTCCCTTACCATCTTGCGTTGTGAGATGGTTCCATTGCCCATGTAAACGAGTACCTTGTCGCGGACGGCAGATGCAGTCGTGACATTGCTCTTGAATGTGCCGCAGAACGAGACCTTCGGGTCCTCCATCGGCTCCAACTCCTTGCAGCTCGGTATGAATTTCTTCTCCGCGAAATCAAACAATTCGAGACATGAGGTTAATGGTGGCAAGCCATATTCACGAAGCAGTTTGTTTAAGCCCTTAGCATATTTCGGGTTATGACTGTATTTGTGTTGTGTCGGGAAACTGGCGGAAAT
>JAGCGM010000238.1 GCA_017649635.1 Paludibacteraceae bacterium | reverse complement strand
GGAGATCGTCGTGCATAACATCCGTGACTATACGCTCGACAAGCATAGGAAAATCGATGATTACGCCTTCGGGTTCAGTTCGGGCATGGTGATGCAGATCGAACCGATCGACCGTCTGATTACCCACCTGAAGGAGCAACGAGACTATGACGAGGTGATCTACACTTCGCCTGACGGGGAGATGTTCGACCAGAAGATGGCCAACTCCATGTCGCTCCTCAACAATGTTATTATCCTTTGTGGCCACTACAAGGGCATTGACCACCGTATCCGTGAGCATCTGATCACGAAGGAGGTCTCCGTGGGCGATTATGTGCTGACGGGTGGTGAATTGGCGGCCTGCATCATGACGGATGCCATCGTGCGGTTGATTCCGGGTGCGATGAGCGACGAGCAATCCGCTCTGTCGGATTGTTTCCAGGACGATCTCTTGGCTCCACCGGTCTATTCGCGCCCTGCGGAATACAAGGGGTGGAAAGTGCCTGATATCCTTCTCTCCGGCAACGAGGCGAAGATCAAGGAGTGGGAGTACGAGCAGGCGGTGGAACGAACCAAACTGCTGCGACCTGATTTGTTGAAGAAATGATTTGGAAAGATCTGCACGTATGTTATAACTGACTATTTAAGGAAGAATTGTCTATACCCACCACCACATTCCCTGTCGCAATCATTTTTTTGAAATATGTTGTGTTGCGAACATTTTATATATATTTGTGAAAATATTAATAAAAAAGATTATAACATGAAACAGTTGATTTTCTTGTGTGCCACAATGGCGCTATCTCTATTCGGCAGCTGCTCTTCTGAAAAGGAACAAGCCGTAAACGAAACAAAGTCACCATCCTTCGATGAAGTTCTCCTATCGCGTAGAAGCATACGCAGCTATGACGCGACAAAGAAAATCACGGAAGCGGAAGTGCGTGAATTGCTCAAAGCCACTCAAGAGGCTCCTTCTTGGGCCAATCAGCAACCGACGAAGTACTACGTAGCCATCAGCCAAGAGAAACTGGAGGCTGTACAAGAATTGGTTGGAGAGAAGAACAAATCCAGAATCGCCAATGCGCCCGTCCTCATCCTTTCCACTTTCGAAAAGGGAAAATCGGGCTTCTTCCAGGGCAACCAAACCAACGAGATCGGCGACGGATGGGGAGCCTACGACAACGGTCTCAGCAACTGCTACCTCATCCTGAAAGCACGTGCCATGGGCTTCGACTCGCTCATCATGGGAATGCGTGATTCCGAGCAACTCCGTAAACTATTCGGTGTGCCTGAAAACGAGACCATCATGGCTGTCATCGCCTTGGGCTACAGAGCGGAGGAGCCTACGTATCCAAACAGAAGAGATTTGGATGAAATCGCAAAATTCTTCTAGGCATATACCCATACAAAAGTACAACGGCATCGCTCTCCATTTGAGGGCGATGCCGTACTCTTTAAATAAAAACAAGTAAGGAACGATCTAATTATTTGTGATTTACAACAATTATCGTTTACTTTGAACATTGTTTTGTCGAGACATAACAATTCAGCAAGTATAAATTCAATACAACAAAATGAGAAGAAAACTAAGTTTTTTAGTGTTGACAGCCACACTCTGTATCATGTCCTGCAACACAAGCAACGGTAACGACCTTTCCAAGGCAAGTTGCGGTAAAAACAACGTAATTAAAAATAAAGATATGTCTACTATTTATGATTTTAAAGCGCCCATGAGCAATGGCGAAGAGTTAGATTTTTCACAGTTCAAGGGAAAAGTCCTATTGATCGTCAATACGGCAAGCAAATGCGGCTTCACACCTCAATTCGCAGGGTTGGAACAGTTACATGAGCAATATAAAGATAAAGGCCTTGTGGTCATCGGGTTCCCGTGCAACCAGTTCGCTGAGCAAGATCCGGGGT
The DNA here is from genome assembly GCA_017649635.1 of Paludibacteraceae bacterium. Lineage (GTDB taxonomy): Bacteria > Bacteroidota > Bacteroidia > Bacteroidales > Paludibacteraceae > UBA1181. Next base: position 20,409 of record JAGCGM010000238.1, on the reverse strand, counting down.
CGGATGCTGAGATCGCCTCATTCTGCCAGATAAACTATGGCGTGACTTTCCAGATAATGAAGAAATCTGACGTGAATGGACCTGACGCTAATCCTATCTTCACCTATCTAAAGAGCAAGGCAGGCTTCGCCGGGTTCAACAAAGACCACAAATTGGGGAAGATAATGGTCGAAATGCAGACTAAGAACGACCCTAATTACGCCGAGAATCCTGACATCAAGTGGAATTTCACCAAATTCTTGATTTCAAAAGATGGCAGTCAGATTATATGTTTCGAGCCCACGACAGAGCCGGAAGAACTTGCCGAAGTGATTGAAAAATTATTGTAATCTAAACACGTCACGATGCTTTATGTAATCGCCATTGTTAACCTAGTGCTTGGCATATGTACCTTTGGCTATCTTTTTGTTGAGCCAAGCCCTGAGGTCAAATACCTTTTTGCGGCCATGCTAGGTTCAATTGTTTTAAACATCTTGCTAGTTGTCCTAATTCGTAAAAATGGTAAAAACTATTCGTATAGAGCAAAATTATTCTCTTCACTCCTTTTGTCACTTGGCGATTTCGAGTTGTGGTTCCCAATTCTCTCCACACCGCATATTATGGATTTGTTATGGCATTAAACCATGTTTTTTCTGATGAATCCTGAATATTGTTGCATATCGCAACCATCCTCAATATAGCAGAAAATGCCCTACACCTCCCTCTATATCACCCCTCCATCCTTCGACAACCTTCTGCTTGCCTCCGACGGTGACCTCCTCACGGGGCTCCATTTCATCGGTTCACAGAAGGCGGAGGAACACCTGCGGGAAGATGATGAGACCGACTTGCCTATCTTTCAGGAGACACGACGTTGGCTCGACGACTATTTTTCAGGTCATCAGCCCGATTTCACGCCACGGTACAAACTGGAGAATGTGACACCTTTCCGCCAAGAAGTGTCAGAGATCATGTTCACCATTCCTTTCGGGGAGACCATGACCTACGGCGAGATAGCCATGCAGATAGCGCAAAGGCACGGGTTGGAGAGGATGTCGGCGCAGGCGGTGGGCGGCGCGGTAGGGTGGAACCCCATCTGCCTGATTGTTCCCTGCCATCGAGTGATGGGCGCCGGAGGTCAACTCACGGGCTATGGAGGCGGAATCAATAATAAGATAGCTTTGCTTAGGATGGAAGCTTCCCTATCTGTTGAATGAAGCCGTTTAAGTGTATTGTTGAATTAAAGTAACTAGACGTTATGATCGAAATATTATTCATCTTCATCATAATTGTTTTAAGTGTGGTTCTAACCTTTGTATGGTCGAAGCACAAACACTCTGAGCATACATTACGTAATTGTGCCATCTCATTTGCCATCACATTAGTCCTTGTTATCAATTTCCTGCTTGTTTTCGTGATTTTCACGATCAGTATTGAGGATGCGAGTTATGACATAGATGGCGTCCGTTATGATGGATGGGAGACATGGGATGTGACAACTCCCTATGGGGATTTCCATAAATGTGACCAACAATGCTCGTTGTCTGATATTGGGTACATCGACTCAGTTGCCGAATACGATCGGTACATTGTTGTGGTAGTATACGATAAGCCCAAGGTTTATGTCAGCATCGACGAACAACGCAACATCAACAAGGCCACGTCCCTCTCAGAATTGCCTGTGACAGTCTCCCGGGATGATTTCAGAAATGCTTCATATTACATTGAAAAGTTAAGTGAACCGGCATACCAAAAGAGCCTGAAACGGAACGAAGAGAAGCCCTCTTCCCTTAAAATTGGATTACTCTCCCTACTAATAGCCTCGTTAATCACTATATTGGAATGTTATTTTATCAAACTCGTCAGGCACATATTGTCCCTCATCATATCCTGAATAGGTGTTTTATGCTAAGGCCCAGGAATATGGCGATGGCGTAGCTAAGCAAAGTGCCTATCAGCACGTACTCCGATTTGGCTGTTTTGCTCTCCGAATACCTAAGGATGGACTTCGCCGCCATGATGAATCCGACCACTTCATAATCACCTGTCAGAACGAATGTCAGGGTCATCAGGCGTTCTGTGTTTCCGATGATCTTTCCCGCGTTAGGCAATTCGTCAGACTCCATTGAGTCTCCGTTCCCTTTCGACGACTCTTCCGTCGGCACGTTCACCTTTGCATACGACAATACTTTCTTGATGATGATATTGGCGGGCTTTAGGCACCATAGTATGCCGATGAATATCGCGATGGTGGAGTCCTGGTGAAGCACGCTTAATCCGTGCTGATCCATTGTGTTTGTGAGCTCCACGGCCCATTGGCATGGCTCCATCCTTTCGAAACTGAGGATGCATGCCGCTGCGATAATCGCAAGATGTAATATTTGGTCAAGGAAAAACAGATGGATCCGCTCATTACGGAGCGCATTTTTAAGACCATCGATGACGTAATGCGTGCCCGCTACGATGAATGCCGGGAACCAGAATCCCCAAGGGGAGGCGAGGAGCAGCGACAAAAGTAGGGTGATGATGACATGAGCGAACAGATGGGGAGAAAGGAAGCTTTTTAAACCGTTCCTTTTCTTTCCCTGACACATGGCGTCGTTCTGAAAGAAAAAATCTGACAAAGTGTGTGCAACCAATTGAAGTAGAAATAGTTTAATCATTTTTTAAAATTTAATATGTTCGTAATGTTTTAATACCTGTTCGATGGCTTTCCATCCGAATTGTGTGGAGTGCTGATTCACAGCAGATTGGCTTATGCCGAGCAGTTTCGATATCTCCTCCTCCGTTTTTCCTGTGAGCCGATGGAAGATGACTTCGCATTGGCGGGCGGTGGCTCTCTTGAACAAGACGTCTATCAGTCCCAGATAGGCGTTTATGCGGTCGTTGAGCTCCTCATCCTCCGCATGGAAGAATAAGGTACTCTTGATTGTTATTTTCTTTCTGTTGGATGTCTTTTGCTGCTCGATGGCTCTGCCGGAAGCATAGATGGCCTCTCCGTCCATCACGTTGCAAGACTCTTCGGCTATTCTCATGGAGCCTACAGCGATCGCTATCCTGACACCGAATGTGGTGAATAGATTCAGCCGTCTTTTCCTTCTCTTATTCTTATCGTCCGCTTCCGAATTTCCGGCTATTTCCGCCTCTGAAGCGTCTAACTCCACGTACAAAGGAGTCTTTTTAATAAATGACTTGAGGAGAAGGGCGACTCTTAACGAATTCTTAGGATCCTTGAGGTAGCATTCTATGTTATCGCCTTTGCTCACTCGGCCCCACGAAATGAAACCCTGTGCCGACAATTGGCGTATCAGCTCATTGATGCTTTGCTGTACTTCTATGAGCTGTTTCAGCTCCATAGCGGTCGAAGATACTATGTCTGCGGATATTGTGGCCTGCATTTTTCCTTTTGGTTTCTTATGCAAATATATAATATATATTTTGTTTTTGATGTGTATGAACCTGAAAATAATAGCCTTGATGCCCATTCTATTTTATCTGACAATACGTGCGGACGTGCCTTTGGAGTGATTCCATGAGAATTAGACCATATCCTTACCCTAGGTATTTAGCCGCTATAAATAAGTTTTTCACCTTATAAAAGTAATTTATAAGTCATTTAGCTTATAGATGTTACTTATAAGTTATTTAACTTATAAAAGTAATATATAAGTCATTACGCTTATAAATACAATTTATAAGTAAATACAATTATAAATAGTAAATATAAGTTTTTGGGCTTATAAAAGTAATTTATAAGTATATTGGCTTATATATGTTGTTTATAAGTGTATTGTCTAATATTATAAAGGGGAACACCTTCTGTCACAAAGAAATTGTGCCATCCATCAACCGAACAAGGTCAGTCTACCATTGTAATATCCATGCAGATCGAAAATAAAAACATAAAATCGATTGCGTTTGTTGAAAAAAAACTATCTTTGCCGGGGTAAATAATATGTTTTGTGGAAAAACGCGCAATGAGTGAGCAGACTATTCTCGTTGCTGAATTGGAAAACACGACCAAACCTATACATCTAAAATATTAGATGTATTTTACGATTGATTGAGTGAAATTGGACTGGATAAGGTCTAAGGTTCGGTTATGCATTGTTGTGAATTATTGAGAGACACTGTATTATAAAATTATTGTAGGCGATGAAAAAATATCTTTTTTGGGCAGAATTTCTGCGAAGGGTGGCGTGTGCGTCTACCCGTAAGGCATTATTGGTTGCAATGATGTTTTCCCCTGTCGTGACGTTGGCGCAAGGCGAGTCGAATCAGTACGATGAGACGGGCAATCAGGCTACTTTCTACGTGGCTCCTTCCGGCTCCGACACGAATGAGGGTTCTTTCGAGGCTCCTTTCAAGACGCTCGCAAGAGCGCAGAAGGAGGTGCGCAAGGTGAACGAGACAATGACGGGCGACGTTGTGGTCTGCCTGCGAGGGGGCACCTATCAGCTGGCCAGTACGTTGACGCTGAACAACCTGGACGGAGGTAAGTCGGGCCACTACGTCCGTTACAGGAACTATCCGGGCGAGTCTCCGTTGGTGACGGGTGGCATCCCTATCGAGGGTTGGACCCTGCATGACGCTGAAAACAATATCTGGGCCGCCCCGAACGTGGAAGCCCGTTTCCGTCAGCTCTACGTGAATGGTAAAAAGGCTATCCGTGCCCGCTATCCGAACCTGAAGGAGAACGGCGACCATAACTTCTTCCGCTTGGCGAAGGTCGATACGCTCGGCAAGGGCTTCGAGGTCTACAGCGACCAAGTGGGTAACTGGAACCAACTGAACAAGGTAGAGATGCACCTGATGATCGCCTGGGCGGAGTCCATCCTGCGCCTGAGCAAGATCACCAACAAGGGCAATGTCTGCAAGATAGAGGTGCAGGAGCCTGAGCACACGATGATCTGGCGCCGCAAATACCCGATGCTGGGTACCGCCTTCATGAGCAACCCGCCCCGCCAACAATGCTTCTACTTCGAGAACGCCTACGAGTTTATCGACCAAGAGGGAGAATGGTACCTGGACGAGGCGGAGAACGTACTCTACTATAAGGCGAGGGAAGGGGAGGATATGACCAAGAGCTTGGTGGTCGCCCCACGCTTGGAGACATTGATCGCCATCCAAGGGGAAAGCACCTCCAACAAGGTGGGCTACCTCTCTTTCGAGGGCATCACGTTCGTCCATACCAACTTCACCCTGCCGAGCGAGAAGGGCTACATGGACCTGCAGGCGGGCCTCTACCACCTCGACGTGCTCGACGAGCATCCGGGACAGCCATTGAGCAGTAACCAATTCCTCCTGAAGCGTCCTGCTTCCGGTGTCAGGGTGGAGAACGCCCACCATATCCGCATCGAGAAGAACATATTCGCCCAAATGGCCATGACGGGCTTGGACTTCGTATCGGGCACCAACGATGATATGATACAGGGCAATATCTTCACCGACTTGGGTGCGGCGGGCATCATGATCGGTAAGTTCTCGCAGGACGACAACACGGAGATCCACAAAGCCTATAACCCGTCCGACCGTGCGGAGATATGCACCCGCGATACGATCAAGAACAACTATATCCACCACGTCACCACCGAGTCGCAGGGCTCCGTGGGCATCGGGGCGGGCTACCCGAGGGATATCGTCATTGAACACAATGAACTGGCCTACATGAACTATTCGGGCATCTCCGTAGGCTTCGGCTGGACGAAGCAGGAGACTGCCATGAACAACAACCATATCAACTGGAACAGAATCCACCATGTCTCCCAACTGCTGGCGGACTGCGGACCCATCTACACGCTCTCCAACCAGGGGACAGGCGGACAGATACAACACAATTACATCTCGGACATCTCCGCTTCGCAATGGGCGGACTATTGGGTGCTTCCGATCTACTTGGACGAGGGGTCGAGCGGATTCGAGGTCTCCGATAATGTGTACGACCGCGCCCCTTCCGGCAATGCGGCCAACCAGGCTGGATCGAACTATTGCCACGACAACGACGGACACTCGCAGACCGTCATCAACAATGCGGGTATCGAGAAGGATTTCCAAGGCATATTCTCCGTGAAGGTCACCATCCTGCCTGATTTCTCGGAGGTTGTGCCACAAACCGCCTTCGTCGAGGATGCAGCCATCCCTGGTGTTATCGAGATGGAGAACTACGATTTGGGCGGACAGAGCGTCTCCTTCTACGATACGGATTTCCTCAACGAGGAGGGATTCTACCGTGAGGACGGTGTGGACATCGTGGCGATCGGTGACTCGCACCATCCCGACGGCTATGCGTTGGGTTACACGGCTGCGGGAGAGTGGCTGGAGTATACGCTGAACGTGAAGGAATCCTCCCGCTACCAGTTCCGCGCGTGGGTGGCTTCCGGCTTGGAACATTCGGGCTTCCGCCTCTTCCTGGACGGTGCTGCGATTACGGACACCATGGAGATACCGCAAGGGGAGAACTGGACCGATTATACCACGATTGACGGTGAGACCACCCAACTACAGGCGGGCGAGCATGTATTGCGCCTGGTGATCACAGGTCCGTACGCGAACATCGACCGTATCCATTTCGCCAAGAATCTCTCGGAGATTACCTTCCTGACTTCCACGCTTGCATCAAACGGAGAACAAGTGTTATATGTTTATGATATAAGAGGTTATTACTGCGGAACGATTCATGTGGTGGGAGGTGATCCTTCCTCCATTGAACGTTCCATGGAAAGGGCGGGCTTCCTGCCTGGCGTATACCTCCTCCGTGCTTCCGACGGATTAGCCTTTAAGCATATTGTCAAGTGATTATATATTGATTGTCAGACTATTGTAAGAATTATATTATGAAAAAGAATAGATTGTCATTAAGTTTCATCGCTGCTTCCCTGTTTGCCGCAGCGTTCAATCTTTCCGCCCAGGACAATGAGTGGAACGGAAAGCCTACGATTTATGGTGTCAACACCCTGAAACCGCACGTGACCTCCATGCCTTACAGCTCTTTGCAGGAGGCGATCAAGGGGGACAGGCGTGCGTCGGACTGTTACCAGACCTTATCTGGCACATGGAAGTTTTACCACGTGGAAAAGCCTTCACAAAGGAACAACGAATTCTTCAAGGAGGGTTATGACGTTTCCAACTGGGACAATATCTCCGTGCCTAGTTCTTGGCAGACATTGGGTTACGACCGTCCTATCTACACGAACGTCACCTATCCATGGGCGGCGACAGACTATGGGTTGAATCCTCCGTATGCTCCAACCAATTTCAACCCTGTGGGTCATTACAAGCGCACATTCGAAGTGCCTGACAAATGGGCGGGTAAACGCATCCGTCTCCATTTCGAGGGCGTGGAATCGGCCTACTACGTTTGGATCAATGGCGCCTACGTGGGCTATAGCGAGAACTCCTACACGGACCATGAATTCGACGTGACGGACAAACTGAGGACAGGGGAGAACAACATCGCTGTCCAGGTCTTCCGCTGGAGTGATGGTAGCTGGCTGGAGGACCAGGACTTCATCCGCCTCTCGGGTATCTTCCGTGATGTCTACCTCTATGCCACGCCTAAGGTGCAGATACAAGATTTTCAGATCAATGCTTCTTTGCAGGATAACTACGTGGACGGTGACTTCAACACGACGGTCTGGGTGGATAACTTCTCCGGCGAATCAGCGGAGGGCTACAGTGTGGAGTTAGGCTTGTACGATGCGGCGGGCAAGGAGGTCTTCGCCCCTATCACGAAGCAGTTGTCGGAGATCCGTCCGAATGGCGGGGAGGTGGACGCCTCCTTCCAAGTGGATGTGAAAGCGCCTAACCGCTGGTCGGCCGAGACCCCTTCCCTCTATACGGTGGTCCTGGCCCTGAAGGATGCTGCGGGCAAGGTGGTGCAGTACGAAAGCAACAAGGCGGGCTTCCGCAAGGTGGAGCTGAAGAAGGGAGGCGACGGTATCACACGCTTCCTGATCAATGGCCAGCCGATCAAGTTCAGAGGAGTGGACCGCCACGAGATTGACCCTGACCGTGGACGTGTGATGACCTATGAACGGATGGAGGAGGATGTGAAGTTGATGAAACGATTCAATATCAATGCGTTGCGTATGTCGCATTACCCGAACGACCCCCGCATGTATGATATCTGTGACCAATATGGTATCTATGTAATTGACGAGGCGAACGTGGAGTCGCATGGCGCCAACGATAAGCTGCCGAAGAGCAGTGACGACTGGCGCGGAGCCTGCGTGGAGCGTATGAACTCGATGGTGCAACGTGACAAGAACCATCCTTGCGTCTGCCTCTGGTCGTTGGGCAATGAGGCGGGTAACGGTAACGTCTTCCGCTCCGAACTGGATCAAGCGCACTTCGCTGACAAGACCCGTCCCGTGCACTATGAGGGCGACTGGAACAATGCGGACGTGAACAGCTGGATGTACTTCGGTCCAGGCGCCATCTGGGGTTATGATAATAATAACAAACCTATCATGCTCTGCGAATATGAGCATGCGATGGGTAATAGCGTGGGCGATCTGCAGGAGTATATGGACGCTTTCTACGCGAACCCACGCTCCTTTGGCGGGTTCATCTGGGACTTTATCGACCAAGGGTTGCGCCGTGGAAACTCCCAGTATTTCAACTTCGGTGGACTGTGGAAAGCGGGTGACCCAAGCGATGATAATTTCTGCGCAAACGGATTGGTATTCCCTGACCGTACCCCCCAGCCTGAAATCTATGAGGTGAAGTACCAATACCGTAACATCATTGTCAAGGAGGAGGATGCCGCCAAGGGGAAGGTGTCCATCGAGAGTAGATTTAACTTTGTGAATATCAAGGATGTGGTGGATGGAGTCTGGCGTATCCGTGAGGACGGTAAGGTCATCGCCAAGGGAGCTATCGACGCTTCTGATCTGGACATCGCTCCATTGGGCAAGAAGAGTGTGACGCTGGATTTGCCGGCGGTGGAGACCAAGCCGGGCTCCGAGTATCACCTGGACCTGGATTTTGTCCTGAAGGAGAATACCGCCTGGGAGAAGAAGGGCTATAGCATCGCCATGGACCAGTTTCGCATGAAGATAGGGGACGAGACCACTCCACGCATCGCCATCTCTTCGTTGGAGGCTCAGGAGGTGTCGAAGGAGAATAATTCAGTTAAGATCACGGGAAAGGATTTCAGCGTGACCATAGACCTCTCGTATGGTGTCATCCGTGACTATTCGTTGAACGGTGAGACGTTGATCAAGGATGGTCCGGTGCCTAATTTCTGGCGTGCGCCGATCGATAATGACAAGGGCAATGGCATGGAGAGACGTTGTGCCGCTTGGCGCTATGCGGGCATGAAACGCACGGTGAAGGGCTCCGATGTGAAGACGGTTTCCGACCGTGAGACGCAGGTCTCCTTCCAATTGGAGTTCCCTGAGGCTGGCTCTTCGCACATGAACCTGACCTACACCATCTATGGTAGCGGTGATGTCTTGGTGGATTATACCTTCTACCCGGATGGCTCACTTTCTGAGATTCCTAACGTGGGTACACTCATCACGCTGCCTGGCGGGTTCGAGCGGGTGCGATGGTACGGCCGTGGACCGGAGGAGAACTACATCGGTCGTAACCGAGGTAGCTTCATGGGTGTCTATGCGACCACTGCAGACTCCATGACGATCCCTTACATGGAGATCGGTGAGACGGGCCAACGCACGGATGTGAAGTGGGCTACGATGACCAACGCAAACGGTGTGGGCCTGATGGTGGTGGGTTCCCCTCGCATGGAGTTCAGTGCGCAACACTATACACCGCAGCAGCTGACGGACGTGAAACTGCCTTGGGACCTGAAGCGTGACGAGGATATCACCCTCCGCATAGACCTGCATCAAATGGGCCTTGGCGGTGTGAACAGCTGGGGTGCGAAACCGATGGACGACTATATGCTCTTCCCTAAAAACACATATAGCCATAAGTTCCGTCTCTCACCTATCCGTCAGCAACTGAATGATCCGACCCGCCTTGCCAACTTAGGGTTCGGCAATCTGAAAATCGGTGACGAGGCCTTCGCCTATCCGGAGGATATCTACACGGGCGATGCCGAGCAGGACATCACGCTGACAAGGTGCGAGGAGATTTCCGCAGACTTCCCGAACGTGCCTACCCGCTACACGCTCTACGACCTAATGGGCAGACCTGTGGCAAGCTTTGTGGCTGCCAATGGGGTGGAGGTGCGCTCTAAAGTGACTGACGTTGCCATGAGTGATGGTGTATACGTCGTGTGCTCTTTGTCGGATGGCTCTTCCCAGCGTGTTGTGGTGCACAAGAAATGATTAAACTGATTGGGGTAGTCCGATTTTTATGACTAATGCTTTGCTCTAACAATTTATTTTCTGAATCATCATACATGAATTTTTATGTCATAAATATTTTTTTTCACGACTATTATTCTTAAATTCGCTTAGTGTTTGAAATTATTAACTTTAAATATTAATGTTATGGGAAAATTTGTGATTTCTAAAGCGAAGAATGGTGTGGTGTTCAACTTGAAGGCAGGCAATGGTGAGATCATCGCTACTTCAGAGGTTTATTCATCTTTGTCTTCTTGCAAGTCTGGTATTGCCAGTGTACAGAAAAACAGCCAGGTGGCTAAGGTTGAGGATCAGACTGTTGAAGGTTTCGCTACAGAGAAGAACCCTAAGTTCGAGGTATACAAGGACAAGAAGGGCGAATTCCGCTTCCGTTTGAAAGCCGGCAATGGTGAAATCATCGCCACGGGTGAGAGCTACAAGGCTAAGGCTGGTTGCTTGAATGGTATCGAGTCTATCAGAAAGAACGCTGCTGACGCTGAGATCGTTGATAATAGCGCGGAATAATCCTATTCTGAATTTATATTAAACAAAAAGGCGGTTCGTTCGAATCGCCTTTTTTGTTTGTCCCTAGAAACAGAAGTTGTAGGAAACCGTCAGGTTAACCCCTACGTCCATGCTTGTTTCCTTATGCTCAATTGTGTTTTCTCTTTGGCTGTTGTATTTTGTCTGTTCCCTAACCTTTTCAACAATCGGAATGCCTATGGCTAATCCCACCTTCTTTATTCTCACGCCCACTTCGGGACGCATATAGAGGCCTTTCATGCTGTATTGGTAATCATATGAGTTGAAATAATACCCTCCTTCTCCATCATGGTAAACATCGTAATCTTGGCCTTCTTCCCCGATTAAGCTGATACAATAGCCTATCTTTAATCCAAAATAGGGAACCACCTTTTGGTCGGACGCATAGAAACGAATGTCACCGTATACAGGCACGGAAAGGTAGAAATCGTCAAAAAAATCATCGCTCTTGAGCCTATATCCTATACCGCATCCATAGTACAGATGCGCATTCTGTTGATATCCGAAATTGACGGAAAGGCCACTGGCAAACGATACCTCCCTGATTCCTGAGTTAAAATCCTTTTCCACATTTATGCCCCACGTGGATCTCTCTATTTGCAATTTAAACCCGTTGGGATAATATGAGGAGTTGGTGTTTTCCTCTCCCGCATACACATTTGCCGTAAGCAATACGGAGAGTATGATTAAGATTTTTTTCTTCATTGATTTCATGGACTAATGATTTAATGATTAATATGCATCTTTGAATTTTAGTTTGTTGTCTTCCGCACAGAACGTGATTCTGTAGGTCCAATCGGTTTCTAACGTGTTCAAATCCTCTTGGGGAATGCTAGTCAACAGATGGGTGATTTCCTCGACGTAGGATGTGCTGTCGAGCGGGAATTGGATATCTTTTATTTCCCCCTTGTCTGTGACGGTGAATATGAAATAATTTCTGTGGCCTTGTTGGAATATGGTGTCATTCCCTGTGCTCACATTGATGTCGCTCTGGTTCAAACGCTCGATGATGTTATAGTATAGGGCCTTCCTTTTCGCCTGTTCCTCTATGTTATCCCCTTCCCCGAAATTGTTTTCGTACGCTGGCACGTCTCCTTCCTCTTCACCGCACGATGCGAGCAATGTGCCACTTGTCAACCCCGCAAGCGAGAGTCCCGCGATGGTGACGATCTTGCCTATCTTTCTCTTTCTTTCAAGTTCATTCTCCAGGTAACGCACCTCCGCCTCACACTTCGGACAGGTGCCTTTGCATTCACCCTTGTAGGCGCATTCGTCCGTCACAAGCCTGATGTCGTTCTCTAAGGCGATTTTCTTTCTGATTTCACGTAGATACTTACATTTTTCTTTCCCTAACATCATAATATACTTTTTACTGATATTACTTGATTCATTCTCTTTTGGAATGAATTTGTCCGCAAATATAATTTATTTATTTGATTATTATTCTAATTCGATGGATTTTGCGGCGTTTCACCGGTAGAGACGCAATATTTTGTGTCTCTACAATGCGTGCGATGCGCCATCCCCTCCTATAATTTGATGTTATAGGATAACGTGAGGTTGACGCTGACATCCATGCCAATCGTCCTTTCATCCTTTACGGTGACATGGGTCTGACTGTCGTAGGTCGTGCATACACGCATAAACTCCATCATCGGTACGCTGAGGCACATCTCCACCTTCTTGATCCGAAAACCTAACTCGGGACAGAAATAGAGACCTTTTTGCTTGTTCCTGTATTGGTAGTCCTTGAAGAACCATTTGTAGTCCTCTTTCCTTTGGTAGGTGGTGAAGACCTCTCCTTTGTGCCCTTTCAGATTGACAATACACCCTAATTTAATGCCGCATACCCTCGCGAATTTCCTGCCGGATGTGTTAAGCCGCAAATCCGCATAGATGGGCATCGATTCGTAACATTTGAAATTATACACGTCGGTGACCGTCATCCTGTACCCCACACCTATCCCATAGCAAATGCGTTCGTCGTGCTGGTAGCCGAGGTTGATGGCTAAGCCCGTGGTGAGGCATGGGGAGTCCTTCCCTTCATATTCCGTACTCCTCGATGAACTGATTCCTATCGAACATATCTCCGGACGCAACTTGAATCCTTGTGTATTGTAAATGTTCTCTCCTTTCTCGTCCTCCGCATAGAGAGTTGCCGCACTGAACAGAGCCAACATCAGCATTATTTTCTTTCTCATCCTTTTGCCTTATTCACTTATGAAATATAATCGGTTTCCCTGTGTTTCCCCTTGCTTGACGTATGATATGTGGAAAATCCAATCTTCCGTCAACGTGTTCAATTCCTCGTGCGGGATACTCTCCAACAATGTCGTGATCTCGGCCACGTATGGTGAATTGTCGGTGTCGAAAGTGATGTCTTTGATTTCCCCGTCACTCGTTACGGTAAAGTGAAATCTGTAGAGATTAAATGAGACGGAGTCTGATTCCGTTGAGATGTTTTGGTAAAAAAGATAGTCTATGATGTTTTGGTGCAATACATATCTTTCGCCCACTTCCTTTACGGATGCGTTTTCACTCATGTATGAATCGAATTCTATGACTTCATCCGTTTCGTCGCAGGAGGTGAATAGGGTGGCGCTGGCCAATCCTGTGATGGATAATGTTGCGATGGCGATATTCCTGCCTAACGCTTGCCTCCGCAGATACGTGCGTCTTTCTTTTCCGAGCATGGCAAATATTTTTTTACTTTTCTGAATGTCTCATTCCCCTTGGAAATGAATTCGTCCGCAAATATAGTCTGTTTTTTACGTATGATTGTTTTTTGTTTAAAATTATTGCGTTGAAAAGCAACAGATACACCTGTTTTTACTCTGTCACGTACACCACTTCCGGTCTTGCTGTAGTGTCATCGACGACTGGTTGTTCGATAAAATCAATACCTCCCTCATATGTTTCTGGCTCTAACGTGTCACTCTCAACGCTGTCAACCTCATCAACAGGTGGTTTGATGGCCTTTCCTGGCAGCATTTCACAAGATGCGAGCAAAGAACTGCAGGCTATCCCTGCGAGTGACAGTCCTGCAAGGGTGACGATCTTGCCCATCTTCTGCCTTCTGTCAAGCTCCGACTCCAGGTAGCGCACTTCCGCCTCACACCTCGGACAAGTGCCCGCGCACTCTCCTTTGTAGGTGCATTCCTCCGTCACAAGTTTGATATCGTTCTCCGTGGCGATTCGCTTCCTGATCTCCCGTAGATATTTGCATTTGTCTTTTCCTATCATAGTCCTGGAGTGTTTTGATTAATCATTGTCTATTTTGTCACTATTTACAAATATAACGAATAAAAACGCAAATTCAACTAAATTTCATAATCCAAAATTCATAATTCAAAATTAAAAATCGTACCTTTGCACACGATAAATCAAAGGGGTGCCAACGTACGATTGGCTGAGATCATACCCTCAGACCTGATGCAGATCATGCTGCCGTAGGGATTGAAATTCAATTGTATCCATCTTGGTTTCTCCTTGTGATTTATTTCTGTTCTAACTTAATGGAGGATAAGAAATGAAGGTATTTGTGAATTCGAAGGAGACTTCCACGGAATCCAAAACGGTTTTAGAGTTGGCGAACGAGTTGGCGCTGCCCGAGAAGGGGGTGGCGGTGGCGGTTGATAACAAGATCGTCCCTCGTGCGGAATGGGCGAATTCCCCGCTGAAGGAGGGTGCCCAGATCGTCATCATCAAGGCTGCCTGCGGCGGTTAAAACACTTTTCTGACCGCTATGAATAAGCAAGAAATGTTACAGGAGAATGTGCGGATGCAGTTCATCTCGCACTTCACGGAGCAATACTCCTACTTGGACTCCATCGCCATGGCCTTGGAGGGCGGTTGCCGTTGGGTACAACTGCGCATGAAGGATGCCTCGGACGAGGAGATCCAGCCTATCGCCTTGGAGGTGAAGAACCTCTGCGCGGAGAAGAACGCCACCTTCATCATCGACGACCATGTGGAGCTGGTGAAGCGGGTGGGGGCGGATGGTGTACACCTCGGCAAGAAGGATATGCCGGTGGCGGAGGCCCGTGGCATCTTGGGCGACGGCTTCATCATCGGTGGAACCGCCAACACCTTCGAGGATGTCTCGTCGCATGCCTCGTCGGGTGCGGATTACATCGGATGCGGTCCTTTCCGGTTCACGACCACCAAGAAGAACCTCTCCCCGGTGCTGGGGTTGGAGGGCTACACCTCTATCGTGGAGAAGATGAGGGGTGCGGATATCCGCCTGCCTATCGTGGCCATCGGAGGCATCGAGGCGGACGATATCCCCGCGATCATGCGGACGGGCGTCTCGGGCATAGCCTTGTCGGGCACGGTCTTGAGGGCGCAAAACCCGGTCGAGGAGATGCGCAAACTGATGGATTTGATGGAATGAATAAATGAATAAAAATTAATTATAACACTTATGGATAAATTAGTAATTGCAGGGAAAGAGTTCAACTCCCGCCTCTTCTTGGGTACGGGCAAGTTCGATTCTAACCGCTTGATGGAGGCTTCCATCAAGGCTTCCGGAACGGAGATGGTGACGGTGGCCATGAAACGTATCGAGTTGGAGGACAAGGAGGATGATATGTTGAAGCATATCGTGAGCCAAAATATACAGTTGTTGCCTAACACGTCGGGCGTGCGTGACGCTGAAGAGGCTGTTTTTGCCGCACAGATGGCGCGTGAGGCTTTCGGCACGAACTGGCTGAAGCTGGAGATCCACCCGGACCCTCGCTATCTGTTGCCTGACTCGATCGAGACGCTGAAGGCTACGGAGAAACTGGTGAAACTGGGCTTCGTCGTTTTGCCTTACTGCCAGGCTGACCCTACGCTCTGCAAGCGTTTGGAGGAGGCGGGCGCCGCTACCGTGATGCCTTTGGGCGCACCGATCGGTACGAACAAGGGCTTGCGCACGAAGGATTTCCTCCGCATCATCATCGAACAAGCGAACGTCCCTGTGGTGGTGGACGCTGGTATCGGTGCGCCAAGCCATGCGACTGAGGCGATGGAGATGGGCGCATCCGCCTGCCTGGTGAACACGGCGATCGCGGTGGCGGGTGACCCTGTGGCGATGGCTGTCGCCTTCAAACAGGCTGTCGAGGCGGGCAGAATGGCTTACGAGGCTGGTCTGGGCACGCAAGCGGATAATTTTGTGGCGGAGGCTTCTTCGCCGTTGACTTCATTCTTAAACTAATCATTATGAGCCAAAAAATAGTTTTCCCACGTTCCGAAAAAGTTTATTTGAAGGGTACGTTGTTCCCTGATATCCGTGTCGGGATGCGCCAAGTGGAACAGGTGCCTACTACGTGTATCGTGGACGGTGAGAAGGTGAATACCGAGAACCCTAAGGTCATGATCTATGACACGAGCGGTCCGTTCAGCGATCCGAACATCGAGATCGACCTGAAGAAGGGATTGCCTCGCATGCGTGAGCCTTGGATCACCCGTAGGGACGATGTGGAGCAACTCCCTGAAATCACCTCCGAATATGGCCGCATGCGCCGTGACGACAAGAGTCTCGACCACCTCCGCTTCGAACATATCGCTCTGCCTTACCGCGCCAAGAAGGGTAAATGCATCACCCAAATGGCTTACGCTAAGGCGGGTATCATCACGCCTGAGATGGAGTACGTATCCATCCGTGAGAACATGAACTGCAAGGAGTTGGGCATCGAGACGCACATCACGCCTGAGTTCGTGCGTGACGAGATAGCCGCGGGCCGTGCCGTGCTTCCCGCTAACATCAACCACCCTGAGTCTGAGCCGATGATCATCGGACGGAACTTCTTGGTGAAGATCAATACGAATATCGGTAACTCCGCCACTACCTCCAGCATCGACGAGGAGGTGGAGAAGTCTGTGTGGAGCTGCAAGTGGGGCGGTGACACGCTGATGGACCTCTCCACGGGCGCTAATATCCACGAGACCCGCGAATGGATCATCCGCAACTGCCCTGTGCCGGTGGGCACGGTGCCTATCTACCAAGCGTTGGAGAAGGTGGACGGCAAGGTGGAGGACCTCACATGGGAAATCTACAAGGATACGCTCATCGAACAGTGTGAGCAGGGTGTGGACTACTTCACCATCCATGCGGGTATCCGTAAGAAGAATGTGCATTTGGCGGATAAGCGCCTTTGCGGCATCGTCAGCCGTGGCGGTAGCATCATGAGCAAATGGTGCTTGGTGCACGACCAGGAGAGCTTCCTCTACGAGCATTTCGATGAGATATGTGACATCCTGGCGCAGTATGACGTGGCGGTCTCCTTGGGTGACGGCTTGCGCCCTGGCTGCACCGCCGACGCGAACGACGAGGCGCAGTTCGCCGAACTGGACACGCTGGGTGAGTTGGTGCTCCGCGCATGGGACAAGAACGTGCAGGCCTTCATCGAGGGTCCTGGACATGTGCCGATGCATAAGATCAAGGAGAACATGGAACGCCAGATCGAGAAGTGCCACAACGCACCGTTCTACACGCTCGGTCCTTTGGTGACGGATATCGCTCCGGGCTATGACCATATCACCTCGGCCATCGGTGCGGCGCAAATCGGCTGGCTGGGTACGGCCATGCTCTGCTACGTGACACCGAAGGAGCACCTCGCCTTGCCGGACAAGGAGGATGTGCGTGTGGGCGTGGTGACCTATAAGATCGCGGCCCATGCGGCTGACCTCGCGAAGGGCCATCCGGGCGCACAGGTGCGTGACAACGCATTGAGCAAGGCTCGCTACGACTTCCGCTGGAAGGACCAGTTCGACTTGTCGCTGGACCCTGAACGCGCGCAGTCCTATTTCCACAAAGGGAAGCATTTGGACGGCGAATATTGCACCATGTGCGGACCGAACTTCTGCGCCATGAGACTCAGTCATGACCTCAAAAAGAAATAACTCATAATTCAAAATTCATAATTCAAAATTCTCATAGGAGATGTTTTCAGACGAATTAGCTAAAATAGATTGGGACGAGACCACTGCGAAGATCGCGGCGAAGACGGATGCGGATGTACGCCGCGCCTTGTCGAAGGAACATTGTGACGTGGAGGATTTCATGGCGATGATTTCGCCCGCGGCCGCTCCCTACTTGGAGACCATGGCCCGTCTCAGCAAGAAATATACGGAAGAACGCTTCGGTAAGACCATTTCGATGTTCATTCCGCTCTATATCACCAACTCATGCACCAACTCGTGCGTCTATTGCGGGTTCCACATCAGCAACCCGATGGCGCGCACCATCCTGACCATAGACCAGTGTGAGGATGAATACAAGGCGATCAAGAAGCTGGGGCCTTTCGAGAACCTGCTGATCGTGACGGGCGAGAACCCTGCCAAAGCGGGCGTTCCTTACATCGCCAAGGCGTTGGATGTCGCCAAAAAGTATTTCTCCAACCTGAAGATCGAGGTGATGCCGCTGAGCACGGAGGAGTACGAGGAGCTGACCCGTCATGGCATGAACGGTGTGATCTGCTTCCAGGAGACCTATCATAGGGCCAATTACAACATCTATCACCCGAAGGGCATGAAGTCTAAGTTCGAGTGGCGCTGCAACGGCTTCGACCGCATGGGCCAGGCGGGTGTGCACTCCATCGGCATGGGTGTTCTGATCGGGTTGGAGAAGGAGTGGCGCACGGATATCACCATGATGGCTTACCACCTGCGTTACCTGCAGAAACATTACTGGAAGACGAAATATAGCGTGAACTTCCCTCGTATGCGTCCGGCGGAGAATGGTGGATTCCAACCGAACGTGATCATGTCCGACAAGGAGCTGGCGCAGGTGACCTTCGCCATGCGCATCTTCGACCACGACGTGGACATCTCTTACTCCACCCGCGAACCCGCCATCATCCGTGACAACATGGCTTGCCTAGGCGTCACGACCATGAGTGCGGAGAGCAAGACGGAGCCGGGCGGTTACTACACCTATCCGCAGGCGCTGGAGCAGTTCCATGTGAACGATGACCGTACGGCGGTGGAGATCAACGCCCGCCTGAAGGAACTGGGCCGGGAACCTGTCTGGAAGGATTGGGACAGCAGCTTCGATGAACTGAAAATCGTCAAAGCAGGATAGTATGGACTTTAAAGAACGCTATCACCGTCAGATGCTTTTGCCTGAGATGGGCGAGGCGGGGCAAGAGAAGCTGAAGAACGCTCGTGTCCTCCTCGTGGGTGTGGGAGGCTTGGGTTCTCCCATCGCCACCTATCTGACAGGCGCAGGGGTGGGCACCATCGGACTGATGGACGATGATGTGGTGAGCGTCACGAACCTCCACCGACAAGTGCTCTACACGGAAAAGGAGGTGGGGCTGAGCAAGGTGGAGTGCGCCGTGAAACGTCTCGCCGCCCAGAACAGCGAGGTGAATCTGGTTCCCTACGCTTGCCGCCTGACGGAGGAGAACGCGGCGGAGATCATCCGTGATTATGACATGGTGGTGGATGGCTGCGATAATTTCGCCTCCCGCTACGTTATCGACGCAGTCTGCCGGGCGCAGAAGAAACCCTACGTCTATGGCTCGATTCAGGGCTTGGCGGGCCAAGTCTGCGTGTTCGGGGTGGGGAAGTCTCCCAAATATTACACCGACCTCTATCCGAAGGAAGAGACGCAGGACTACACGCCTTCGAAGGCGGTGCTAGGCGTGACCCCAGCGATTGTGGGGAGTGTGGAGGCGAATCAGGTCCTCCAACTGATCACAGGGATAGGAACCCCTTTGGTCAATCGCCTATGGACCATCGATTTGTGCACGATGGAAAGCCATGTGTTTGATTTGTAAATAATTATATCGTTTAGGCATGAAACTGATTGTGATCACCTATCCCACGTTTTTCCAAGGCGAGGCGCAGTGTGTGGACGCCCTGTTCAGGAACGGACTGGAGTACCTTCACCTACGCAAGCCGGAGGCGGATGTGCATGCCTACGAGTCGTTCTTGGAGCAGGTGGATCCGCAATACTACCCACGTATCGTCTTGCATGACCATTTCGAACTGGCGGAGAAGTATGGGGTGAAGGGTGTTCATCTCAACCAGCGGAATCCCTATCCGCCACAGTCGTGGAAGGGACATGTCTCCCGCTCCTGCCATAGTTTGGAGGAGGTGGTCGCCCATAAGCCTCAATGTGACTATCTCTTCCTCAGCCCAATCTTCGACAGCATCTCCAAGCAAGGGTACGGACCGTCCCTCTCTCCTGACATGTTGCGCAAGGCAAAAGAGGAGGGGATCATCGACGACAAGGTGGTTGCCTTAGGCGGAATGTCGGTGGAGCGTCTCCCGCTCGTGCGGAGTTGGGGATTCGGAGGCGTGGCGTTCTTAGGGGATGTGTGGAATCCGTTCATGAAGGGCGACGAGAGGTTGGGGGTGGAACACTTTAATGAATTAAGAATTTTGAATTATGAATTATGAGTTAAGAATTTCGGCCTTGATGATAGTTGTTGGGGGAATTCTAAAAACTAAAGTCTATTCTTTGCTAATTCCCCAAAAATCACTAAGTTTGAAGTCTAGATAAAAGAAGAATTAATAAAGCAAAACTTATCATTATGTCGTGTGTGAAATACATCGGGGTGGATGACCCTGATATAGACTTGTT
>JAGCGM010000237.1 GCA_017649635.1 Paludibacteraceae bacterium | reverse complement strand
TTACTCTTGCTTGGGCAAGAACCTTGAAGAAGTCAGAGAATCACTTTACAATGGTAAGTCTGGTATCATTTTCGACCCTGTGCGCAAGGAAATGGGTTTCAGGTCTGCGCTTACCGCTCATTTGGAAATCCCTGATTTGAAGGGCCAAGTAAGCAGAAATCAGCGCGTATATATGCCTGAACAAGCAAAATATGCCTATGTCGCCACTACGGAGGCGCTTCGTAACGCTCGTCTTGACCAAGACTATATTGACAGCCATGAGATTGGTTTGTTATACGGAAACGATAGTACTGCAGACGCTGTTGTGAAGAGCGTCGACATCATGAGAGAGAAAAAGGATACTACGTTGGTAGGTTCCGGCGCGATATTCCAATCGATGAACTCAACCGTCACCATGAATTTGGGCTGTCTCTTTAGACTAAAAGGTATTAACCTGACCGTTTCAGGTGCATGCGCCAGTGGTTCCCACGCGATCGGTTTGGGTTCTCTCCTCATCAAATGGGGCTTGCAGGACTGCATCGTTTGCGGTGGTGCGCAAGAGGTGAACCCATATTCAATCGGTAGTTTCGACGGTATCAACGCATTCTCCACAAGGGAGAGCGACCCTACCAAGGCTTCCCGCCCGTTCGACCGTGACCGTGACGGATTGGTTCCTGGAGGTGGTGCCGCTACGGTCATCATCGAGAGCTACGAATCTGCCGTGAAACGTGGCGCACCGATCTTGGCGGAGGTGATCGGCTACGGATTCTCCTCTAACGGAGACCACATGTCTGTTCCTAACGTGGACGGACCAAGCCGCTCCTTGGAGATGTGTCTCCGCGAGGCGCACGTGGACAAGAAGGACATCGCCTATATCAACGCGCACGCTACATCCACACCTGTGGGAGACAAAAACGAGGCGAAAGCGATCGCGAACGTGTTCGATGGTTATAAGCCAATCGTAACTTCTACTAAGGCAATGACAGGACACGAGATGTGGATGGCTGGATCCAGCGAAATCGTATATTCTATGTTGATGATGCAGAACGACTTCATCGCTCCGAACATCAACTTCGAGAATCCGGACGAAGACTCCGCAAGATTGAACATCCCTGCGAAACGTCTTGACACCCACTTCGATATGTTCTTGTCCAACTCCTTCGGATTCGGAGGAACGAACTCCACATTGATAGTTAAAAGATTCACGAAATAATTGTGTTGATGGATAAAGAAACGTTTATCGAAAAATTGAACGAATTGCTTGCCGAAGAGTTCGAGGTGGATATCCAGACCATCCGCCCGGAGGCGACAATTAAAATCACTTTGGCGATGGACAGCCTTAGCTTCGTTGACTTGATCGCTGTCATCGAAAATGATTTCGGAGTCAAGATACCGGGACAGGAGTTGAAGGAGCTGAAAACATTCTCCCAACTCTACGATTACATTTACGAAAAGATTGAAAAGGCATGAGTTTGGATAAACCATTGTACCAAGGCGAACAAATCAAGGAATTGATACCGCAGCGCTTCCCCATCATGATGGTGGACACGTTGTACGAGGCGGACGAGTGCGACTGCCTGACGGGGCTGACAATCGCGCAGGATAACATGTTCTGCGTGGAGGGTGAGTTCATCGAGCCAGGACTGATCGAGCACATCGCCCAATCTGCATCCGCCCATGCCGGCGTGAAGGCGAAACTGAAAAACGAGCCTACACCTGTCGGATACATCGGAGAGGTGAAGAAGTTCAAATTGGTCGCCAAGCCTAAGGCGGGCGCTAAGCTCCTCACTTCCATACATATCGTCTCGGAGGTGCAGAATGTCTCCCTGATCAAGGCGGAGACGAAAGCGGAGGGGGAAGTGGTCGCTTCCTGCCAAATGAAGATATTCATCAAGGAATAAAAAGCATGAAGAGAAATTCCTCACGACTGAGCGTGGATTATTCCGGTGAACCGCTGATGAGCCGCATCGAGGTGAAGGTGCGATTTTCGGAAGTGGACTCCATCCGTGTCGTTTGGCATGGTAGCTACGTCAGGTACATGGAGGACGGACGTGAGGATTTCGGAGAGAAGTACGGACTCGAGTACATGACCATCTTCAACAACGGATACACGGCTCCCATGGTGGACATGAACCTGCGTTATCTGCAAAGCGTCACAGTGGGCGACACCGTTATCGTGGAGACTCGCTATGTGCCGACGAAGGCTGCGAAAATAATATTTGAGTACAGTATTTTCAGGAAAAGCGACAATGCCTTGGTGCTAACCGCCACGACGACACAAGTGTTCATGAGCAAGTCCGAGGGCATCCTAGAACTCAATAACCCTCCTTTTTACGAGGAGTGGAAAAAGCGTTGGGGCGTCGAATGATTTAGCAATTTATGTATATGCTTCAAGATAGATATTTTACAATCAAAGAGGGAAGGAAGAACGAGTCTGGTTCCGAATTCCTCATCGCCTTGAACCCTGACCATCAGGTGTACCAAGGTCACTTCCCGGGAGACCCGATCTGTCCGGGCGTGTGCAGCATCCAAATGATACGCGAATGCGCGGAGGTCTCTTTTGGGAAGAAGCTCACTATCGGCTCGATCTCACAATGCCGGTTTTCGGAGTTGCTGACCCCCACGAAAAACAAGGAACTGCTGCTGAGATTGGTACTCAACGACAAGGGGGACGGAACGGTCGGTGTGGTCGCATCCCTATTGTCCGACGACGCGCAAACATCTTTCTTGGAGTATAAAGGGGACTATTCCCTGTAATGCTAAAGACGTAATATCATGGCTAAATTCACAATAGCTGTCTATAACTACTTCAAGCAACACAAGATCGTCTTCTATGCGGTTATGTTGCTTAGTTTCGCCTTCTTCGCCTTCTTTGGCCAGAAGATGGTCTACGAAGAGGATATCACCAAACTTCTTCCTTCTGATAAGGAGGGCGACAACTCCAAAGAGATGGTATTCGCCAACCTGAAGGTGAAGGATAAACTCTTCGTCGTGTTCAAGATGAAGGACGACAGCAAGGATGTCCAATCCCTAAAATCAGCCTGCGATTCCTTCTGCGAAAGGTTGATGGAGTCTGAGGTCGCACAAGGGATGATCACAGACATACTTTACAAGGTGGATGCCGACCTCATCCAGTCGGGGGTGGCTTCCCTATATAACTATCTGCCTGTCTTTCTGGACAGTGCGGACTACGTCATGATGGACTCCCTGACCACCAAGGAGCACATCGACATGCAGATGCAAAAGAACCTCATGACGCTCTATTCCCCTATGGGTGCGATGTTGGGACAGGTGATCGCGCAAGACCCGCTCGCCCTACGGGAAATCTTCGTGAGCAAGAAGGACGCATTGAGGGATGGACTAGGGTCTAATTACACGCTGATTAGCCAACATTTCTTCTCGCCGGACTCCGCCATCGCATTGGCTTTCATCTCGCCGAACTTCAAGACGGTGGATTCCAAGCAGAGCGCGAAGCTAATCGATGTGATCGACGAAGACCTTGAGGAACTCGCCAAAGCATTTCCTAATGTGGAGGTCTATTACCATGGCGCCGCGCCACAAAGTGTCTACAACTCCAGACAGATCAAGCACGACTTGGTCATGACGCTCTCCGTTTCCCTTCTTTTCGCACTGCTTGTAATTGGCATATGCTACCGCAACAAATCCACCCTGCTGCAGATGGCGATACCGATTGTGTATGGCTTCTTCTTCGCCCTTTGCGTCATCTACTTCATCAAAGGGCAGTTGTCTTTGCTCGCCTTGGGAATCGGTGCGATCGTCTTGGGTGTCGCGGTCAGCTACTGTCTACACGTCATCACGCATTACAAGTATGTGGGTAACCCGATCAAAGTGTTGGAGGAGCAAACCACACCAGTCTTCTTGGGCTGCCTCACCACAATAGGCGCATTCTCGAGCCTCATGTTCACCGATGCCGAGTTGCTGAAGGACTTTGGCCTCTTCGCTTCCCTGGCGCTGGTCGGAACCACGGCTTTCTGCCTGCTCTTCTTGCCTCAGTTCTTCAACGAGGAGAAAAACAAGCGTTACGAAAAGGCATTCGTGTTGTTGGAGAAGATCAACTCCTACCCATTCGAGCGGAAAACATACCTCATCGGCGCCATTGTGGTCATCAGTCTCATCTGTTTCATCGGGTCCAAATGGGTGAAGTTCGATTCCGACCTGACCCACATCTCCTACTACGATGATAAGGTGCTGAAATCGCAGGAGATTCTGGCCCAACACACGACGAAGGATTGCAGGACCGTCTACTTCGCCGCTGTCTCCGAGAACTTGGATAGCGCGTTGTGCTACTCGAAGAAGTTGGAGAGTGTATTGGGTAATTTGAAAGAGAACTATGGTAAGGTCAGATCCTTCGG
This sequence comes from Paludibacteraceae bacterium, assembly GCA_017649635.1. GTDB lineage: Bacteria > Bacteroidota > Bacteroidia > Bacteroidales > Paludibacteraceae > UBA1181. Next base: position 16,928 of record JAGCGM010000237.1, on the reverse strand, counting down.
CACGTCCAATAGCATGATTTTCATACCGTTGGATGAACAGGAGAGAAGGCTCGACCGTTGGTATTCCTTCTGGACAGAAGAGAAAAAAGAGAAGGTGTTCGCCAACCTGAACGAATCAGCCCTCAAGTATGGATTGGACCCTACCGTCTTCATGGAGTTCCAGAATATGGTCGAAGAGGAGCGCTCCACCTTGGTTCTGGCGGATTCCGACATATTGCCTTCTTCCCTTAAGAGCAATATGATCGAGTACACGGACGGGAAATACATGGTCTTCACGCCTGTGAACATGAAGCTCAGCGATAAGAGGGAGGTGTGTGACGAAGTGACCCGGATACCTCACCTCGTCGTGATTGACCCTTATTACTACACGAACAACATGGTGAAGCTCATCCATGATGACTTCTCCACGACACTGCTCATGTCCTCCCTCTTCGTGCTTATCGTGCTGTTGTTGAGCTACAAGAGCGTCATTCTGGCCTTGATCGCCTTCCTGCCGATGGCTCTGAGCTGGTACATCGTTTTGGGCGTCATGAGCATCTTCAACATGCAATTCAATCTGATTAATATTGTCATCACCACCTTCATCTTCGGTATAGGTGTCGATTATAGTATATTCGTCATGGACGGACTGCTCTCCGAATTCAGGATCAGGAAGAATGTGCTTGTCTTCCACAAGACCGCCATTCTCTTCTCCGCTTTCGTGCTGATCGTCAGTGTCGCGTCCCTGATGTTCGCCACGCACCCTGCGGTGAGGTCCATAGGCGTTTCCACGCTGATAGGCATGACCACCGCCGTGATTATCTCCTATTCGCTGGAGCCTTTCTTGTTCTATTGGCTCATCAAGCGTCCGATCGCCAAGAAGAAAGCCCCTGTCACGGTTTTCAACATCCTGCATGGAGATGTATACTTCAAGTTGGGGAAGGACCACATGTCGCTTAAGCAACAGATACGCAACAATTACGAGTACAAAGGTTATCATGTGGAGAAACAACTCGCGAAAGAGCTGGAAATCACACGTAACTACAACCTGTTCAATTGCATCTTCCCGTTGGAAGGCAATGTGTTGGAGTATGGCTGTGGCTATGGATTCAAGTCCTACTGGTTCGGTATCAACAACAAGCATAGCGAGGTGGTCGGATATGACACGGATGAAGATAAGTTACTGCTTGCGCAGCATTGCTATCTGAACAATGATAGGATTAATTTCTCCAGCTGCGCCGATGTGCTTCAGCAACCTTACGAGACGGTCATCGTCAACGAAGGATGGAAGTTGGAGGACATTGAACCCGCACTCTCTAAGACACGTTATTTGATCACCTTTAAGGGGTGTGAGAGCAATATTCTCAAGAGTGACTTCATCAAGGAGGATGAAGACGAGCTTTACACGTTGTACAGAGCCAAGAGATTTTACAAGTAATCTGCGATGAAGTATGATGTAGTCATCATAGGAGGAGGATTAGGCGGTTTGGAATGTGGCTATACCCTTTCCAAATGTGGGATGAACGTATGTGTGCTTGAGCAAGGGGTCGCCCTGGGAGGTTGCCTGCAGACATTCAAACGGAAAGGGACGGAATTCGATACAGGCTTCCATTACGTGGGGGCGCTGGACGAAGGGCAGTCGCTTTGGCGCTTGTTCGACTTCTTCCAGCTGATGGGGCTGCCTTGGCATAGACTCGACAAGGATTGCTTCGACGAGATTATCCTGAACGGTGAACAGTTCAAGTTCGTGTCGGGTAGGGCGGATTTCGAGAAAGAGTTGGCCTCCCGTTTCCCGAAACAGAAGGATAACCTGAGAAAATACATGTCCACATTGTCCGATGTGGGCGACAACATATTCAAAAGCTTTGATACGGCGGACGCGGTGGATTTCTACCAAAAACCCGCATTCATTAATTCCGCATATAATTTTCTGAATGAGACGATTACGGATGAGAAGCTCCGCAATGTCTTGGCGGGCACCTCGCTGAAGATGGAGCTCCATGCGAACCTGCCGCTCTACGTGTATGCGCAGATCAACGACTCCTTCATCCAAAGCGCTTGGAGAATCGAGGGGGGAGGACAGCAAATCGCAGACTGCTTGGCGGACAGCATCCGCAGGATGGGTGGCACTGTTCGCACCAAGGCCAAGGTGACGGAGTTGGTGGAGAAGGATGGCAAACTCTCCTATGCGGTTGTGGACGGAGAGGAGCATATAGAGGCCGACACGTTCATCTCCAACGCCCATCCGGTCGCCACGTTGGAATTGGTGAAGGAGAGCCAGGTGCTGAAAAAAATATACCGGAAACGGATCGCCGGCATTCCGAACACCTTTGGCATGTTCACCGCCAACATCAAGCTGAAAGAGGGCGTTCCATACCTGAACCGCAACCAATTCATCTACGAGACGAACAATATATGGGACTACGCCTCCTTCGACACGTGCCATCGGACGGACGCCGCATTGGTGAGCTATCAAGTGCCAACAGGCGATACGCCATACGCCTCGAACATAGACATCCTCACCCCTATGAATTGGAGGGATGTGGAGCAATGGGCCGGCACGAAGGTCCTACGTCGCGGAGAAGAATACGAAGCCTTCAAGGAACAGAAGCTGCAACAGTGTATTTCGCTCGTTTCCAAGCATATTAAGGGATTGGAGGATTGCGTGGAGGATGTCTATACTAGCACGCCTTTGTCCTACGCTGATTATACTTCCACATACGAAGGAAGCGCATATGGCATCAAAAAGGACTACCAGAAATTGGTGTTCACCATGTTGACGCCCCGCACTCCGCTGCCTAACCTGTTGTTGACAGGACAAAACCTGAATCTGCATGGTGTCTTGGGTGTTTCCATGACCTCATTTTTTACTTGTGCCGAATTATTAGGCATGGAAAAGATTAAAGATTTGTTAAAACTCAGATAAGATTTTGTAAAAATCTGTTAAAATTCAGTTTGGTTTGTTAATAAGTGTGAAATTCTTATATTTTGGCATGTTTTTTGTACTATTTATTGTGTACAACAAAAAAGACATACCATTAGAATAAATTTCAATTCGTTTATTGAGTAATTCATGTTGCATCCATCAGTGCGAGAGCATAGATGGATGTTTTTCGTTATATTGGTCTTTTATTATTTTTGTGATGGATTAGACGGGATATTTGGTGAATAAGAATGTTGCGTTGGATCCCATAATGGAATGGGTGTTTTTGGAACCCCCGTATTTTATAGGTAGATGCTTATGAGAAATTTGACTCATCTATTTGCTCTGGTATGGATGTTGTTGGTTGTCTCCGTATGTTCCGCGCAAGATGCGGGCAAGGAGATTATCATTAATGAAATCATGCCCAACAATGTGAATACGGTCATTGACGAAGATTATAAATTCCCGGAGGGCTGGGTGGAATTGTACAATACCACCGATAAAGACATAGACATCAAAGGTTGGTTTTTGTCCAATGCGAGGTCTAACCTTTTGATGTGGGAAATACCGGTGGAGTGCGTTATCCCTTCCCATGGGTACAAAATCATATATTTGGATAAGGAGGAGATTGTCTCGTCCGAGCATATACATGCCTTTATTGATTCAGACAACACGAGCGGCAAGTTTTACCTTGTCCGTGACGATGGCTCCGTTGAAGATGAAATTTCCAAATACAGGAATGCCCTCATCAACCACAGTTATGGACGTTGCCCCTCTGATACGTCGAGTTGGGTCTGGTTTGAACATGCCACCCCGATGCGACCTAATTCGGATGATTGTGAAGAGCGGGAGTCTGCCCCCGATGTCGAGTATGATGCCCAAGGCGGTATCTATTACGGCTCGTTGACTGTGTCGTTGTCTGCCCCTAGTCCGTACGAGCATGACATCCATTATACGCTGGATGGTGGCGAACCAACGGAGCAGTCACCGCTTTATGTCAGTCCGATCGTTATCGACAGTTCTACCGTCGTTAAGGCTAAAGTCATAAGGGAGGATGTGCTGAGCAAAACATCCAATGCCAACTCTTATATCATAACAGATAGGGAATTGCAGATCCCCGTTTTGTCACTCTCCCTGAATCCCGAATATCTGTGGGATGACACGTTGGGAATATACGTGGTGGGGAAGACTGGCTATTATGATGATGGTGTGGAGGGTCCCAGCAATTACAGGACCAACAGGCGGAGACCTCTCAACATGGAGTATTTCGTGGAGGGAGAAAGGGTGGTTAACCAACTTTGTGAAGCTAGGATTTCCGGCGGATGGCCCCGTATCGAGAATGTGAAGAGCCTAAAGATATATGCGAAGAAGAGATATGGTAAGAAACATTTCTCATACAATTTCTTTTCCGACAAGAAACCAAAGGATGCGGATGGATACAGGTCTATCCTTCTGAGAAATGGTGGAAACGATGCCCAATTAACGATCCTGAAAGATGCTTTCTCCCAGAAATTCTCGGGTGGCAAGGTGGATGTGGATTACCAATCATCCCAATCTGTTATCGTATATCTGAATGGACGGTATTGGGGAATCGAGAATATCAGGGAAACCGATAACGATGATTATTTCCTATCCAATTATGGAACCGAGGACATCGATTTATTCAAGAACTATGAGCTCAAGGAAGGCTCGTATGATGCGTATAACGAATTGTGCAATCTACTCAACCAACCTCAATTCTCCTATGAGAAACTCTCTTCTTGCGTCGATGTGAATGAGTTTCTTAACTATATGTCCCTTGAGGCTTTTGTCGGAAATTACGATTGGCCGTATAACAATCATGTCTTTTGGAGGGACAGAAAGAATGGGAAGTGGAGATGGCTGTTGAAGGATTTGGATGGCGGTTTCATTTATTGGCCTCCTTCCACGGATGCGGACATTAGGGGCGTGAATCTTAATCCTTTCAATTTCCTTTCTAGAACTGAGCCTTATTATAGCTACGGAAACATGGATTGGGCGACTTGGATGTTGGAACAGATGTTGTCTAACCCTATCGTCCAAAGAATGTACATCGAACGAATCGCTGTCCAGTTGGGGGACATATTCCATAAGTCCGAAATATACCATGTCGTAGATTCCATGACCTCAATTATCAATGATGAAGTGCCTTTTCATAGAGATAGGTGGAATATGTCGCAAACCACATGGAACGATTGCTTGAATAAAATGCCGGATTGGATAGAGTATAGGAACGATATCCTTTACGGAATGCTCGCGGAATATTACTCTTTGGGAGAGGTGATTCCCCTTGCCATTAAAACCCACATGGAAACTTCTGTGGATGACTCGACGGGGAAGGGCAATTTGTATCTTTGTGGGGAACAATTGTACCGCGGCCGGTTTGATGGGAAATGGTTCCAGAACGATTCCATTACCATTGAGGCCTCGCCTCGGGTGAATGGACAAAGATTTGTGATGTGGTTAGTCCTCTGCATTGGGAAGGGGAATGTGGTTGATGTCAAATATCTGTATGACAATAAGATAACTATAAAAACTGGTGAAAAAAAATCGTATTCTTTCACTGCCATTTACAGGGGCGATGGCGAGGATTCTTCGATTCAACCTTTCAGTCGCATCATCTCCTATTCCCCTAATCCGGTGAAGAACAAGCTGCACATCCAACTCGATATGGTGGGTCCTAGCCATCTGGAAGTCGTGGACGTGACGGGACGCACCGTTCTCACGGAGAATGCCATTAGTGATAACCACACCATGGACATGAGTGAATTACAACCAGGGATATATTTCCTTCATGTTGTGGGTGCGTCAGTGGTAGAAAAGAAAGTGTATAAGATTATCAAACTATGATTCTAATATACGAAAGGATTCATCAGTTCCCGGAACAATCGTCATTCTTTTACAGTCAATCTATGTAACCAATTCATTAACAATAAATTGAATTGCTCCGGTTGTTCCATGTTGACCATGTGTCCGCAGTCTGGAATGCTTATCTGTTCCGCATTCGAAAGGTAGTTCAACATTCGGCTTGGTTTTTTCCCCTCCAACTCTCCATAGACGATCAATGTGCGTACGTCTGGTCTGCTCTTTTTCAGTTGAAGGAAGGCTTCCTGACCGTAATAGATGCGGGCTGTGACGTGTGTCACTTGCCAAGCTCCCCATTCCGTGATCATCTCCGTCAGGGCGTCGCGCATCTCCTCTCCTCGGGAGCCTGCCCGGCGGATCAGGTCCTCCACCCGGTCATGCTTGTATTTGTCCAATCCTTGCCGTTGAATCTTTTCGTTGCCTAACCTCTGGCGTTCCTTCTCTTCTTTCGTCTTCGGGGAGGATGGGCCTGGTCTGCCGCAAATCTCCCCGGCTACCATCATGCAGGAAAGCAACCTGTCGGGATGCATCGCGAGTAATTCACCTGCCACGTATGCTCCCATGGAGAGTCCGACGACATGCGCCTTGTCGATGGACAATGAGTCCATCAGCGCAATCACATCATCCGTGTAGGTGAACTGTTGGGCAGGCCGCGGGTCGGAAGACAAACCATAGCCTCGGAGGTCGGGTACGATCACCCGGAAACTGTCTTGCAGTAGTTCCACCTGTCCCTTCCACATACGTCTATCCAAGGTGTGCCCGTGCAGTAGGATGACAGGTTCCCCTTGCCCATATTCCTCGTAGTAGATTTTTTGACCTTTCCCCACAGAGATCTTCCCGCTCTCCGCGTTCGCGAAAAGAGGGAGGAGGAATAAGCATATTATGGCAAACCATCGACTCATCGTCCCATCATTTATTTGTTTATCTTCCTGGCGCATAGCCAATTGGAAGGGTTGTTGTAGCCTATGCGGAAATTCAGGGTCCGCACAGAGTCTGTCTCATACCGTTCCATCAAATCGTTTTGGTATACATATTTGCCGAAAAGTTTCAGAGGCTTCATGTATGTGCCGTACAGAGTGACGTTCCAATCTTTCAGGTATTTGTAGGGAATGCCTGAATCATCCTCGAGGATGGCCATGGAGTGCTTTAGGATCGCTTCCCTGATTTTGGAGAAGTAAGGCTTGTGCATCAAGTAGGAGGCCGCCTTCAGGTATGTGACTACATGATGTTGGGGTAGGGTGTTCTCCAGAAAAGCGGAGAAGGACTCTTTGTAGCTGCGGTCGTGCAGATTGGCCGACATGTAATAGAGCGTCTGCTCGTGGGTCGGGGACTTGGGTTGGAAGAACTTGATCTCCGCTAGGAACGGTTTCTTCCCGCCTGTGGTGTCGACCAATGTGCCGTCCTCCGTGATGTCCAAGAAACGGGACGAGATGATTTTGCAGTCTCTGTGGGCCATCAGCATGGAGATGACAGGCAGTATGCCGTCGATTTCCTCGCTGTCGAAATCGTTGTGCATGGAGAGTGTGCGGAAGAAACTGCACTGCAGGTAGACATTCAGTGAGGAGGTGTATTTCTTGAAATAATTCTCCTCGGCATTCATTGTGGTGTCAATCGTGCCTGTAGGTTCCAGTCCGGCCAGGAAATAGTAGTCCGCATCAGGGAATAGGGTGATCGGATAGAGAAAGTCTGGTCCGCTGAACGGATAGAAGACGAAGTCGCACGAGTCGCGCAAATCACCCATGTCCTTGGACATCAGCGTGTCCGCCTTTCTCAGCGTGTAGGAACTTGTCTTGATGAGACCTCCGATTTTCTTCGAGTAGGACTTCCACATGCATAGTTCCTCCTTCGTCAGTTTGGAACTGTCGCACTCGATGCCTGCGTAGAAACGGGCTGTTTTGTTTACTGCCTCATCTTCGATCAATTCTTTCGCGATCGGTTTTCCTGAGGAATCCGGCACGGCCTCCACCGCCGTGGAGTCAATATTCCGTCGAGAGTTCTTTCCCCGGTTGCCGTCCGCACAGCCAAGCAGTAGCGCCAGACCTATGCAAACCAAGCATTTCATTAGTTTATTCACATTCATTTGTTGTATATTTTTTTGTTAATCCAATATAGTATCAATCCTGAAAAAATGGTGGTGAAACTCAGTATCGTCGTCCATGGGACATTGTCACCGTCCGTGAAGTCCACATAGAGCATATACGTGACTGACCATAAGATAATCGCCGCGAAAAAGATGATAGGCCACGGGTAAGCCCATGTCCGGTAGGGACGTGCCACATTGGGGTATCTGTGACGGTGGACAATCACTCCGACGACCGACAACAGGGCGCATAGCGAAAGGACCACTCCCGTGTACTGTGTGATGGCGCGGAAGGAGCCGGAAAGGAGCATGACGGCGCTAACCAACCATTGCACCCAAACCGAGATGTACGGGCAACCCTTGTCGTTTTTCTTCGTCAGGAATCGGAATATCCGATGGTCTTCGCCCATTGCCGCACCGACCCGCGGACCCACAAAAACCATGGAACTGATGCTGGAGACGAGCATCACGGTAATCAGAAGGCCCATGATTTCCCCGCCATTCTCTCCGAAGATATGTTTGGCGCAGATCAATCCTATCTCAATCTGCCCTGTCAGTTCCGACACGGGGGCGGTGCGCAGGAAAACCATGTTCAGGAAGAGGTACAAGACGGCCACGAGGAGGGTGCCGCAAAGCAAGGCGCGCGGGACGGTCCGCTGGGGGTTCTCCACATCCCCGGAGATATAGGCGGCCGCATTCCACCCCGAATAGGCATAGTAGACCCAGACGAGGGAGATGGCGAAGGCAGGGGAGAAAACCTCCCGCAAGGAGAAGTCGCTCCATCCGCTAAAGTTGGCCGAACCGCCCGGTTCCACGATGAACCCCGCCACTATGAAGACCACGATGATGAAGATCTTCAGCAACGTGAAGAACCGTTGCAGGCGTGTGCCTATCCGTACGTCGAACGCATGGATTAGGGTGATGAGCGTCAACACTATCATGGCGAACAGTTTTGCGTTGAGCTGTGGAAATATATTGCCCAAGTAGGAACTCATGGCCATGCACGTCAGTGCGACCGGTGCGGAGAATCCCACCACCAGGGAGGCCCAGCCGGAGACAAATCCCAGCGCAGGGTGGTAGGTGACGGACAGATAGTTGTATTCACCTCCGGAGCGGGGCATGGAGGCGCCCAATTCACTGTAGGCGATGGCCCCACAGAAGGCGGTCAGCCCTCCGATGATCCATATTAATGCGATGGTGAGGGGATTGGATAAGCCGACCAGCTGAAATCCCAGTGAGGTGAAGACTCCCACCCCCACCATGTTGGCGATAACAAACGCCGCCGTCGTTTTAAAACCTATTTTCGCACCAGACATACACTGAATGTTAGATGAATAACCCATCAGGTGGTTCCCTCAATACACAATCCTGTTAGGTACTGAAATCAATTCGTAAAACTCACCTGAAATAATGAACAAAGATACGTTTTTATATCGAAAAAACATTAGTATCATGATTTTATATATTATATTTGCATTGTTAATGAGATGTGTTTACTGTGGAACAATATACAGTGAGGGGTACATGTATAAAAGTGGTAAAATAAGAATGAATAAAAAAACGTTATTTTTTGTCATCACTGTCATTTCTATCATGGCGGTGAGTCATGCAAGTTGGGCGCAGAAGTGCCCGATTCCAGAATATGATGATGTGATTCCGTTCTGCACGAATGACAATGAGTTAGGCATCACCTATCCGGCTGACACTACGGATATGAATGTGGATTTCTGGGGCGATGTTTCCATTGGGTGTTTAGGCTCCACGCCTTCCCCCGCATGGTTTACCATGCAAATCGCGGAGGATGGCCCATTGTTTATCGAAATGTCCCATTCTGAGGCGAAAGACATTGACTTCGCCTGCTTCGGTCCTTTCGAAGGGGATTCGAAGATTGACATGCTTAAAAAGGTTTGTTCGGCATCTGCGATTTATTTGCAGCTTGAGACTCCTTTGAAGATGACGGGCGATTCCTTCCCTGAAGATTGTACGTACTCTCCTGAATTTGAGGCAATAAATGACTCGGTTTATAAATACCAGTCCTTGACCGATAGTGTATTTAATGAGATACTAGATCTGGAAGATCGATACGAAAGGGAAGAGATAACGTTTGAAGAATACAATCGGACGCTTCAAGAGCAAATGGCCTTGTACTATTTGTACGATTCCCTAATCACTCCATTCATGTCATTGGATCCTCGATACTATGACATCTCATCCAACTGTTTCAGAAGCAAATGGGATCAGTTCCCTAATGGCTACGTGGTCGACTGTAGTTATAGTCCGAATGCCAGGGAAATATGTCATATCGAGGATGCGAAAAGGGGCGAGTGGTACATATTGCTTGTGACCAATTTCTCCCAAGAGCCGGGGACTATCTCTTTCTCGAACGTTGGGCAATCGGCCTCAACGAATTGTGATATCATCGTTGATGCGAGCGTGAACGATGTGTGCGAAGGCGGAGACATCAGTTTTTATGTCAACAATGCCCCTAAAAACGCGACTTTCGTGTGGACCGGCCCTAATGGATTTTACTCCACGGATAAAAATCCTATCATACCGGACGCTAGCAAAGAGCATGAGGGAACCTATTCCGTTCAGATGCGCGCAAACGGAATTTACTCGCCTGTTGTCCCTTTGGAGGTAAAGGTCAATCCTATTCGCCATGCGGATACGACCGTGACCATCAAACGGGGAGAGGCTTTCCTGATTGGTGGTGATGCGCTTACCGACGAAGGCACTTATTCCTACCGGTTGACCACACAGTCTGGGTGTGACAGTATTGTGACCCTCCACTTGAATGTCACATTATTGGATATGACTTCCAATGGTCCTTTGTGCGAGAAAGAAACGCTTGTTTTAAGCGTGGAGGGCGGTTCTCCTGACGCAGTTTTCAGTTGGACCACACCCCGCGGGAGTGTGTTGAATGGTAGTTCCATCTCTATCCCTGACGTGACAAAATACGATGGGGGACAATATCAGCTGACGATGAGTGCGAATGGTAATGTTGAAAATGTCGGTAGCATTGATGTTGTGGTGCGTCCGTTTTATATCGTGCAGATGGATACGGTTCTCCGCAGTGGTGAAACCATCACTTTGGGAACGCAGAATATCGTAGCTGATGGGATGTATACGGAAACACTCAAAACACAAAGCGGATGCGACTCGATTGTGACGCTTTTCGTGACAGAGGTGGGAAAGAATTCTTTCTGCAATGCGCCACTCTGCGTGGGGGGCACTTTGACTATGTCTGTGTCTGACTTCTATCCGGAAAGTAGCCTCCATTGGTTCGGACCGAACAACTTCACGCAGGATGGTGGCTTGGAGGTCACTATTGCGGACGTCAAAGCGAGTGATGCGGGCGAGTATGTGGTGAAAACGGACGTGTTTATGGGTACGACGGGCGAAATGCTCGAATACTTCCGCATACCTGTTGAAATATACGATAAAATCGAGGTCGACACTACCGTCACAATATTGACAGGGCAATCCTATTCCTTCGGTTCCAATCAGTTGACGACGGCGGGTGTATATACCGAGACCTTCCTTTCCGCACAGGGGTGCGATAGTATTGTGCACCTTACGCTTAAGGAGGAAACGCCAAGTGCCACCATCAGCAACAACGGACCGGTATGTGAGGATGAGACATTGTCGATAACCGTCGTTTCCAACCATTACCCGGAAAGTAGCCTTCATTGGTTCGGACCGAACAACTTCACGCGGGATGGCGGTTTCGAGCTCACCATAAACGGAGCCAAGGCAAGCGATGCGGGCGAATACATCGTCAAGACAGACATGTTCCAAGGTCAGACAGGCGACCTGCAGGAAATCGCCCGTACGGTTGTTGAGGTATACGGCAAAACAGAGGTCGACACTACTGTCACCATATTGACCGGACAATCCTATTCCTTCGGTTCCAGTCAGCTGACGACGGCGGGTGTATATACCGAGACCTTCCTTTCCGCACAGGGCTGCGACAGTATTGTTCACCTTACGCTTAAGGAGGAAACGCCAAGTGCCACCATCAGCAACAACGGACCTGTATGCGAGGATGAAGTATTGTCGATTGTAGTCACCTCCAATGATTACCCGGAAAGCAGCCTTCATTGGTCCGGACCGAACAACTTCACGCAGGATGGTGTTGCGGAAATTACCATAAACGGAGCCAAGGTAGGTGACGCAGGCGAATACATCGTCAAGACAGACATGTTCCAAGGGCAGACAGGCAACCTGCAGGAAATCGCCCGCACGGTTGTTGAGGTATACGGTAAAACAGAGGTCGACACTACCGTCACCATATTGACCGGACAATCTTACATTTTCGGCTCCAATCAGTTGACTACGGCTGGAACATACACCGAGACGTTCCTTTCCGCACAGGGTTGCGACAGTATTGTGCACCTCACGCTTCGGGAGGAGACTCCGGAGGCTACCGTCAGCGACAACGGACCGGTTTGTGAGGGTGATGTGCTCTCAATCATAGTCGCTTCTAAACATTACCCGGAAAGCAGTCTCCATTGGTTCGGACCGAACAACTTCACGCGGGATGGTGGCTTTGAACTTACCATAAACGGGGCCAAGGCAAGCGATGCGGGCGAATACATCGTCAAGACGGACCTGTTCCAAGAGACGACAGGCGACCTGCAGGAGGTTGTCCGTACGGCGGTCGAAGTGTATAATAAAATCGATGTCGATACTACCGTCACTATATTTACGGGAGAGTCTTTCCTGTTCGGTTCCACTCAACTGACAGACGGCGGAACTTATACTGAGACCTTCCCTTCCGCCCAAGGCTGCGATAGCACTGTGCACCTTACGCTTAGGGTGGAAACGCCAAGTGCCACCATCAGCAACAACGGACCGATATGCGAGGATGAGACATTGTCGATTGTAGTCACCTCCAATGATTACCCGGAAAGCAGCCTTCATTGGTCCGGACCGAATGGCTTCACACAGGATGGCGGTTTTGAGCTCACCATAAACGGAGCCAAGGCAAGCGATGCGGGCGAATACATCGTCAAGACGGATATGTTCCAGGGAGAGACAGGTGAGTTGAAAGTGGTCGCTCGTACGGTGGTCGACGTGTTTAGCAAGAACAGCATTGACACTACCGTCTCCATTCTGGAGGGGGAATCTTACACGTTTGGGTCCAACCAGTTGACGACGGAGGGAACATACACCGAGACATACTCCTCCGTTCATGGATGTGACAGCACGGTCCGTCTCACCCTTAGGGTGGAGGAGTTGAATGTCACCATCAGTGATAACGGACCGCTCTGTGAGGGCGAATTGCTGGCTTTGTCCGCCCAAGACATTCCGGACAGAGTGCAGGTTCAATGGATAGGACCGAAAGGGTTCGTCTCTAACGATCCTGATGTGACGATAACGAATGTCTCCGCAAGGGACAGCGGAACATACCAGTTGGTGTTGTCCGTCATGGATAAAAGTCTTGACACGTTGTCCACCCATGTGGACGTCTACACCAAGGATAAGGTGACGCTGTTGGATTCCATGCGTGGCGAAAGTTATATGTTTGGTGACATGCTTATCGAGAAGCCTGGCGTATATACTCTCTCTTTCCAAAATGAGCATGGATGTGATAGTGTCGTCACGCTTCATTTGTCGTGGGTGATGGATACTTTCCAAATTATTCCAGACCCATATTTCACGCCGAATGGTGATGGTGTCAGAGATTCTTGGTACATCGAGAACATCGCCAAATATCCGTCCACCGTTAAGATATTCGACAGGTATGGCAAACTTGTCAGGCTCTATGAAATGTACGAAAACGAGAGCGGTTGGGATGGAAAGGATGAAAACGGGAAAGACGTGCCTGCTACCGATTATTGGTATTTGATCTGCAACCGCTATCAGGACAACGTGTTCGTGGGGCATGTTACGGTGTTGCGGTGATCATGATGATATTTAGATAAACGGAAGGCGGAACTGTCGTGGGAAACAGTTCCGCCTTTTCTCTTTGCCTTGCCCGATGTGGGATAGGCAAACTTGGCCATGTTGTTACTTGTTGTTGATCAACAAAGGATAAACCTTACCTGCAGTATTCATAAGGAAGTAATAGCCTGTCTTCAGCTGGTTGCTGTAGGCGTTCTTCACGTTCACCGAACGGATGAATTTGCCGTTCGCGTCGTATGCGTTGTAGAGTCCGTCTGGGATGACCGTCTATTCTGCTTCTACCATGTCCACCTTCGTGTCGTCATCCGCGGCGAGCAGGTTGAACTCTAGCTTATCCAGGTCCACCCAGTCGCCCGTGATCTCTACTTTCAGGACATGCACGCCTTTGGTCAGCTTGTTCAATGAGGCCTTTACAGTTGTGAAATCCTCCCAACTGCCTGTGTTAGGCACCTCGATGAAACCACCAGGTGTTCCGTCCGCGCCAGGGATAATGAAGGTGTTGTCCATGTAGAGGGTGAAAGAGGATCCGTTCGATCCGGAGGCGACAGTCGCCACCACCTCGTAGGTTCCTGATTTCTGCACATCGACGGTATACTCGATCCATTCGCCCGTTTGGGTGTAACCGACAGCCGTATTGCTCATGTCCACGCCCTCGTCACGGTCGCCCTTGTTCCTGTTCTGCTCATCGTTGTCATGGTAAGCGTTTCCTTCACCGCCATAGTCGAACTCCTCCGCCTCGATCACACCAGGGATTGGGGCTGGAGTACCGTTGAATGGAGTCTGAGGCTCAAGGACCTTGATGCTCTTTTTGGAAGTGGTGTATTCCTTGCCACTGGCGTCATAACCCACTACCCAGATGGAGTGGTCTCCACGGGAAACATCCTCCCAGATGAACTCCGTTTGGTCGCTCGCGATGATTTCATTGTCCGCGTAGATGTCGAATTTGGTAATGTCTTCATTCTCCTTGTTCACAACGATTTGCACCTTGCCAGGCTCAGATTCGTTCAGCAACATTGTGGAAACGGAGAGGTCCACGGACTGCACCGGGTTGTCGCCCAACAACTCCAGCATCTTCTCCGCATACCTCTTACCCAATTCCTTGTATCCCTTCACGGAGAAGTGATATTGGTCGCCCGCGGACTCGCATCCATCCGAAGAGATGACATAAGCCGTAGGGATGACATTAGGCACATTCGCTATGATTTGGTTGTGGCCGCTGCAAGGACCGGAGTGGCGCACCTCGCCCACCAACAGCGGAACTTCTTCGGCTTTCAGGCCCACATCGCTCAATATGGTGCCGTAGACACCCTTCAGTCGGTCTGGCCAGTCGGTCTGACCGGAGTTGTTCTCTCCCTGGTGAATCAAGATACCCTTGATGACACCCACCTCTTTGGCCAGTTTGGCCATCTCGATCATACGCTCATACGGGTTTCCTCCATAGTCTCTCGCATAGTTTTTCAACCAATCCGCCGCTGAGTTTATGTAGCTCACGCATCTGTTTTTCTCGAACAATTCGATGTCGCATCCACCACAAGCGACGACAACGACGCCCACGCGGATCTCCGGGTCAAGATTATCCACCAACGTGCGTCCGAAGTTGTCCACAGGACCATAACCGATGCCATTGCCGTGGAAGCAACGAGCCAAAGGAGGAACCGCTGTGTACCACTGTCCCTTTTTCTTCCCGCAGGTTGAGCAGTCATTCGCCGTGTATAACCTCTGGAAGCGTTCACTCACGCCTTGAGTCTCCGAACTAGGCACAGAAGCATTACCCTCCATATTGGATTGTCCGAAACAAATGTAAATGTGAAAATTCGGGTCCGGATCAGCTTGAGCCAATGCCGTCATGCCGAAAAAGCATAGTGTAAACACTATGCGGAATAGTTTATTCTTTTTCATGGTATACCTATAGCTTATTTGCTTTTTTGCAAAAATAAGTAAACTTCCATGTTAAATATGTAATTTTTTAGGAGCGGAATAGGACATTTATATTAGTTGGCGTTTTTAATGGAATAGACTTCGAACAATTGTACGTTGTTTTTCCTCCATTTTTATTAAATTCGCGTCAGAGAAGAACGTTGAAATTTGAAAGATGATGAAGGTAAAGGATAAAAATTTTGTCGAGATGCTCTCCAAGGAGGATATCTCCAGCATTGTGGATCGTTTGGCGACGGCTCTGAATGCGGATATGGCGGGAAAGAATCCCTATTTCCTTGTGATGATGAACGGGGCTGTGTTCTTTGCGACGGACCTTCTGCGGCGGATCACCATACCGTGCGGGTTGGCTTTCGTGAAATACACGTCGTACGTGGGGATGAACTCCACCGGTAAGGTGACGGCTGTCCTTCCTGTTCCGGCGGATGTGAAGGGCCGGAATGTGGTGGTCGTGGAAGATATCGTCGATACGGGCGAGACCATGAAGGCTTTCTTGTCGGAGGTGCAGCGTTATGCGCCGGAGTCGGTCCGCATCGTCTCTTTCCTGGCGAAGCCGGCTGCGATGAAACATCCGCTCCTGATCGATTATGTGGGGAAGGAGATCGGCAACGAGTTCGTCCTAGGCTATGGCCTCGATTACGACGGCTTGGGCAGGAATATCCCTGAACTGTTGGTCTATGACGGAAAATAAAAAGTGAAACTGATTTAAATAATAGAATAATGAAAAACGTAGTTATTTTTGGTGCCCCAGGTTCTGGAAAGGGTACTCAGAGTGAGAACATTATCAAGAAGTATGGTTATGCGCATTTCTCCACGGGTGATATCTTGAGGAAGCAGATCGCCGATCAGACTGAGTTGGGCAAGATCGCCAAGACATTCATCGATGAGGGCAAGTTGGTCACTGACGAGCTGATCATCAATATGCTCGACGCTGAGTTGGATTCCGCAAAGGACGCTAAGGGTGTCATCTTCGACGGATTCCCTCGCACCTATGCGCAGGCTGAGGCTTTGAAGAAGATGTTGAACAAGAGGGGCACGGATGTGGCTGTGATGTTGAACATCCACGTTGATGAGGCTGAATTGATCAAGCGTCTTCTCGAGAGGGGCAAGACTTCCGGCCGTTCCGACGACAACTTGGAGACCATCACCAAGAGAATCAAGACTTACAACGAGCAGACTACTCCTGTGATCGACTTCTACAAGAAGGAAGGCACTTGCGTG
>JAGCGM010000236.1 GCA_017649635.1 Paludibacteraceae bacterium | reverse complement strand
TATAGTTGTAAGAATTCCTCTAATTCTGCAAGGCAGCCGCACCACCGACGATATCGAGCAACTCGCTCGTGATCGCCTGCTGACGCGTCTTATTGTACAATACAGTCAGTTCGTTGATCAGCTCGTTGGCGTTATCCGTAGCGACCTGCATAGCGACGACGCGCGCGCCATGCTCGGAAGCGTTAGAGTCCAACAAGCAAGCGTACATCTTCGTTCTCAACGCCTTAGGGAGCAAAGACTCGAGGATTTCAGCCTTGTTCGGCTCGACGATATAATCGCCGCCCAAATTAGCCGAAGCACTCTCATCCGCCTCCAAGTTGATCGGCAAGAACGTTTCAGTCGTCAATTTTTGAACCGCGGTATTCTTCAAATGGTGGTAAATCACGATAACCTTATCGTAGGATTTATCCAAAAACTTAGCCATCACTTCATTCGTCACGGAGCTGATGCCCTCGAAAGAGGGGTGGTCCGCCAATTCGACACTGACAGGGACCGACTCGATGCCCGCGATCTTAGACACAGCGTCCTTCACTTTTTTCCCGACAGGGTAAACCGTGATGTTCTGCACCGCATTCGCGCGCTCAGCCTTGATGACGTTATTCAGTTCCTTGATAACATTTGAATTATAGGCACCACAGAGACTCGAATTAGAAGAAAACACTACAATAGCCACATTCTTGACCTCCCTGACAGCGGAGAAATCGGACTGGAAGTCACTCTCCGTAGCCAAGAAATTGTTCAAGATTCCATTCAGGCGACTTTGATAAGGCGAGATGTTCTCAATAGCCATCTGAGCCTTCTTCAACTTCGCTGAAGAGACCATCTTCATCGCTCCGGTAATCTTCTTCGTGGAGTTTACCGAACCGATACGTGCTTTAACTTCTTTTAACGATGCCATCTGGTGTTGTGCCTAAAATTTGTTTTATAACCACCTGAGACTCCTCTTTGAGGACAGCCTTGATGTTATCATCAATCTTACCTTGTTTCAAGAGATCCAAGACATCCGCCCTGTGGAGATGTTCCAGACGCTCGATGAAGAGACGCTCGAACTCATGCACAGACTCTACCGGCAATACGTTCAAGATACCTTGCGTACCGCAATAGATAACGGCGATCTGATGCTCGACAGGGAACGGAGTATACTGAGGTTGCTTCAGCAATTCAGTGTTACGCACACCCTTGTCGATCGTCATCTTCGTGACGGCATCCATATCACCACCGAACTTCGTGAAGGACTCCAACTCACGATACTGAGCCTGGTCGGTCTTCAACGTACCGGCGATGGACTTCATGGCCTTCACTTGGGCGCTACCACCCACACGAGACACGGAGATACCCACGTTGATGGCAGGACGGATACCTGCGTTGAACATGTTCGTCTCCAAGAAGATCTGACCATCCGTGATGGAGATCACATTCGTAGGGATATAAGCGGAAACGTCACCAGCCTGCGTCTCGATGATAGGGAGAGCGGTCAAGGAACCACCACCCTTCACCTTACCCTTCAGGGAAGCAGGGAGGTCATTCATTTGGGCAGCCACGTTATCATTGCTGATGATCTTAGCGGCACGCTCCAAAAGACGGGAGTGCAAATAGAATACATCACCCGGGTAAGCCTCACGACCGGAAGGACGTTTCAAGATCAAGGACACCTCACGGTAAGCGACAGCCTGCTTAGACAAGTCATCGTAAACCACCAATGCGTGTTTACCTTGGTCACGGAAATACTCACCGATGGCAGCGCCCGCGAATGGAGCGTAGTACTGCATGGCGGCAGGGTCGGAAGCCGTAGCGGAGACGATGATGGTATAATCCATCGCACCGTACTCCTTCAAGGTATTCACGATATTAGCGACCGTGGAACCCTTTTGACCCACAGCGACGTAGATACAATAAACTGGGTTGCCTGAGAGGTAAGCCTCCTTTTGGTTGATGATGGTATCGATGGCGATGGCGGTCTTACCCGTCTGACGGTCACCGATAATCAACTCACGCTGACCACGACCGATAGGAATCATCGCGTCGATCGCCTTCAAACCAGTCTGCAAAGGTTGCTTCACAGGCTCACGATAGATAACGCCCGGAGCCTTACGTTCCAACGGCATCTCCAACAAATCACCCTTGATCGGACCGAGTCCGTCGATAGGGTTACCGATTGAGTTCACAACTCGACCGACCATGCCTTCGCCCGTCATGATGGAAGCGATACGACGGGTTCTCTTCACCGTGTCGCCCTCGCTGACTTGATCAGTAGGTCCCAGAAGCACGGCACCCACATTGTCCTCCTCCAAGTTCATGACCACCGCGTTCATACCGTTCTCGAACTCAAGGAGCTCGCCTGCCTCAGCGTTCTGCAGTCCGTAGATACGAACCACACCATCGCTTACCTGCAAGACGGTACCAACCTCTTCGAACTTGACCTTCGTGTCAACCTCTTGAAGTTGCATTTTCAGCACGTCGGATACTTCACTTGCTTTTATAGCCATAAAAATAATTTCTTTAATAAATTAAAAACCGAAAAAACCTCAAGCATCCTTGGCGTTGTCGTTGAGCAGGGAGTCCCTGATGCTACGCAACTGGCCCTTGATGCTGGCATCCAATTGGTACGTCTCAACATTGAGGATGAAACCACCAATCAGATCCGGATTTACAGAAGTTTCAAATTCGACGGAACCCGTGGAGACCGACTCCACAGCCTTGCGCATACGTGCAATTTCAGCGTCGCTGACAGGGCTCGCCGTCACCAGTTCGCTAATCACGATATTCTTCTCCTTTCGGTAAAGGTCCTGATAAACCAAACTGATGCTTTGAAAATACTCCTCTCGTCTGTTCTCGATGACCATGTCCACGAAACGTTTGAATTCCGCGCACACGTCGGTACCTGCAGCGGTGATAAGTAAGTCCACCTTCTTTTGCTGAGAAATAGTCGGGTTAATCAACGCCTCACGAAGCTGTGGGACGGTCGAGAAACTCGAAGAGACAAGTTTCATCGCCTCATAAACATCGGATTCATGTTTACCCTCTTCCGCAAACTTGTAAAGAGCCTTTGCGTATCTAGCTGAAATTTTACCTGTATTCATCGAACTTACGATTTAGCAATATTTACCTCATCCAAATATTTGTTGATCATGTCAGTCTGCGCCTTCGCGTCCTTCAACTCGCCACGAATGATCTTTTCTGCGATATTCACGGAGAGTTCGGCCACCTGCGAGCGTATATCTTTAATGGCATTATCCTTTTCTAGTTGGATGCTCTCTTTTGCGCTATCCATGATCTTGTTCGCCTCGGCGACAGCCTGCGTCTTAGCGTCCGAAATCATTTGGTCCTTCAGCCTGGAAGCCTCCTTCAGCATCTCGAGACGCTCGTTCTTCGCATCAGAAAGAAGCTTAGCGGCCTCCTCCTTGATGTTAGCCAAAGCGGCGTTAGCCTCATCGGCCTTCTTGAGCGACTCCTCGATGTAGTTGCCTCTCTCCTCGATCATCCCAACGATAGCGGGCCAACCCCACTTTCCAAGGATGAAAGCGACGGCGAGGAAACAAAGGAGCATCCAGAATAATAGACCTGGATCTGGTGTCAGTAATGACATAACTTAAAAGTTTTATGGTTAATTACATGAGCAAAGCCAAGATTGCAACGATGATAGCCAAGAATGCCACACCCTCGACCAAAGCCGCTGCCACAATCATGTTGCTTCGGATATCGCCAGAAGCCTCTGGTTGACGACCGATAGCCTCCATCGCAGATCCACCAATTTTACCAATACCGATACCTGCTCCGATTGCCGCGATACCTGCTCCGATTGCTGCTCCCAATTTTGCAGTTGCCGCACCTGCTGCTGCCTCTGCTGCTGCTTGTAATAAAATACTCAACATAGTCTTAAAAAATTTAATTGTTATTTAATAATTATTATTTATTCGAAAAAAAACTATTTCATTATTCCTCTTCCTCCTCAATCTGCGCCATTCCGATGAACAGGGCGGACAAGGTCATAAACACATATGCCTGGATGAAACAAACCAAGCACTCCAACAGAGACATGAACACCACCAGCAAGACGGAGATCACAGAAACACCCAATCCCGCCACAATGCTCATCTGAGAGAACACGAAAATCAAACCGATCAACACCAACACCATCACATGACCCGCGAACATGTTCGCGAAGAGACGTATACAGAGAGCGATAGGCTTCGTGAAGATACCCAGGATCTCGATGAACTGCATGATAGGCACTGGCAATTTCAGACCTATCGGCACATGAGGCCAGAAGATATCCTTCCAGTAAGCCTTCGTTCCGAAGATGTTCGTCAGCAAGAAGGTCAACACCGCAAGCACCAAGGTAACCGCGATATTACCCGTCAGGTTCGCGCCTCCAGGGAAGATCGGGATGATACCCAGCACGTTGTTGATGAAGATGAAGAAGAAGACCGTAAGCAAATAAGCGGAGAACTTCTTGTAATTCTTTCCAACACTCGGTTTGATGATGTCGTCATGCAAAGAGACGATGAGCGGTTCCAGGATCGCCTGGAGGCCCGTAGGCTTGCAATAGCCCGTTTCCTTGCATTTGTTATACTTCTTCGCGATGGAGAGGAAGATGATCAGGAGGAGTGCGCAGCTAATCAGCAAAGAGACCACGTTCTTCGTGATGGACAAATCCACCGGACGTTGTCCCGTAGACACCTCGATGATCTTTCCGGCATTGTCGCCTTCCTCCGCGATTTTATATCCGTTGTACTCCGTGTAGTGACCCTCATGGCCCAAGCGGGAAGCACAAAAGACGTTCAAACCGTTCTCTCCATAGACGATGCAAGGAAGAGGAATGGAGATATGCGTCTCGCCGATCGTCGTGATATGCCAGTTGTAGGCATCGCCGATATGTCCGAAAACCATCTCCTTCAGGTCTAATTCCTTTTTCGTCTCTGAATCATGGGAAGCGAAAGCCACGATGCCCAAGACACCCAGGATGCATAGCAATGCGATGAAGAGCACCTTTCCCGTTTGACCCATCGTTTTGTTTATGGACTGACTCATTTTGAAAAAAATCCTTTATTTAAGTTTCGTGAGGGCAATCGCCTCAAATACTAAGTATATCATAAAAAAGACACCGAATATAACCAGAAACGGTAAGAGCAACTCTCGGTTGAAAAAGCCGTATATTGCCACGACCAAGACGGATAATATAATCTTCAAGCCCTGTAAAACCATGTAAGCTCGCGTATACTTCACCGCATCGTTCCTCACTCCCTCCAACGCCAGGAAGGTGATCACGCCAAAGAGGCAGAAGAAAGCGGAGGAAAGGGCAATCGCCGGCTTCGCGCCCGAGTATTCGGGATAACGAGTGTCTATCAAAAGGTTGGCGATAAAAGACGTCAGTGATAAAAGCACCACCATAGCCACTTCCGCCATGATAACAGCACGTCTCATCCCGCCCTACTCGATTACATTCTCAACACATACGGAAATCTCATCGTTCTTCACCTCAGCGAACCCGCCGTCCACCTTCAGCGAAGTAGGGTTGCCATCGACCATATAGGTGATTTCTCCCGCCTTCAAGGAGGAAATAAGGGCCGCGTGACGAGGCAGAACTGTGAATCTTCCGGCAGCTCCCGGAAGGCTCACGGATTCCACTTCTCCAGAGAAGACCAATTTGTCCGGTGATATGATTTCTAATTTCATGACACTGATTAATTAGCCGCCTGCGACATGAGTTTCTTACCCTTCTCTATCGCATCGTCGATGTTTCCGACATTCAAGAACGCCTGTTCAGGAAGGTCATCCACCTCGCCATTAATAATCATATTAAAGCCTCTGATTGTCTCTTCGATAGGAACCATCACACCCGGAAGACCCGTGAACTGTGATGCCACATGGAATGGCTGAGACAAGAAACGTTGGATACGGCGCGCTCTGGCGACAACCAACTTATCCGCCTCGGACAACTCCTCCATACCGAGGATGGCGATGATATCCTGCAACTCCTTGTATTTCTGGAGAATCTGCTTCACATTCTGAGCGCACTCGTAGTGAGCCTTACCGATTACGTTAGGATCCAAGATACGGGAAGTGGAATCCAATGGATCCACAGCCGGATAGATACCCAACTCAGCGATCTTACGGCTCAACACCGTGGTGGCGTCCAAGTGGGAGAATGTCGTCGCAGGCGCAGGGTCCGTCAAGTCATCGGCTGGCACATAGACCGCCTCGACAGCGGTGATGGAACCGTGCTTGGTGGAGGTGATACGCTCCTGCATCTGACCCATCTCGGTCGCAAGTGTAGGTTGATAACCCACGGCTGATGGCATACGTCCCAACAAGGCGGACACCTCGGAACCGGCCTGTGTGAAACGGAAGATATTATCCACAAAGAAGAGGATATCCTTACCTCCCTGACCTGAATCACGGAAGGACTCCGCAACGGTCAAACCGGACAATGCCACGGAAGAACGTGCTCCCGGCGGCTCATTCATCTGACCATACACCAAGGTCGCTTGAGACTTGGCCAACTCGTTGTAGTCGATCTTGCTCAAATCCCAGTCACCTTTCTCCATTGACTCCTTGAAAGCATCTCCATAACGGACGATGTTAGACTCGATCATCTCACGGAGCAAGTCGTTACCCTCACGGGTACGCTCTCCCACACCCGCGAACACTGAGTAACCATTGTACCCTTTCGCGATGTTGTTGATCAACTCCATGATAAGCACCGTCTTACCCACACCGGCACCACCGAACAAACCGATCTTACCACCTTTCAGGTAAGGAACCAGCAAGTCGATGACCTTGATACCCGTGAAGAGGATCTCCTTGGAAGTCGCCAACTCTTCAAACTTAGGAGCTTGTCTGTGAATAGGAGAGACATCGGCGCGGTCGAACGACTGCATGCCATCGATTGGCTCGCCCACGACATTCAACATACGTCCTTTGATTTGTTCTCCCTTCGGAACGGCGATCGCCTGTCCCATAGAAACCACTTTCATTCCGCGGCGTAAACCGTCGGTTGAGTCCATCGCGATGGTTCTGATTGAATTTTCTCCAATGTGCTGCTGGCACTCGATAACCAGATTGCTCTGGCCCGGACGCTCAACTTCCAACGCATCATGAATCTGAGGAAGGGACGCCTCAGAATCCGGGAAACTTACGTCCACGACAGGTCCGATGACCTGTACAATTTCACCAATTACTTTTGCCATGTTTTAGCTTTTTTGTTTTATGGTATTATTACAATTTTTGTACAATTTTCAATCCTCACAGAACCAAATTCCCGCAAGTCGTATGCAAATATAAGTTTTTTTTTCTCCCAAATGCTATTTCAACACTCTTTTTTTAATCATTTTGTAACCCTCCACCGCAAATATGTTACGCAACATAATTTAACATTCATAATTTCGTGAAATTGTCATTCGCGGACCATTTTTTGACATTTTCAAATACGAAGAAAAGAAGCGACACGGAAAACACATTTAGTCGAAACATAAAAAGATTAGCCTTCCGCATCTAGAACAATTAAATCGTAAATAGTAAATTGTAAATAGTTAAATAGTAAATGTCAAAATGGTTGAATAGTAAATGGAACCATCATGGAAAGTCGAAGAAATTGTAGCCCACTTCCACTCCTCCATCCGGAAAAAATCCCTATTTTCGCACCACCATATAAATAAAGAAAAAAACAATGGAATATAAAAGAGTACTGACCATCGCGGGAAGCGATTCCGGCGGTGGAGCGGGCGTCCAAGCCGACATCAAGACCATCTCCGCCTGCGGATGCTACGCGGCCTCCGCCATCACGGCCATCACCGTGCAAAACACGTTAGGCGTGGAACAAGTGCAGGGACTGCCCATCGAAATCGTCGGAGGGCAAATAGAGGCGGTATTGTCCGACATCGGTGCGGACAGTATCAAGATCGGCATGCTCCATTCTTCGGCGGTAATCCGTTGCATTGCGGAGAAATTGAGGAAATACAGCGACATCCGCAACGTGGTGCTTGACCCGGTCATGGTCTCCACCTCAGGACACAAGTTGATGGAAGACAGCGCCATCGAAACGCTCAAAGAGGAGCTGATTCCCTTGGCGAGGATCATCACGCCCAACATTCCGGAGGCGGAGATACTCACAGGGAGAAAGATTTCCCGGCAGGAGGAGCTTCCCCAAGTTGCCCAGGAATTAGCCGAAAAGCACAACGTGTCCGTCATGCTGAAGGCTGGTCACCTGACGGAAGACGAGCTGACCGACATTCTCTACGACAACGAGCAGAAACAGGTCACGCGGCTCACCGGCAAACGGCTCTACACGAAGAACACGCACGGCACGGGCTGCACCCTATCCTCGGCCATCGCATCCATGATGGCAAAAGGATGCGACGTCAACGAAGCGGTCGAAAAGGCCAAATGGTATCTCGCCAATGCACTCCAAGTGGGCGCACGATACGAAATCGGGCAAGGACACGGACCCGTTTGCCACTTTTGGAATTTTGAATTTTGAAACGATAGAGACGCACGGCCGTGCGTCTCTACACGTGAATTTTATTTATCCCACGACATCGCCCTGCGGGAAACAAAACGGGGACCAAACCAAACGTTTAGTCCCCGTTCCTTTTATGGTGATCGAGGAGGGATTCGAACCCTCGACCCACAGCTTAGAAGGCTGTTGCTCTATCCAACTGAGCTACCCGACCATCCTTAAATTGAGCGCAAAGGTAATACTTTTTTTGTGTTCGCTCCTAACGTGAAGCGTGAAAAAATTCATTATTTTTCATAACAAACTGAATGATAAAAGATTGACGTCAAACAAGCAAGAAAAATCCATCAGAAAGGATATCCCACGGCGAAGTGGAGCGCGCAATCGTCCGACCAATTGAGGCCATGGAAACGCCAACGTTCCCTACCCTCCCTCGCTGGGTTAAAGGCCTTCACGCCCACGTCGAAACGTATCAGGAAATAAGAGAAATCGAGACGGATACCCAGACCATAGGCCAAGGCGATTTGCTCGTACATCTTCTTGAAATTGAACTGTCCCCTAGGCTGGGAAGGAGAATTCTTCAACGTCCAGATATTACCCGCATCCATAAATGCGGCGGCCTCCGCCTTCCAAATCAGTTTCGTGCGGTACTCCAAGTTCAGCAGCAGCTTCACGTCACCCGACTGCTTCACGAAGTCATTATAGCTATCGGAATAATAACGACCAGGACCCAACGTACGCACTGACCAGCCCCTCACTCCATTGGCGCCACCACCGAAGAAACGACGCTCGAATGGGACAACCGACGCATTGCCGTAAGGACAAGCGATACCCAAACCGACATGATAGACCAGACGGCTCCTGCCATCCAACTTGATGTTGTAGGAATAATCCGCCTCCGCCTTCACGTACTGTGAGAAAGGAATCTTACCGATTGTATATTGCCCGGAAGAGTCTTTGGTGGAGACCAAATGGCAGATACCATTCAGCAAAGCGCCCGCCGACTCGAAAGCGATCCGGTAATAGGTCTTATTCGAACGAGTTACCTGCGTCTGATTGTCATAAGAGATGGCGAAGCCCGAATTCATCACGAAGTGGTCCGAATAGCTCTCTCTCAAGACCGAGTAACGATCCGCGCTATATATGGAGTCGAAAGACCTGCTAGTTTCAATATCCACATAGTTCAAGTCTATCAAATCCAACGTATACTTATAGAAACGGCGAAGACTCCACAGATACTTCATACTGGTGGCGATGGACTTACGCTCGTACGTGTTAGGGCGGACCTGGTAATTATAGCGCACATTGAACTCCGTACTGGCGGAGATACGCCTTTTGAAGTCACGGTTCAAGAAAGGGAACATAAAGCGAGGGAATGTGAGTCCCACACTTCCGCCCAAATCCAACACATACTTATGGAGGATATCCGACAAGCCCGAGTAAGCCTCCTGCGCATACCTTCCCCTCACGCTCAACACCTCGGAGCCATGGAACACGTTCTTGTGCGCATAGCCAAGGTTCAAGGCGAACCCCAAATCACCGTCCGAGTTGGTACCCTCCACATCCAAAGAAAAAGACTGAGGCTTAGCTGGATACAAATCGATTTCACAATCCACCTCATGCCGCTCGTTCTGCAAGTCGGTAAAGCGGATATTGGAGGACCGGAGAATACCCAATCCATTCAATCTAGAGTATGTACGTTCCACAAAGAACTCATTGTAAAGGGAATCCGTCTCGATGCGAAGCTCATCCTCCACCACAGAGGGGCGAAGGAAGGGCTTCCCCTTCACGAGGACCGTCATGTTATCCGAATGGCGCAACGTGTCCCAGACCACCTCCTCGTTCGGAGTCTCCGACCTCGCATGTTCCGTGACATAGATATGGCGCACCCTATAACGGTCATGGTTCGTCTCCTCCCGCTCCCCATTAGGGAGCACCCTGCTGTAAGGCTTCAGGTGCAGGGTGACGTCCACCTGTCGGTTACCCACGCTGCTATCCGCCGTGTAAGTCAGGAAATCCTTGTTGAATCGATAATATCCGCGTCGACGAAGGAAGCGGCTCAGACGCTCCCGTTCCTCGTCCAGTTCGTCCACGTCGAACAGCATGCCCTGTTTCAGTTTTGTGCTCTGCAATCCGCCCCTCATGTGGAGGATGGAGTCCAAGACATGGTCGCTCGGTATGTCACTCTCCACCTTGCGTATACGGTAAGGAGCGTTCGGAGAGATCTGATAGGTGACCTCCGCCTTTTTCTTCTTGAGTTTCACGGAAGAAGTGACCTCAGCGTTCATATATCCCTTGGACTTCATAAAAGCCTGCAGCTCCTTTTCCGACCGATACGTCAGGAAAGGATCATAAACGACAGGAGCCTCACCGATGGTCCTCAGTTTACGGTTGATACGTTTCGTGGAATCGCGCCCCGAAAGGTTATAGACGCCCAAATAGATACGGAATAATCCAAACGCCTTGAAATTAGGCTTTTGGCGCAGATGTTTCGTCAAATCATTGTTATTGGCAGTACCATTGACACCGTCAAAAGAAACCTTGTCCAACAGGTAATTATCCTTCGGCACATACTTAGTCGTTGAGCACGACGACAGCAAGAGAACCACCGCCATCCCAATCATCAACGAGAGCTTGTAAATATGCCTTTCCATTTGTTAATAATCTTCGTACAAAGATACGACTAAAGAATAAAAAATTAAGTATATTTGCATCGTTTGGTTTAAAAAAAATATAAATACAATCAATAATGACACTTATTAAATCTATTTCCGGCATACGCGGAACAATCGGAGGAGCCGTCGGTGACGGATTGACCCCTCTGGACGTAGTAAAATTCACAGCCGCCTACGGCACGTGGATAAAAAGGAACACACAGTGCAAGAACAACCTTATCGTAGTGGGAAGAGACGCCCGCATATCGGGTGAGATGGTAGACCACCTCGTCACGGGTACCCTTATCGGACTCGGATTGAACGTGACCAACATCGGACTGGCCTCCACACCGACAACCGAAATCGCGGTACAGAAGGAGAAGGCGTGCGGAGGCATCATCCTCACCGCCAGCCACAACCCTAAGCAATGGAACGCCTTGAAGCTCCTCAACGAAAGGGGCGAGTTCCTCAACGACAAAGAGGGAAAGGCCGTATTGTCCATGGCGGAGAACAACGATTACGAATTCGCCGAGGTGGACAACCTTGGCAAAGTAACCTATAAGAACGACTATAACAACATCCACATCGACGACGTGCTCAAGCTGAAGCTCGTGGACGTGGAGGCCATCAAGAAAGCCAACTTCAAGGTAGCCATCGACTGCGTCAACTCCGTCGGAGGCATCGTGATTCCACAGCTTTTGGAGCGTTTGGGCGTGAAGAACATCATCAAGCTCAACTGCGACCCGACTGGCAAATTCGCGCACAACCCGGAGCCGCTTCCAGCGCACCTCACCGAGATCTCCGAGAAGATGAAGGTGGAGAAGGCGGATGTGGGATTCGTCGTTGACCCGGACGTGGACAGGTTGGCCATGATCTGCGAAGACGGAGAGATGTTCGGAGAAGAGTACACGCTAGTTTCCGTGGCGGACTATATCCTGAGCAACACGCCAGGCAACACGGTCTCCAACCTCAGCTCCACCCGCGCGCTCCGTGACGTGACCCGTCAACACGGAGGCCAATACAACGCGGCGGCCGTCGGTGAAGTGAACGTGGTAGCCAAGATGAAGGAGACCAACGCCATCATAGGCGGCGAGGGCAACGGTGGCGTCATCTACCC
>JAGCGM010000235.1 GCA_017649635.1 Paludibacteraceae bacterium | reverse complement strand
TCAGCACCTCCGGGTCCGGAATCAGCGCCTGGGCCAATCCCACACGTTGGCGATAACCCTTGGAGAGCATACCGATTTTCTTCTTGTATTCACGGGTCAGGCCTGTGCGTTCGATCATCTCGTCGACACGGGCATTCGCCCCCTTCCCCAGTTTGTAGAGTCCCGCCACAAACTGCAGGTACTCACGCACATACATATCTGGGTAGATAGGGTTATGTTCCGGCAGATAACCGATCTTGCGGTGCGCCTCCAGCGTGTTCTTCGCCACATCGACTCCGCAGACATCCACGTGTCCGCTGTCCGCCTCCAAGTAACCCGTAATGATCTTCATGGTTGTGGACTTGCCGGCACCATTATTGCCGAGGAAACCTACAATCTCCCCGCTCTTGATGGAAAAGCTGATGTCATTCAGCACCAACTGCTTTCCATAGCTCTTGTATAGATGTTCTACCGTTATCGACATGATGATTCACTATTTATTTTCTACCGAAATCCGCGGGTATTTCTCCCCAGTCCCTCGTCTCCCACTTGCGGATAGGATTCGTGTAACTGTTCTCCCGCAGCCATTTCTCGGCACGGACAATCAAATCGAAGATCCGCTCGTTCTTTTCCGTCTTCTCCAGCTTCGTCTTGCACTTCTTCTGCTTCACCCACGATATCGCATTGGCGCTATCCGAGTAGATGGGCAGCGAAAGGCTTTTCTGCTTCATCAAGGCCAGACCATGCACAATGGCAAGGAACTCGCCTATATTATTCGTGCCCTGCTCCAACGGTCCCATGTGGAAGACCTCCTCCCTAGAGCGGAGGTATACGCCGCGGTACTCCATCTTGCCAGGGTTCCCGCTACACGCCGCATCCACGGCAAGCGATTCGAGGTCGGGTCCGCCCGACGCCAAATTACGGTAATCGGGGAGCATCTTTGTCACGTCTGACCGGCCGGACTTCATCCGCACATAGTCTTCATGGCCATTTTGAAAAGCCTCAACAGCCTCCTCCTCCGAATCGAACGACTTATACTTGGCGCCCGGGAAATTCAGCACCTGCGCCTCACACTCCGACCAGGAGCGGAATACGCCGATTTCCCTGCCTTCCCACACGACATAGTATTTCTGCTTCTTCGCCATTTATTTCTCTCCGTTAAACTTATCGAACGTCATGCCGTCCAATAGTTGCACGTAGGCTGGGATCGCATCCCTGATCTCCTTCAGCACGATATATTCATCCGCCGTATGGGAGCGGGAAGAGTTGCCCGGTCCCAGCTTGATGCTTGGGAAGTGAAGGAACGCCTGGTCAGAAAGGGTAGGCGAACCGAAGGTGGTCATGCCCATACCCACGCCACGCTGCACGATCGGCAGGGACGGTGATACGCCCGAAGAGGTCAGACGATAGGAACGGGCCTTGATCTCAGACTCCAGACGGCTCTCCAATATTTCGAAGACATCCTGGTTCGAGTAGCACTCGTTGGTGCGGACATCGATCACGAACGAACACTCGTCCGGTATGACATTATGTTGCGTGCCCGCATGCACCATGGTCACCGTCATCTTCACGGGGCCTAGGAAGTCCGACACCTTAGGCAAGCGTTCGTTGCGGATCCATTCAATATCACGGATAGCCTTATAGATGGCATTGACGCCCTCCTCACGGGCCGCATG
Organism: Paludibacteraceae bacterium; assembly: GCA_017649635.1. Classification (GTDB taxonomy): domain Bacteria; phylum Bacteroidota; class Bacteroidia; order Bacteroidales; family Paludibacteraceae; genus UBA1181. The sequence continues at coordinate 10,354 of JAGCGM010000235.1, read as the reverse complement.
ACCCGACTTGCCGCGCGCCACACAATCCACCACCATCAAACCCTTCTCGGCAATGGCGATGTTCATGCCCGTAGGCTCGCCCACGATGGCGAAGTCCAAGTGTGGCAATTCAGTCAGCAACAGCTCCATACCGTTACTACCCGATACCTCCTCCTCGGCCGAGGCGGCGAAGATCAGGTTATAGGGTTGTTTCTTCTCCGTAAGGATAAAGAAAGAGAAGAGCAACGACACCAAGGAAGCCCCCGCATCGTTACTGCCCAAGCCATAAAGCGTACCACGCTCCACAACCGGCGCATGAGGGTCTTTCGTCCACCCGGAAGTCGGACGGACCGTATCAATGTGGGAATTGAGCATTACGGTAGGCTTCGTCTCATCGAATCCAGCCCCCATTATCCAAAGGTTATTCTCCTTGCGACGGACCATATAGCCCTTCGCCTCTATGTACTTTTGTAAATAATCAGCGCGCTTTACCTCTTCCCTACTATAGGAGGGAATCGTGATCAAGGTCTGCAATAAATCTATCGCGCTGTCTTGTGCCTCCTGATAATCCATCTTTTTTCACTAAAAAATTACGCGAATATACAAAAAAAGTAGCTTAATGAACCATTTGGAAATACTTGTCCAACACCGCCAAGGAGATCAGTTTCTCCCGCTTCTGGTCCTTAAATTGGGCGACGTATTCATGCGCATGGGCAATGATCGCCTTCGCCTCCTCGGGATGGTCGTTGTAATAGCGGGTACGCTCCTCCACGTCGGAGAAGTCAGGTTTCACCTCAACATAGTGGTAATTAGGGATTAGCTTACCCTCCATGAACCATGTCTCGCAAGTGGGACGAGGCATCACGGCCAGCGAATTGGAGGACATCACCCATTTCAGGTTGCTCGCCACGTCATTCCCCTCAATCGCCATGATGAACTTATAGTCCAGGTGCTCACGGATCGTCAACTTCTCCTTGCGCCACTCCATCGGAGAGTCTGTCCGACGTCCCACATCCCCCACATCGAAGAGCGGATTACCGTAATAGGCCTGCATGAATGCCTTCCTCGGCTCCTTTCCCTTCACCTTGCCACGGAAGAGCACCTTATACGTTTTCTCCTCAAAAGGGATGTCATCCTCCACAAAAATGAAATGGCGGATCTTGTCCAACTTGAGCAGGACGGAGTTGTCATTGCCATCACACAGCGGTCTGCTCTTCACCACCGAAGGCTGGTCTGGCACCGTCACGATGTCACCCGGCAAGAACGCCCATCTCTTCTCAGGGGAGAAGTAGCGGGTGAACTCATACGTGTCATGGTCATAGACCGTCCCGCCACAAACCTTTTTCCACGCTTGACGAAGCGTACCACAGGAGGCCGGCAATTCAACAGGAGTGGACAATTTGCAATAATAATCCACACGCTCCTGGATGTAGTCGCGGTCAGGCCGCTCCTCCAGTTCGGACAATAGCTCGGACAACTCGTTCCGGCAGATGAACCGAGGAACCAGCAATCGGCAATAAGCCTTGAGATAATACCCTAGCTTGAAGTTCTTACCGCTATGGAATATATAGTATAATTTTCTATTCATCTTCAACCTCTTCCTCCATGATTAATGACGTCCCTAATCTTCTGATTGAGCTCCTCATGCCCTAGCAGATCCTCCAAGGTGACATGCATGCGATAACGCCAGTAATTATCAGGGTTGGAAGGATCATTGATCCGCTCATCCTTCACGTTGGCGTTGCGCACTGAACCATCGATGGCCATCCAATCCTGCAACGGTAGGATAACCCACACCGCCGGGGAAGCCATATGTTTCTCCACAATCAGTTGACAGATCCATGGTTCACACGTCTTAGGGGCGTCGCCATACTGCTTCAACTCATTGTTGAAATAACGTTGCGTCACCGAGGCATCCTCCTCCCACCATTGGCGCATCGTGCTCATGTCATGGGTGGAAGTGGTGCAAACAGACATGCGAGGGATCCTTTCGAGCGAACCGAACTCCACGTACATCTCCTTCGGCATACGCTGGATCTCCAGACTCAGTATCTCCAAGTCACGCATGACGGAAGGAACACAGCCTGGCACCATGCCCAGATCCTCACCACAAACCATCATATCCGTGCTACGGATCAATGAGCCTAACTTCTTGACCGCCCCATCCCGCCAGAAATCCTCATGGCGATGGTAGTAGAAGTATTCGTAGATATTCTTCAACGCCTGCTTCAGACCATCATCGGCGGCACGATAAGCCAAGCTCTTCTCTATAGAAATGCGCGGATGATAGAGCCCCTTCCGGTGGCAATCCTCGACGAAATAGACCTGACACACAAGGTAGAGCAAGCCCGTCTTGATCCGCTCCTTGTCCTTGAAACCATGCGACTCGAACCAAGAGACAATCTTCGCCTGGGTGGAGACCTGAGGCTTCAGCTCATAGGAATCGTCGCCCGTCTGGCGGAGGTAATCCTTCTTCACAGCCTCCTTCTGGTCGCCGAAGAGTTCGTCCAACATCCACTCGTTGATATGAGGCTTGCACAACTCCTCTTCCGGCAGGGAAATGCCGAACCCACGAATCTCGTCCACCGAAAGCGGAAGAGCCGGGTCGAACTGTCCCAAGAGCCCCATCTGAGCATCGGAAGGCACCCTGAAGATGCGGAAGAAGCCTAGAATATGGTCGATACGGTAAGCGTCGAAGTAACGGGACATGCACTGGAAACGGTTGCGCCACCAGGCATAACCATCCTTCGCCATCTCGTCCCAGTTATAGATCGGGAAGCCCCAGATCTGTCCCGTTTGGGAGAAATAATCAGGAGGTGCGCCCGCACTGCCCGTACGATCGAACAAAGCGGGATGCTCCCACACGTCCGCACTGCAGGCATTCACACCGATAGGGATATCCCCCTTGATCGCCACGCCAAGACCATGGGCGTATTCCACCGCCTCACGCAGCTGTTTATACAAATGGTATTGCACGAAGAAATGCAACGCAACGCTTTTATATTCAGGCGATTTCGGAGAACATAAATGTTCTATCCTACTCTTCTTCCAAACACTCTCCTCGCCCCATTGGGAGAAGTCGGAGGTATGATATTTATCGCGGAGGAAGCAAAAGACCGCATAGGTTTCCAACCAGAAACGGTTCTTCGCGTAGAAGTCGCCATACTCCTTCGTGGCGAAGGTCTCAGCCGCATATTTTTTGTACAAATCCTTGATGTAGCCCCACTTCAGGGAGATGACCGCCTCGTAATCGACGAAACGTTCCTTCTCCAGTTTAGTCTTTTGGGCAAGATATTTCTTCCGGTCCTTCAACTCTCCCACCCGTTCGATGTTCAGGTACATCGGATGCAACGCGAAAACGGATATGGCGCTGTAGGGGTAAGAGTCCCGCCACGTTCCATGCACGGAGGTATCGTTGACAGGCAAGGTCTGGATGATGCGTTGGCCCGTCTTGGCCACCCAATCCGCCAACGGTTTCAGGTCGAGGAACTCCCCGCAGCCGAAGCTGTTGCCAGAGCGCAACGAGAAGACCGGCACCGCCGTACCCGCCCCTCTGAACGCCGGGAGGTCGAATTGAGGCTCCTTGTCGTTCACCACGATCAGATCGGTGGAGAGGGCGAATTCAATATTCAAGAGACGGTTCCAACCGTTCTCCCATGATATAACCTGCTCATTCGCAGGGTCATAGATTACATATTTATATTCAAGTGGAAAATTCAGTTTATTAGCGTCGAGGGTCAACGTAAAATTAGGGTAAGCGGACCCGTTCATAACCTTCGCATTGCTTTCCGTCCATTTCCCGAGGGAAACGTCACTGCCGGAGATGGCCAGCCGCTGGTTGAAGTTCACACAGTCGGTCGCCGTGTTAAAGATAATAGGCACATTGCACTTCCCCCGCATCTTCCGGGTCTCCTTTTGTCTCTTCACCGCCTTGGAGAAGGCGGACGAGAGGATCATGCGGGAGAATTTTGGGCGAGGACCGTAATAATCGTATACGAGGACGTTCTGAAACTTCTTGTCGTAGCCTCCGAAATGGTGGGAAAGGGAATCTTCTTGGGAAATGATTTGTCCATCTTTCTTCACCAAGAAATGGTAGTCGAACTCAAGGGAAGAGGTATAGATAACGGTTGTCCAGCCATACCCATGGAATGACATCGGCAGGGGCGCACCGTCCCCGTCGCGCAACTCCTCGATATTGCCCGAGACGAACAATTCCTCCCCGTAGGAAGAGCGGTATGACAAGAAGAGCGTTACCTTCATACTTCCTTTTCACCTTTTCTAAAATAATAGATCAGACCATACTCCTTGCACTTCTCCAGTTTCGTGGCAGGTTGCTGATCCGCAAAAGTCGCCTCCACCTCATCCCAGATCTGCAGAATCAGTTCGTCGGCGTATTTATTAAGTTGGACGATGTTCTCGCTCGTCCGCACCGTATTATTCTGCAACACCTTCTGGTTACCATACCCATCCGCGAAGATGTCATAATGCACCCGAACCTTGGCGATGGCGGGATTGTAGATAGGCGTTCCGCCCATACTGAGCCGACGCTGTTCGCCTTCGATGATCTTCTTGCCCCACTCATACAGACTATCGTCCGACGAGAGGTCCGGGGTGACATTGCTATCAGGCTTCAGTCCGTAGAACTCCTTGTATTCGGCACGAATCTCATGACGTTGCACGCACATGTTCAACACCTTGATGAAGTGGGAGATATACATACGGGCATTCTTTGCGGACTCCTGGAACTCGACGCTCGTGGAGAACTGTTTCTCGGAGCATTGTTTATTCTCATTGATGGCACGCTGGTACCTCACGAGGAAAGCCTTCGCATCCTCGAACAACTTGTAGGAATAGGCGAGGTCATATAGATTAGCCATTTCGCCCTTGCTCACAGCCTGTTGGATGGAGCGCAACCTTGCCTGGTTCGTGTTTGGTAATCTTCTATACGGCATGACAGTAACGATTAGTCTTCCCTATACATTAAATCATAAGCCAACTGATACAACACCTCTTTCCGTTCCTTCTCAACACCCACCTTGTCCAACGCCTCAATGGCACGGTCGTAGTATTCACGGATAGTCTGTTCCGCCAACGTTTTGATGCCGAGGCGCTCGTACAAGCGAGTCACTGCGGAGACTTTTGCGTCACGGTCGGTGGTCTCCGCCAACAACCAGCGGTCCAGTTCCTTCTTCTCCTCCGCGTTCGCCTTAGCGTATGCGTTGATGAGGAGGAAGGTCTTCTTATTGCAACAGATGTCTCCTCCGATCTTCTTACCGAACTTCTTCACGTCGCCCCAGACATCCAAGAGGTCATCCTTCAACTGGAAGGCAAGACCGATGCCGATGCCATACTCGTACAACGCCTTGGCGTCTTCCGCCTTAGCACCTCCGCAGATGGCGCCGATTTGTAGGCTGGCAGCCAATAGGACAGCCGTCTTCAGGCGGATCATCTCCATGTATTCGTCGACGGAGACATCGTTCCTCGACTCGAAATCCATATCGTATTGTTGTCCCTCGCAAACCTCCACCGCCGTCTGGGAGAAGATGGCAGAGATGGCAGGGTAAACATTCGGTTCACACTTAGCCAACAACTGGTAGGCCTTGATCAGCATAGCGTCGCCGGACAAGATGGCCGTGTTATCGTTCCATTTCACATGGACAGTCGGCTGCCCGCGCCTCATGTCCGCCTTGTCCATGATATCGTCATGCAAGAGCGTGAAGTTATGGAAGACCTCCAACGCAAGCGCAGGGTTCAGCGCCTTCGCATAATCATCGGAGAACATCCGGCAAGCCAACAAAGCGCACGTAGGGCGGATACGTTTGCCGCCCAATGACAGAACATAGGCGATAGGGTCATACAGTCCGTGCGGGTTGATGTCCCAATCCAACGCCTTCAACGATTTCTTAACCAAGTTCTGCGCCGAGTCGAAGCTCAACGCACCTTCCTCATTGCTTTTTTCCATACCACGTCTGGTTCTATTATAACTTCTGTAATTATCATATTCGATCTCCACATCCGGCTCGACAAAGGTTTCACGCTTGTCCAGCACGAAACGGATGTGCTTGATGGTCAATCCCCGCTCTATCCACTGCTGCTCGTAGAAGGTCTTGATGGACAAAATCCTGTCATCCGAGAAGTCCGAATGGTATAGGTCGTCATTCTGGAACTCCACCTTGTAGTGGTTCGCCTTCACCATCTCGCAGGTGTACTGGTAGAGGAAGTTGCTGTCCGTCTTCAGATGGATCAGACCACCATCCACCACAAACTTCTGGTACAAGTCCATGAAGCGGGTTGAGGTGAGGCGTTTGCGCACCTTCTTCATCTGCGGGTCCGGGAAGGTGAGCCAGATTCAGCGACCTCATCCGGGGCGAAGAAAGCGTCAATGATCTCGATGTTCGTGCGGATGAAGGCCACATTCTTCATTCCCTTCTGGAAAGACTCCTTCGCACCCGCCCACATACGCGCGCCCTTGATGTCCACGCCTATGAAATTCTTTTCGGGGAAGAGCTCCGCCAATGCCACGGTATACTCTCCGCGTCCGCATCCCAGCTCCAGCACAATAGGGTTCCCGTTGCCGAAGAACTCGCTCCACTTCCCCTTCATGGGGAAGGTCTCACCCGTCGCCTTCAGAGCCGAAAAGGTGTATTGGAACACATGGGGGAAAGACTCCATCTCCCCAAATTTCGCCAGCTTATTCTTTCCCATCCTTCAACACCCTCACTCCAATTTCCGTAATACCCGGCAACACATCCATGCGCATTCCCTGTATCAGGTCGAAATGGTACCTGCCCGTCTGGGGAAACTTCGTATCCAAGCGGAAGGCGACAGGCACATGATACATGGAGCCGGAGGCCTTTCCAATCCACTTTCCGTAATTATCCGCCAACACACAGTTCAGGGTGTCGGAGAACTCCGTCGAATCCGGCATCACCGTGTGGATGAAGAGCCAGAAGTTCTGGAACGGATAATCGTTATTGTTGCGAATATCCACCAACACATTATATGTGCTAGCCGTGTCAACCATATCGAAGTCGAACGACACCACGTCACCCTTACACCACCCCTCGTTAGGAATCATCCTCGACGCTTGGTAAAAGGCATCGTCCTTACAGCTCGACAAGGAGGTCGCAAGGGCCACCAGGCCGAACAGACATGCCAATATTCTATTACCCTTCATCGTCCTATTCATTTACATTGTTAGACGATTGGTTGTTTTCTCCCGCATTGCCTCCGCCGTTGCCACCATTCTGCCTCCGCTGGTTGTTGCGGTTGCGGCGGTTGTTGCGGTTGCGGTTCGGATTGCCGTTCTGATTGGACGGTTGTCCATTGTTCTTGCCTTCGCTGTCGCCTGCCCCTCCCTCTTCGTTACGGGCCGGAGCCGCCTCACCGTCCAACGGAGAAGGCTGTTGCTTCTGTTGCTGCGGGCGTCTGTTGTTGCGGTCACGGTTCTGACGTTTGTCACCACGCTGGGACCCGTTGTTCTTCGCATTGTTTTGGCCACCATTGTCAGCCTTCACCTCCGCATTGCCTGCGTCCTGCGGAGCTTCGTTGCCCCCCTCGTTGGCAGGAGAAGAGGATGCGCCCTCCGCATTGTCGGAGGCAGCTGTAGCCTGAGCCGCGGCGGAGCCATTGCCCTTGTTCTTCTTTTTCTTCTTCTTTTTCTTATCGAAACGGGTCAGGCTATCCTGTCCGACCACATTCTCGTAATCGATTGGCTTACCGTCTTCCGTCTCCTCCAGCAAGGAATCCACCTTGATGCCCTGCTTGTTCAGCGCCATGATCTCCTTCACCCTATCCACAGGGATGGAGACCACATTGGAGGCCATGTTAGGGGCGGACGAATATTGCATGATACGTCCGAACACATCCGTCTTGAAGTGATAGAAGGTGGCATCCTTCGTCTCCAACGGAATGTTGCGAGGCGGAATGTCCTTTTGCGCCTCCACGTAAGCGTCCACCTCGTAGTTCAGGCAACACTTCAGTTTAGCGCACTGGCCCGCCAGCTTCTGCGGGTTCAAGGAGATCTCCTGGTAACGCGCCGAGCTCGTGGCCACGGAACTGAACTTCGTCAACCACGAAGAGCAGCACAACGGTCTGCCGCACGGACCGATACCACCGATCCTGCCGGCCTCCTGTCTGGCACCGATCTGTTTCATCTCGATGCGCACATGGAAGGAATCCGCCAGCACCTTGATAAGCTCACGGAAATCCACACGCTCATCAGCGATATAGTAAAAGATGGCCTTGTTACCATCCCCTTGGTACTCCACATCACCGATCTTCATGTTCAGTTTCAGGTTCTCCGCAATTTTCCGGGCACGCAACATCGTGTCGTGCTCCCTAGCCTTCGCCTCCTCGAACTTCTCCAGGTCGTTCGGACGGGCCTTTCTGTAAATACGTTTAATCTCCGTACGGGACTGATCCACATGATACTTCTTCATTTGGGCCAACACCAGCTGTCCCGTCATGGAGACCGTTCCGATGTCGTGGCCCGGAGTAGCCTCAACCGCCACCACGTCGCCCTTCTCCAGCGCAAGGCCATTCGTATTGCGGAAATACCCCTTCCTCGTGTTCTTGAAGGTGACCTCCACCAAGTCCGTGGCATTCACCGACTCCGGTATATCGCACAACCAATCGTATGTGTCTAACTTCTGATCTGTTTTTTTGCTGCAACCCTTTCTGTTCAGTTGACAGCCGTTAAATACGCTCATAAAAATAAAATTTTCTACATTTTCACCCGTCTCAGCAGAACCGCCACCTTCATGGCAAGGTCAAAAAAGACGATTTTAGCCTGCACATTCTGTCCGATGTGTTGCTGAGCCAGGTCCAGTTCGGATAGGAATTGCGCTATATTCAACTCGTTCACGTACGGGGCGAACTTCTGGGCGAAAGCCGCCTCCTCGGTCGTCATATAGCTGATATCCTTATTATGAATATTATAAATAAAATTTTCGCGCACCATGTTTTGCACGTATGCGAGGAACGAGAGCTGCCGTTTACGCCCCAACGCATTGGCCGACTCCATCCACGTCTTCATCTTCCGTGCGTCACCCATATAGGAGATACGCATCAGGGAGACGAACAAGTCGAAGTACTCCTTCGCGTCGTCAGCGGTCTCGACAATCCTTTCCGCCGCCACTAGATTGCCCTTCGCCACATGCGCCACGTCCTCGAGCGCAGTGCCTGATAGCCCAAACCGACGGGAGAGGGCTTCCCTCATGTCCGTTTCATCCAACGGCGGGACGAAGATCCGCTGCGTACGGGAGATGATGGTGGAGAGCAGCGTCTCCGGGCTTTCGCTCACCAAGATGAAGTAGGATCTCTCCGGCGGCTCCTCCAGTATCTTCAACAGTTTGTTGGCGCACACCTCGTTCATCTTCTCCGGAAGCCATATGATCATCACCTTGCAATCCGCCTCATACGGTTTCGTATTGAACTTGCGTATGATCGCCTCGCTCTCGCTGGCATAGATGATGGACTGCTTATTATCCGACTTCAAGTCCTCGTTCCATTGGTCATAGCTGAAATACGGGGAGTGAAGCAAACGGTTGCGCCACTGCGGCAAGAAATTCTCGCACGTTGTCGTATCCGCGGATTTCTCCTTGTAGATGGGGAAGACGAAATGCTGGTCCGGATGCACCAATTTGGCGGACATACGGCACGAATTGCAGCAACCACACGGCTCATCCCCCTTCCGATCCTCACAGCAAAGATATTGGGCCAAAGCCAAGGCAAGCCCCAGTTTCCCCGTGCCTTCCGGTCCGCAAAGCAACACTGCATGAGGCAAACGGCCCTCCGTCACCTCCCTAATCAGCCTTTGCTTGATGGCACTTTGCCCATAAACATCCTTAAACAACATGCTACAAATAAACGATTTTGCGAAATCGTTTCAAAATTACTAATTTGTTTCTAGTACGGCAACATATTCACCGAAAAAGTGAGAATGGCGACCGAAAATAATTCAGAAACCGCCATTCTCACACCTTGGGAGCATTCTCAAAGGCAAGGACCCGTAAGGTTTCGCGCATAATACGCCATGCGACCTTTCCGTATGAGGAATCACATACGTTTTATATTTATTGTGTATTATTATCGCAAAATATTCACGATTTCTTTGGAACTTACAGAAAAACAATTACCTTTGCGGTGATAAAACGATAAAACGTTTCAAAAGATGAGAGACACCGACTACATACGTTTCGACTGGGCGATCAAGCGGCTGTTGCGCGACAAGGCCAACTTCGGCATCCTCGAGGGTCTCTTCACCGTGCTGCTGGGCAGGAAGGTGGAGATCGTGGAGGTGTTGGAGAGCGAGAGCAACCAGCAGACGCTCGACGACAAGTTCAACCGGGTGGACATGATGGTCAAGGCGGAC
>JAGCGM010000005.1 GCA_017649635.1 Paludibacteraceae bacterium | reverse complement strand
TCAGAGTGCATACGGCCCAACGTATCCGTCATACCGTAAGAAGCAGGACCTGCAGCCATGTTATCTGGGTGCAAAGTACGGCCTGTTCCACCACCGGAAGCCACTGAGAAGTAAGGCTTGCCAGCGAGCACGCGCTCCTTCTTATAAGTACCGGCAACTGGGTGTTGGAAACGAGTAGGGTTCGTAGAGTTACCAGTGATGGAAACGTCCACGTTCTCCTTCCACATGATGGCAACGCCCTCACGAACATCGTCAGCACCGTAGCAGTTCACAGCGGCGCGAGGACCGTCAGAGTAAGCGATCTTCTTCACCACCTTCAGCTTACCAGTGAAGTAGTCGAACTTAGTCTGCACGTAAGTGAAACCGTTGATACGGGAGATGATCATAGCGGCGTCCTTACCCAACCCGTTCAAGATGCAACGGAGAGGCTTGTTAGCCGGTCTTGATTTGTTAGCCATGGTAGCGATCTTGATGGCACCCTCAGCCGCCGCGAAGGACTCGTGGCCTGCCAAGAAAGCGAAACACTTAGAGTCTGGGGAGAGCAGACGGGCAGCCAAGTTACCGTGACCCAAACCCACCTTACGGTCGTCAGCCACAGAACCAGGGATACAAAAAGACTGGAGACCCTCGCCGATGTATTTGGCAGCCTCGACAGCGTTCTTTGCCTTTTCCTTCAGGGCGATGGCAGTACCTACCACGTAAGCCCATTTAGCGTTTTCGAAACAGATTTTCTGAGTGTCCTCGCAAGTCTTATATGGATCCAAACCTGCAGCGTCGCAAATCTTATTTGCTTCCTCGATGGACTTGATACCGTGAGCCTTCAAGCAGTCGTTGATTTGCTTGATACGGCGATCTTGTGATTCAAATTTAACTTCTCTTATCATGATAATTTTGAATTTTGAATTATTCGTCTACCTCACCATATTTCTTTTGAGTTGTCTTAATAATGGTTGTCAAGAGTTTTACCAATTCCTCACAATCGAAGAATATACTCTCGAAAACATCATCGGGAAGATATCCCGTCTTATTCAGCAACTCCAACCAATAAGATGTTTCATCAGCCTCCTTTAAAGCGATATACAATTTATTGACGAAATCTTTCGGGCTTTGAGCCCTTCTAGACTCCCGGATATTGGCGCCAATACTGGTTCCACTCCTCAAAACTTGTTTAGAAAGGATAAACTCCTTATTGTCCGCCACAGATGTCAAATGTCTATACATATTGACAATCCTTATCGAGAAGGCAAAACTTTTATCTAAAACAACGTTATTTGACTTCAGCGTCACCCGAATAACTCCTAATTCAAAATGTTATAAAAAATTTATGTTACAGAAACTAATTAAAAATTCTTAATTCAAAATTCTTAATTATTCTTTACGTGGGTCGATGGATTTTACAGCACCCTCTTCCTTCTTGGTACGTCCGTACGTGCCAGTCACGCTCTTGAGAGCCTCGTCGGCAGGAACACCCTTCTTCACAGCGTCCATGAACTTGCCCATGTGAACGAACTCGTATCCGCACACTTGGTTGTCCTTGTCCAAGAACATCTTAGTGATGTAACCCTCGGTCAACTGGAGGTAACGAGTACCCTTAGCCTTCGTACCGTAGAGCGTACCCATCTGACCGATCAAGCCCTTGCCGAGGTCTTCCAAACCTGCGCCGATTGCCAAACCACCCTCAGAGAAGGCAGACTGCGTACGACCGTAAACGATTTGGAGGAATAACTCACGCATAGCGGTATTGATAGCGTCGCATACCAAGTCAGTGTTCAACGCTTCCAACAAAGTCTTGCCTGGGAGAATTTCTGATGCCATTGCGGCAGAGTGAGTCATACCAGAGCAACCGATGGTCTCCACCAAGCACTCCTCGATAACACCCTTCTTCACGTTCAAAGTCAATTTGCACGCACCCTGCTGAGGAGCGCACCAACCGATACCATGGGTCAAACCTGAAATGTCCTTGATCTCCTTCGCTTGAATCCATTTCCCTTCCTCAGGGATAGGAGCTGGTCCATGGTTAGGACCCTTGGCAACAGAACACATCTGTTCCACTTCTTTTGTGTAAATCATAATCTGTTAATTATTGTTATAATAAAATAAAACACAATTTGCGGACACAAAAAAAACGAATTTTTGGGAGAAAAACAAGTGATTTTGGAGTTAAGAATTAAGAATTAAAAATTAAAAATTAAAAATAGAGGACAGTGACAAAAAAGCCCATTGTCTAAAAAAATGAGACCTGAGGCCTCATGCCCTATAAGACTTGTCACTTCCAAAACTGTTTGATTTGCCTCTCCGCACGATCGAAGAGCGCACGGTCGAAAGGCACATCGAACTGGTCGTCCAAGTCACGGTCGGTGATGGAATAATCGCCATCGTAATAGACGTTCGTGATGTTACCGACACTGTCGATCATCCCCACCCCGATATAGCTGTCCACCAGCAAGAAATCGCGATGGGCGGTCGAATCGAAGAGAGATTGTCCGATGGAGTAGTCTGAACTGTTGTTCGTCGTGCCAAAGACATCCTGCATCAAGGTAGGCACCAGATCGTAGTGGGCCGTCCATCTGTCAGAAACGATAGTATCCTTGCCGTTGAAGTAAACCATAGGCACCTGCATCTGAGCTGCGGAATAGTTGCCGTTGTGGCCCCAGAAGGCGTGGTGGCAATCGTCGAACTCCTGTGAATGGTCGCCCGTGAATACGATGACCGTATTGTCGAGCAATCCCTTCGCCTCAACCGTCTTCAGGACATCGCCCACCAGAGAGTCCAGATAATAGACCATGTTTTTGTAGAGGTTCAGGAACTCCGTCGGGTCCACATCCTTGCCGAGGCGCTCGTAGTGCGCGCAATCCCAGGAAGGCTGGAACGGACCTGTGTAATCCTCCGGTTTGATCATGCTGTGCAGCGAATCGAAGAAGAGGAAGGAGAAGAATGGAGTGTTATTGTCCCCTCCCCTACTATTCAGGTACTGCAGGAAAGCCTGCGCCACGTTCACGTCACGCTGCCAAGCGTTCAGGCCCGGCGCCGAACCACACTGGTCCGGGAACATCGAGAAGACGCACTTGTCCAGCGGAGGATTGAGCATGGAAGCGCTCGGGAAGAGTCGAACATCGTAACCTTTCTCCTGCATCGTGGTGAAGAGGACAGGAGGAATGGACTGTGCGCAGAAGTCCTTCCAATAGACCCCTGGCAAGCCATAGAACATGGAGAAGACGCCCGTCCTCGTTCCATTGCTACCGCTGTAATGGCGGAGGAATCGGGAGGAGCGTTTCGAGAATTCGTAGATATTAGGCGAGCAGAGCGAATCCATCGTCGAGGCGCGCCAAGCGTCGAACGCGATGACGATCAGATTCTTGCCCGACAGCGTATCCGTCAAAGGAGCCTGCGGATATCGATACTCCTTACCCCTATAGTCCGTAGCGACAGTGGTAGGCTCCACCTCACTACCGAGCGCGGAGAGCAACGAGTTCGCATCAAGCGAGACACAAGCGGGGAAATAGCGGTCCAAGAGGATCAGTTGCCGATCGTTCTTGGCATACGCCACGGCATGCCTGCACTGAACGAAGCAGATCATCAGACCGAAGACAACGATCAACGTGTAGATGACTGCGTTAGGTATCTTGTTCGCCAGGCGAAAAGCCAACTTGAACAGCAAGACCTCCACCGCAAACAAAAAGATCAGGGCACCCCCCACCATGAAATATTGGGCAACCGTGAACTCGAAAACCTGCGTCGCTCCTGGGGCGAACACCTGTTCCAAGACATACGAATTGATATGGAAGCGATAGAGCGAGAAGATGTACGCGTCCAACGCTAAGATAATCAGGAAAATCGTCGCCACGAGCGAAGCGCAAATTAGGCTGACCCGATTGCTACGGGCAAGGATCGTGACGGGAAGGTAAATGAAGAAAATAGGGAGGAAAGATATGAACACGAAATGAGTCAGGATATACGCGAGCAGATAGAGCGTATGACCGCTCCATATCACGTCAGGGATCTGCACGAAATACTTCAGCGATATAAGAAAAACAAAGACGGCATTGAAGAAAGCGAACCAAACGCCAGCTTTCAGCAACCTCCGTCTACTCACAACCGGTACGTTATTTCCTCCACTCAAACCCATATCATAAAGTTATGCTATACGAGAGCGCCACGCTAAAGACATCCTTCGGACGGGAGACATTCATGCCGTCATCGTAACGGAAGAGCGCCTTCAGGGAATTATGCTTGTTGAAATTATATTTTGCGCCACCCTCATACCTCATTTTTGTCAGGCATGTGCCTTTATAGCTGTTCGTGCGGATAAAGGATTCCACACCAACGCACGGGTAGAGGTGAGTCTTAGGAATCTTCGTCGACACGTACAATTTATTTCTCCACACGTCCTTGTACTGCTTGTGTTGCTGTTTTTCCGGACGATAGGTGATTTGGTATTTGGATTTCAGTCCGAAGGAGAGGCGACCCACATCCTTCTTCACACGCAAATAGCCCGCATAGCGGTGATTCAGATAGATATCATCCTTCTTATTCGCCGCACCGATAAGGTAATAGTCCGCACCGACACGCAAAAGGCCTTTTACCACATTGTAGGAGACATCCGCCTTCGTGTAGAACTTATCCAGCTCGGTGGAGTTATTGCGCATCGAGACCGATTCGGAGAGCCCCACATTCAAACGTTTGAAGAAACGCTTCGAGACAGAGAAACTCACAGATGTGGCAAAGTCCTGCTCGTCACCCCCCGCCCAAGCGATGCTGGAGCAGCCAAAGGAAGTGACAAGCAAGACCAGTAAATGTAGCCTAAGATTTGCGAAAGATAACTTATCCATTAAAATCCTTTGCCCTTGTTATTTGGTCTATCGTATTGATCTCCTGAGAGTTGGACTCATAATAAACCTTCACCAAGGCAGTATCCTTCAAGAAATCGATATAACCGACCTCACACTTTGTAATATTCAGACCTGTACGTTGTTTGATGTCAGCTACCATCTCGTCGTACTTATCAGGAGTGATCAAATCAATCTTTTCGTACTTAATCAGCTTGCAGGAACTCTTCGAGACGATACGCGTCTTCTCCATCAACCATGTCATGAAGACAAAGAGAGCGTTGGTGGCGAACAATTCCAGATAACTTACACTGACCGCCAATGCATTGATGACAGAGAGGCCAATGATGAGGAAGAGGTAAGTCATCTCACGGATAGGCACTGTGTCCGTACGATAACGGATGATACCGAAGATGGCGAAAAGACCCAACGCCAAACCGATCTGCAGTTTCTCGCTTCCCAAGAGGAAAATCAACAAGAAGACCGTCGTGCTGATCAACGTGAAAGTGAAGACATAATCACGTCTTTTGGACTTGCCATAATAGAGCCACACGATAATCAACGAAGTGACAAAGACATTAAGTCCGAAACGAAGAAGCAACTCAAAGAAACCTTCCGGATTCACGATAGGTATACCGAAAACCGCCAAATCAGTGATATTCAATAAATTCATAATTGTATAATTAAATATTTTATTTTCTAAAAAGTATAATCGGACCTAAGCTACAGCTTGTTTATGTACCTGATCTTCTCCTTGAACCGATTGTATTTCAGGGAAGGGTCGGTAAGCACCATGCCCAAGCAATACTTGCTGATGCTACGTTTCTTGATGCGCAGGGAAGCGAGGTAATCCTTGAAGTGGGAATGGGCGTTGCCGTCCTGCTTCACCTCGACGATGCAGAGCTTAGGGATCGTGTTCTTCACCCCAGTGACACAATTCTCGAAATTGATGTTGAAGTCGATTGTCAAACGCTCCGACTTCTCCTTGTTCACCAACGTGATGCGGAAGAAACTGTTCCGCAGGCGGAAGTCTATCTCGTTCATCTTGAACTTGGACTTCTCGTCGAGGAAAGCGATGGCCTCCTCGTTATGCAGCACGTTCTCGTCAGTGATCGTAATACGTTTTTTGGAAGTTCTACCCTTGTTGTTCTTCTTTTTAACCTCAAGGAACATCAGATTGGACTCCACATACTCGCGCACACGGATTTTCTGACGATTTAATTTACCGTCTTGGTGGACGACATACATCGTAGCCTCAGGAGTATCGTAGTAGAGCGTGCGGTAAAACGCCTTGCGGAGGTCACCGATCCGTTGAACATAGTAATCCTGCTTCGCCATTTCCAGCAAAGTAGGCAGGTTACGTACGTTCACGAGGAACTTGGTATCAATCCTGTTCATCAGGCGGATACCGCTCATCTCCTCCAGCGTGATAGGGTCAAGCGCAGAGAGTTTAGCGTCGATGGATTCGACGATGCCCCCCTTTCCAGACATCAAGATACCGTCCGTCCCACCTTGTGCGGCAACAACCGGCGCAACCACTTTCTCCTCTATGATATCGACGACGTCTCCCATCTTAGCCTATTCCGTGATGTATTCGTACACTTTTTCCGATTTCAGTTTACCATTAGGGAAGAGAGCACGTGCGGACTGCTTTTTGCCGAACTCGTTGTACTGATACTGCACGGTCTTCTCCAACTTGTTGTACTCGTCGAAGTGTTGTTCCTCGATGCACTTTCCCTTTTCATTGTATTTATAAACTGTGCGGGACTTCTGGTCCCCCACCTTGGTATACTCGATCTCTTCGGTTTTATTGCCCTGGGCGTCATATTTCGTGACGTGGTCGATCTTCTTCTTACCATTCTCCATGCGCCATTCCTTAACCTCAGTCAACACCTTTCCGTTCACCTTCTTCTGTGCGCAGAGCGAAGCAGTAAGAGAAGAGACGAGCAAAACGATTATTGCCAAAAAACACCTTTTCATACGCAATATTTTTTATGGTACTAAATCATGTCCAAAAATAAGCATTTATCGGACAACTAAAAAAAATATTCAGTCAAAATTAGATTTAACTCTTAGAAACTCTCTATATCGCAGACAAAACAAGC
>JAGCGM010000234.1 GCA_017649635.1 Paludibacteraceae bacterium | reverse complement strand
GGGAGTTGCTGTCATGAAAAAGACGAGCATCTTAAATAACCACATAGGACTTCATGCACTAAACGCAGGTGATGAGATATCCGATTGCGTCATCTCAGGGAATGATTCAATCGGTGTTTATACTCAATATATGTATGATAAATTCTCGAATAACATTGTGGGATTGTCAAAAGACGAAAGGACGCCTAATCCAAATGGAGTAGGTGTATTGACGCAGGGAGGATTTGAGAATTTCACCGACAATGTTATTTCCGGCAACCGAAAGGATGGAATTATTGACAATTCTCGACAAGCCTTTGGTGTTTTTAAAGGAAATTATGTGGGGACCAACAGGTATTTTGATGTGGGTTCGGAATTTGGAAATGGTGGTAATGGCTTTGTTACGTCTAATGGAGCGTATGGCTGTATCGATGAATTTTCAGATAATTACTTTGGAAACAATAGGGAGTATGGACTATATCAAGAGTCTGTGAGTACGACTGTCACCTTATCCAATTCATATTTTGGTGTAACTCCAAGTGGAAAGTCCATGCCTAATGGCAGTGGCGGTCTTAATTTTGGACCAACCACTTTGACATTGGACAAGTGTTATATCTCTTATAATGAGGGGAGCGGTATCACTTATAAGGGTATGAATTTGATTGTCTTAGGAGGTGAGATTGCATATAATCGTGGAAATGGTATAGATTATGTGCCTTTTGCACCACGCTCATTAGAGGTACAGGATGTCGTCTTCAACGGCAACATGTATTCCCCTATTTATGTGGAATCACCACAGAGTATGTATAAACATCTGATTAGTAACAATACGTTTAAGAATACAAATAGTATTTTCGCAATTGACTTTGAAAATAAATACCCTACGCCTCAAATCACTTCCTGCAAGATGAACGCGAATAACGTCACATTGCAGGGACAGGTGGATACCGCTGCTGTGGCGAAAATCGAATTGTTTACTACTCCCCAGTATGGACAGACCGCTGTTACATTTGTGGATTCTTTCTATACGGATGCAGACGGAGCCTTCTCTGTCTCTTTCCCGAAAGAACAATTTGCTGGAAATGGTTTGCTCCAGTTTACCGCTACTGCCACATATAGGGGACTCAACACCTCTGGCTTGTCGGCTCTTGCTTCTCCGACAAGTGATGCGGTTATTGACCTAACTCTTACTGCATACTATGTGAAGGTGGATGGAACGGGTGATGGATCCTCTTGGGAAAAGGCTATGAGTCCGCAGTCGTTCGCCTATGCGCTGCCACGTGTCGGGGATGATGTCACCTTCTATGTGGCGGAGGGAAAGTACTATCCAATGTATGACCAATATAACAGATCCACAAGAGGTAGAGAAGCTGTCTTTACTGTTAATAGTGATGTCTCTATCAAAGGTGGTTTCTCTGCTGATGCAAAAACGGGTGCAGTGAGTGATCCTTCCAAATACAAGACCATTTTTTGTGGTGATTTCTTGGAAGACAATGAAATCGGAGACGACGAATGGAATGTCGGACGTAAACGGTTGCTATATCAGGAGGAGGATTGTTCATCTTTGTTCCTAGTGAAGCCTTCCGTTAAGAGTTTGGATATGTCCTCTTTCACATACACTTTGGATGAATCCGATACACGAAATTATTTCAACATGGATGGTGTTGTGCTGAGAGGTGGAGGTACATCTATTTATGGTGTGGGACTTGATTTAAAGATAACACTTACGAATTCGCTTGTTGAGAAAGCTGGTTTCATTTATATGTACGTGCCGAACAATTCGTTAATCATAGATAATTGTAAGTTCCATCAGGTTAATAGAGCTGTGCTCATAGAAACTGGTAAGACAAAAGATGTGCTGATTTCTAATACAACCTTTGATGGATGTTGTGACGAATTTAAATTGTGTTATTCAGAGATTTCTGGTCCTTTCGCTCATCTCCGCTTAGAGTCGGACACAATTATCAACAGTGACTATTTCGTGGTGGAAATACGAGGATATAATGTGGGCATGAACAATTGTAAGGCGTCAGAAAACAATGGACTTTATATTCGTTTTATTTCTGACACCATTGATGTTAAAAATAGTTCTTTTGACAACAATAACATACCTTATTCGTTATTTGACTTACAGACATGTATTTCAAGTTTTGACAATTGCTCATTTGTAAAGAATACTGGAATCCGAACCTTTAACAACTATAGTCCTGAGGGAGAATTCCGCATCAAGAATTCTGTTTTTGAATCCAATACGATGGAGTCATCTTTGATAGATGGAGCTGGTAACGGAACTTATTATAACTGTTCATTTATCAATAATGATGTCGCATCAGGAACTTACTTGATAAATTATGGAAGCGGAAGAGCTGAATTTTTCAATAACACTTTTGCGGGTAATGTTGTCCCTCGTATTATCCAAGGAGATAATAGAAAATTATATAACAATACAATTGTCGGCAACAAGGTGTCGAGAGAAATCCTCTCTTCTCACAACACAGATGAATATACTGACATGTATGGTAATATCATCTTAGGTAACGGAACCTCCAATGCGTCGGGTATAGGATATGACAATTTACCTTTGGTGTTCTCGGAGAAGAAAAACATACAATATAATTTGATGCCGATTATCCGTACTGATCGTCAATCGGAAGGAGCGGATAATACCACGTGGACTCCAGACAACAGCACGAACATTTTTGTTCGTCCGTTCAGTTTGGGAACGAATGAGTCCACGCAATGCAAAGCTTGCTCGTATGCTTATGGCGAATATGAGGAGGCGGTGCTGAAGTCGATTTTTGATGGCACCTACAATTCGACAACTCATGTCTTTTCACCGAATTTGGATAGGAGCGGGGACTTGCCTGTTATTCCTTTGAAGGTGGATGTTTTGTCGGATGGCACCAGCATTCGTTTCCCTCTCGCAAAGACAATCGTTGACGCTGACCAGCGTGGTGAGAAACGTCTTGACCCTACTTGTATGGGTGCTTATGAAATCGCTTGTGAGCCAGACACAACCCTCGCCAATGATACCATCATTGTAGGAGGGAAGTTCCTCGATAAGACCTACACCATCGTTGGCCGCCACGACAGTATCTTCGAGACAATTTCCGGTGAGTCAGGTTGCGATAATGTGGTGATGCACACGCTCATCGTTAAGCCAGATCCTACTAAAAAGGAATACTACGTTAAGACCAAACGTTGGGGTAAGGGTGACGGATCTAGCTGGGATAACGCAATGGACAGCGTTGACTTCGCTGCATGCTTACCGTTGGCTCCGGACGGGGCTACCTTCTATGTGGCGGAGGGTACGTATAAGCCAGTATACGATTCTGACCTAAAAGAACCGACCAACACAGCTAATTTAAGCTATATAATTAATAGTAGCGTCACCATCCGAGGGGGCTACCCGAACGATGCGACAGGAATAGATGTGCCAAGTGAACCTAAGAAATATCTGACTATTTTCGACGGTGACATTGCTGGCAATGATGTTGTATTAAAAACCGATAATGAAGATGGCGGATTTAACATCTCCAATGAATATGACGGCGACAATGTTTATGAGTTATTCTTCATAAAACAGACAAAAGATATTGAAGTTTCATTTGATGGTGTGAGTGTTATCCACTCATATAATGGTATCGGATCATACAATGTCACGCCAGAAATCAGTGATAAGTCAATATTAAACATTAAAAATTCCACTTTCGAGAATAATTACTCGAATGCTATCATAACTTATGCTGACGATGGTGAAATAAATATCGACCATTCTACCTTTAAGGGAAATGCAGGTGGTGTTTATTCTGGGCATTCAGATGTCACTGTAAAAAACTCTTCATTTGAAGGCAATAGCTCTGCTAATTTTTTAATCGGTGTCATGAATGGTGTGGATTCCGAAAATAATATGGTTAGTGTCTCAATTGACTCCTCTTCTTTTGTTGGGAATGTAGGTTACATACAAACAAATGGTTCTTTGGATATCAGGAATTCTATTTTTGACTCTAATATTGTTGCTTATTCTAGTCTGATTAGCACTTGGAATAATTATGAAATTCCAAATTATAATGTGAATGTTATTAACACGAAATTTATTCACAACCAAGCCCCTAGTTCTATTATAGAGACATATAATGGGGAGACAACGATATATTATAATAATTGCATCTTCGCTAACAATACTACGGGATCATATTTGGTGAGATCAAGTAATAGCATAGAAATGAATCACTCGCATCTCTCTGAAAATCAGGTAAAAGGAGATATTTTCTATATTTACCCATATACACACTTGTCCCTAAATTCTGACACGATTGAAAATAACCGAAGTGAATATTTAGTTCGATATTGTACTTCTGGATGTTCTATTGATAGTTGTAAGATTGAAGGAAATAAGATCGACCAGCTAATAAACATCAACAATAGTGCAAATACGTCAACTGAACCTGCAATATTTAGCATAAAGAACTCTTTTATTACGGAAAATGTAATTCAAAAAGACTCTGTACAATCACTTATCGAGACACACATGCGTCGTATTGATACAACAATTATTTATAGAACTGAAATAAAAGAGAACGTGACCAAAGGTGGTTCCATTCTATCTGAGACTCATACCTGTGTGAATATTGATGAGTGTTTTATTGAGGGAAATAGTGCATATGATATCACAAATTTCGTAGCTGTTGCTGGAAATATCTCTAATTCCACATTCTCGAACAACCATATGCTAGATAACGTTATATCCGCAACTGTATGCGCCGAGAGATATAATCCTGGCACGTATATAGCGGTAAAAAACAATACCATAGTAAATAATGAATCTGAAAAATCCATATTTGAAGGATATTATTCGGATAACCTATATTATAACAACACGATCTTGGGTAACAAGGCTAAAAAAGAGTTTTTCGGTAGTTTCCATGGCTTTGAGGATCCATCTGATAGTTATTTTAGTAAATTTATAGGCAATATCGTATATGGTAACACATACGACAGGGAATTTGAATCTCAACAGCTTCACTATACATCCTACGAAAACAGTATACGTAATAACATTTTACCTTTACTTGTTTCATTAGATAATAAATCGAATCCAGGAGAAACTCAATATTACCTTTTCAATCCGAAAAACAACATTATTTCCGACATATATTATGAAGATTTGATTTCAGATTCTAAATATGTGAATGAAGTGACGGATGCCGTAAACTACAAGGCTGATATTGCAGAACTTTTCCAAGGCACCTACGACCCTACTATTGGTCTCTTTACACCTGATCTGGTGAATGACGAAAAATCTTTCGCACCGGTCGTGCCACTTAAATCCGACCGTCTTCCTGACGGCACCAGCATCCGCTTCCCACTTACGGAGACTATAGTCACCACCGACCAAAGAGGGGAGACCCGTCAGAACTTAACCTGTATGGGCGCATACGAGCTGAAATGCTCTGACGTAATGAAAACGGTGAATGATACGGTTGCCGTCGGAGATCCTTATTCTCTCAACGGAAACGATTTGTCGGCACTGACCGCTGAGGTGGGTGTCCACACCTATAACGACACCATCAAGATGGAGAGCGGTTGCGATAGCATCGTCACCTTAGTATTGGCTGTGCGCCCTCAGAAAAGGACCGGTGGTTACTACGTCAAAGTGGACGGTACGGGTGACGGTTCAGACTGGCTCAACGCCATGTCTCCGAAAGACTTCGCCACTTACCTGCCTCTCGCCTACGACAACGACACATTCCATGTGGCCGCAGGTACCTACCGCTGCGAGGTTGAGGACCCAATCCATGGTTTCACCTACTGCGTTAACAAGGACGTGACCATCATCGGAGGTTACCCTGACACCGTTAAAACGGTCGGCACGCCTTCCTCTCCTGAGGTATTCATGACATTGCTGACCGCCAACGGAAAATCGGACGATTATATGTCCTTCTATCTGCATGACGTGTTGCCTTCTGCTAGCGGGTTCAAAGACAATAAGCCGTCACTTCTCCGCATTATCGGACAACCGAACGTGACACTCTTCGGAATCACCTTCTCGGGAACGAACAACACTGAGGATGGTGCAATCTCCTTGAAGGATGGCGCCACCCTGACGATGGACCGTTGCGTTGTGTCGCAGAACCTTTCTTCCGCAATCTACGCAAAGGATGCGGACATCACGGTGACCAATTCTGACTTCTCGAAGAACTTCTCCTGCGTCGGTTCGGTCTTCAACGTGACCAATACGAAACTGAATGTCCAAAGTTCCACCATCCATGAGAACTTCTCCCACGACACGCTCTGCGGAGGCGCGGGATCGAAGGGTGCCGTGGCTTATATGGACCAATCGACCGCCATCTTCACCAACAACACCATCGTGAAGAACAAGGCTGGCGAGGGTGCCGTGTTCGCTTCCAAGGGCTCAGAATTGAATCTGACGAACAACACGATAACGAGCAACACCATCGACCAGGAATCCACACATACGGGCTCCGTCTTCACGTTCGTCGACGAGCAGTCCAAACTGAAACTCTTCGGAAACCTCATCGTGGCGAACGGCAAGTCTTCTGTAGAGGGCTCCGCCACAATCACATCGAGTGACTACAACATCTTCTCGCCAGACTTCACGACCGCCAAGGGTGCGCATGATATGGTTATGAAGAATGCTGAGGTGCCTTTCATCTTGGATGTGGAGGAACTTATAGGCTACGACGATCTCTTCAGCCCTACATTGCGTGACAACGGAGGTTACACGCAAACCGTGGCAGTGTTCCAATCCACGTTCGATGGAGGTGAGGTGATCTCCATCCCTAGTTCAGTCCGTGCAGTAGACCTCGACCAGAGAGGTTTTGTCAGGAAAGAGACAAGCTGCGTGGGTGCGTTCGAGTTCCCTACGTACGTCGACTATTATGTGAAGACCCGCTCGCACGGAGACGGTTCCGGTAGAGACTGGGACAATGCTATGGGCGACACCACGTTCGCCCGCTACTTCTCCATTGCGCCAACAAACGCCACGTTCCACATCGCGGCAGGTACCTACCACCCGATGTTCGACCATTGGTCAGGAAAAATCTCGACATCAAGTAGCGTTTCATATAATACGTACCGTCCGATTAACCTAATCGGATCTTACCCTGCGGACGCCAAGGACGGTGACAAGGCGGACGCCACGAAATACGAGACGATATTGTCTGCGGACTTGAAGGAGGATGACGAGTACACCCACATTCCGGAATCATATTCCATTTGGAATGTCACCGGCTTGTCAGACAACTCCAGCTATTTGCTGAGATTAGACCTCAGACAATCAGGAGCCTGCCACTTCTATGGCTTGACCTTGAAGGGCAACTATCCGATGTTCAGGGGAAGTAGCGCCGCATTGAGCATCTATTCTGTCAAGGATAACATCACAACCGCATTGTATTTGGACAGTTGTGTATTCTCAAAGACCTATGCGGGTATTTACTCCAATGTGGATTCATTGGTCATGACCTCCTGTCGCTTCGACTCGATCATGTCCACGAATGTTGGCCAATCATATCGGTCACAACCATATACCTACTCCTTTGTTGACGGATGTTCGTTCTCTTCCGCCGGCTATGCGTTGTCCTATACCATAAAGAATGGATTGCTGCAAGTCCAGAACACGACAATAAACGACGCCACCAACCCAATGTCGATCGATTATTATTCTTG
The DNA here is from genome assembly GCA_017649635.1 of Paludibacteraceae bacterium. Taxonomy (GTDB): domain Bacteria; phylum Bacteroidota; class Bacteroidia; order Bacteroidales; family Paludibacteraceae; genus UBA1181. The sequence continues at coordinate 15,287 of JAGCGM010000234.1, read as the reverse complement.
GGGCGATCCCGGAGATGTGGAAATCAATCTGTACAACAACACCATTTCCGGCAGGAAGGGCGTCATGAGCTTGCTCATGTTGCCGAACTTCGCCAAAACAGTCATGAAGGGTAATGTGTTCAACACAAACTTCAAATTCTCGAGTGACGAGAACAGGGAGATCGTTCCGATCGTCTCCGACTACAACCTATACACCTATTCGCCTGACGAGACAGGCACAATATGTCCGAAGGGCGAACATGACCTCATGGTTGAGCCGAAAGACTTGGTGGGCGTTCTGGAAGGATCCCTCGAAGATGAGATGTTCATCCCTGTGGACAACGTACCTTCCAAGAAGGACCTCACTTGTGTTGTCAAGGTCAAGAATGACAAACTGAGTGATGGAACAGTAATCCGTCTGCCTTTGGAGAATACGGTCGTGTCGGTTGATGAGGTGGGCCAGAAACGTTTGCCGATGACCTGCATGGGCGCATACGAGTTGAAATGTATTCCGGATACTACAACTAGTTTGGATACTATCTTCGTTGGCGAGACGTTCCTAGGCGAAGCATATACCAATGTGGGCCGTCACGACAGCATTTTCGAAACGCTTCAGGACAAGGAGGATTGTGACAGTGTAGTGATGCACACGTTGATCGTTATGCCAGATCCTTCAGTGCTTAACTATTATGTTAAGACTGAACGCCATGGTACGGGTGACGGTTCTAGCTGGGAGAATGCGATGGATGGAACTGATTTCGCCACTTGCTTGCCTTTGGCACCGAACGGAGCCACATTCTACGTGGCGGAGGGCACATACAAGCCAGTTTATGGCTCAGACTTGACCGTGCCTGCTAAAACGAAGTCTCTGTGCTATCGAGTGAACAGCGATGTCACTATTCGTGGTGGTTATCCTGCGGATGCGGAAACGGGTGCCGAAAGCGAACCTGACTCGTACCAGACCATCTTCAGTGGGGATATCCTTGGCGATGATGCATTGGAGGAGACCCCGGGAGAGAATGGAACAGTGAGTCTCAGCATGAATAATGCGGAGGATGACGCCTCTACGTTATTTGTTTCTTATTCGCAAGAGAACCAGAAGGTGGAATTTGACGGTGTCTATATGATGAATGCGGGTACCGCGATATGCATGCTAAATCCAGGCAAGGAGGTTAACTTGTTGAATAGCCACTTGAAACAGAACTCGACGGCGATTACGATGCCTTCGGAATCGGATGTATTGCATGTCTATAACACCTCGTTCGAAAAACATTCATCCACGGTATTGAATTTGCCGAGTGTGTTGGGCGTTGTGTTGGATTCCGTCTTGTTCGATGGCAATGCTTCCACTTTACTTGAGGCAGTCTACAATGGTAAAAATGGAGGCAAGGAGAGCATCCTGATGGATAGAGTCAATGCTGTCGGTAACAGTGGAAACTTTAGTATAAACGGATATGAAACCAAAGTTACGAATTCCGTGTTTGAGTCAAATGTCGCCTCTTCGTTGTTTAATGTCGTTGGTGTTTATTCGTCCGTAGGAGTTTCGGTTGCGGGTGAATCTCTTACGGTTGGAAAGAGCACGGATTTCGACGTTAAGAATTCTAAGTTCATCCAAAACAAAGGTGTTGCAATAAATAACATCGGTGCTTCAAGCTTATCTGTCGATAGCTGTTTGTTCGAAAAGAACGATGCGGCTAGTTCATCCGTGATTAATTTCTATGTGTCGGAAAGTAGAACATTGAAGATACAGAACAGTGAATTCTATGGGAACAAGTCTGGTAAGTTGATTAATTCTTATAGTGATGGCAATGCGTCGTTGCTGAATTGTAATATTTCAGAGAACGAAGCGAGCGATTATCTTCTTTCGTTTGTTGGTTCTGCTCCTGCAGTTCATATTGAGAAGAATGCGATATGGGGCAACAAGGCCGTTTCTGCGTTTTACGTTCAGGGTGAATCTTGTGTGATGGCGAATAATACCATTGCTTCTAACACTCTTTCTTCATATTTGATAGATAAATCTGGAAATGAAATCCAGTTATACAATAATACGATAGTCGGTAATAGCACGGAGCAAAAACTGACCTATTTGCTTGGCTTGAACATAAAATTGCTTGGAAATATAATCTTGGGCAATACGCCTGAAGAGATTTATTTGAACAGAAGTTTGGTTTCAAGTAGTTCCTTGAAATACAATATTCTTCCAAGTGTGAGATTCCAAGATGATTTAGGCTATTGTGAATCTATAAAAGATATTGAATCTGATAATATTTTCTCGGTATTCAATTCTTCCGCTGCTTGTGATGAGTTGAAAGAAATTTCTGATCGTAACGAAGATATACTCACTACGCTCTTCGATGGCACATATGATCCGAGTACGGGTCTCTTCACTCCGAAAGAGATAAAAAATAACGGCGGGTTCACCTATACCTTGGCCCTGAAGACGGATAAGTTGTCGGACGGCACCAGCATCCGCTTCCCACTCACGGAAACAATCGTGACGGAAGACCAGCGTGGCCTGAAACGTTTGGAGCAGACTTGCATGGGTGCATATGAAATTACTGATGGTGACTGTGAAATAGGTACGATCCTGTTCATGGAAGACTTCGGCGGAAACTATGTCAGTGATGCGCCAAGAAGGTTGGAGGCACTTCCTGAATCGGTGAATAATTTGAACTATTCCAGCCATCTTTGGGATCTTGGGTATAATGCTTACAGCCTCAGAAAAGTAGCCATAAAGAGAAGTGGCGCTCCTAATCCGGAACACATCTATACGGGATGGTATGCGGAATTTGGTGACCATACGCTCGAGAGTGACACGACAAGAGGTTATTTCATGCAGATTGACTTGAATAACAAGGAATCGACCTTCTATGTTTACCAGGTTAATGATTTGTGTGAGAACACTCACCTATACTTCTCATTCTGGGGACATCCGGTTAATTCAACAAATGATGCCACTGTCTCTTTGACCCTTAAAGATCCAGAGGGAAATATCTTGGGTCAAGAAGATTTTGTTATTGACCACACAAATAACGAGTGGCAGCTGTATGGAATGCCGTTTGATGTTCCAATGGGTGTGAATTCCGTTGTTTATAGTGTACATTCTAGTGCAGGATCCAACGGCGGTGATTTCGCTTTGGATGATATATCCATACGTTTGTGTAAGCCAGCGGTGAATGTAAATATGCCTTTGGATTCAATATGTGAGGGTGAGGATTATACCCTTACTGCATCCTATAATAACGTAGGTGGATATGTTGAACCTGTTAATTTCACATGGTATAAAAACACAGAACGAACCTATGAGCTGGAAGGTTGGGAGAAGGTGGCAGAAGGAAAGACCTTGAACTTCGAGAATCTTCAATCGAAAGACAACGCATATTATCGTTGCGTGATTTCTTCCGCAGGTGTTCCTGGTGTATTCAACAAGTGTAATTCCGCATCTGACATCATCCCAATTCTGGTGAAGCCATGTGTCGCATGTGTGCCGGATACCACTGTTCTTGATGACCCAGACATCATTCAGGTTGGCGAACAATTCCTCGGTGTCACTTACAATGAAGCGGGCCGTTATGATGGTATTTGCAAAGTTCTGCAGGGTTCAGATGGTTGCGACAGCGTTGTGAAGCATACGCTTATCGTTACACTCAATCCTTCGGTGAAGTACTACTACGTGAAAACAGAGCGTCACGGAACAGGTGATGGATCTAGTTGGGAGAATGCGATGGACGGAACCGATTTCGCCAAATGGTTGCCTCTGGCTCCGGATGGGGCTACGTTCTATGTCGCCGAGGGAACATACAAACCTGTGTTCGGGTCTGATTTGTCCGTGCCTGCCAAAACAACGGATTTGTGCTATTCCATCTTTAATGACGTTACCATCCGAGGCGGTTATCCTGCGGATGCTGTGACAGGGGCTGTTAGTGACCCTGCCCAATACACGACTCTGTTCGAGGGAGACATAGTTGGTGACGATGTGCGTGATGACTTCTCCACCAACAAATCCGATAATGTCGGTAATCTGTTTAATATCGCAGAGTCATCGAACACGACGATCTACGGTGTGACTATGCAGAACTCGAATAGATACACATACGGTGCTATCCATGTGGGCGGTAGTCTGAATGTGACAAATTCAAAATTCTACAATAATGTCACGGCAATCCAATCAGGGAAGTCCATTAAGGTGGATAGTTGTGTGTTTGAAAGGAATAGCTCATGCTATGACAACAGCGTGATACGTACGTCGGGTGAGTTGGTGGTGAAGAATTCCCTGTTTAAGGGAAATATCGAGTGCGACAATTCCTCATGTATCTATTTCTCTGGTTCGGATATGACTGTTGAGAACAGTACATTCGATAGTAATGTGATAAAATCTGGTGGATATGGATCTGCTGTCCGTGTTGGTTCAGGAAATGCAGTCATAAAGAACTCGACGTTCTTTAACAACAGCATTTCGAATATCCTCAATGTCTCAGCGGGTGCAGTCTCTGTTACGGGTGGTTCGTGCGATTTGTACAACAACACGTTCTTCTCAACTGTTACGGATGAATGCCCATTAATCAACGTCGTGTCTGCCACGCATATAGCTTTGGTGGGTAATATCTTATCAAACAATGGTGCAAAAACGTTTGTCGCTAATTGCTCAGATATTGAAACTAGGAATAACATATCCACAGATGACCTTTCGGAGAATGACTTAAAGGTTGCGTCCGTTTCGGATATCAATGATATATTGGATGATGGGCTCACATATGATAGCCGAGGCTTCACCCCAGTATTGGCCCTGAAAAATGATCGGTTGGCTGATGGCACGAGCATTCGTTTCTTGCTTGAACAAACAATTGTGACGAAGGACCAACGTGGTGTTGACCGTTTGGCTTCAACATGTATGGGTGCATATGAATATTGGATGACACAACCGATAGAGTGTGTTTATGAGACTGTGTTGTTCAAGGAGGACTTCGGTGGCAATAATCCTGAGGACAAACTCTATAGCGAGAATGGCTTGAGTGAAGGTCTTTGTTCTCTGCCATGCGCAGGTAATTCTCCATTGGCGGTGAATCAGTTCCAACATTCCGGATGTTATTCTTTGCTGAAGGAGGCGTACAACCGTCAAAATGGTATTTATAAAGATGACCACATCTATGGTGGATGGTATGCGGATTTTGACGACGAGACCTATCCGAAAGATTTGCAAAGGGGTTACTTTATGTCCATAGACATGGGAGAAAGTCCGACTACCTTCTACCAGAGGAGAATCGACGATCTTTGCGAGAACACGAACCTCTCGTTGTCTATGTCCGGTCGTCCGCTCTATGCGGCAGCTAACACGGTTCTTTACATGTCCGTGGAGGATTTGTCCGGTAACCCACTTTCGGAGATTACAGAGGTGGTTATTGACAAGGATATCAATGATTGGCAAGAGTTTAAGGTTACGTTCACTGTTCCGCAAGGGAAATCTTCTGTGATGTTCAAAATCTATTCCGATGGTGGACATCAAGGTAATGACTTTGCTTTGGACGACGTTGTGGTACGCTTGTGTAAGGCGCGCGTGGATGTGAACCAGCCGGATGGTCCTCTCTGTAAGCATACGGACTATACGCTCACCGCGTCATTCCCAGGTGATCCTTCTTACTTGGAACCTGTCAATTACACTTGGTTCCGCAACAATGTGGAATCATATGATTTGGATGGTTGGGAGAAAGTTGCTACTGGCAAGACATTGGAGTTCAAGGATATGACCAGCGCTATCAACGGCTATTATAGGTGTGTTGTTTCTTCCGCAGGTGTGGAGGGTGTCGTTAGCAAGTGTAGTTCGATTTCCGACGTCGTTCCGATCTTTGTTTCGGAATATATCCAGGAGAGGGATACTGTACATATCAACCAAGGCGAGATGTACAATGGTGTGGCGTACGACAAAGTCGGAGTCTTCCGTACATCCGCAAAGGAGGTGAACGAGGTTGGTTGTGATAGGTTGACGACCCATGTGATATTCGTTCATCCGACGGGTGCCGAGTATTATGTCACCATGGAAGGCCGTGCCAACCATACTGGTTTGGATTGGGACAATGCGCTGGACAGCGTTGAGTTTGCCACTTATTTGCCACTCTCCAAAGCTGGTGTGACTTACCATGTGGCCGAGGGCCGCTATCTCCCTTGCCTCAATTACTTATATGAGAGGTCGAACAAATATTGCCATTACGAGGTTAAAAACGATGTGACCATCATCGGTGGTTACTCGAAGGATGAGTTGGATGAGACTGTTCCGAACAATCCGAAGAAATATCGTACGATATTCTCCGCTACTCGTTCGGAAAATAATAGCATGAAGATTAATTCTGTACATAGATTGTATGAGATGTTTATTGAGTCCGGCACGGATGTTAGTTCGTCTATGGGACTCTTCAAGTTGGCTTCGGCTGCGAAAAAGGTTGATTTCAACGGCGTCGTGTTCAATTATTGTTACGGAATAATGGGAGATTATAGATCCACGCAATTGACGTTGAATCGTTGTTCGTTCGAGGAGATGTCTTACCCTGTTCGTTACGTGAATTCGTTGCATGTCGATTCATGCTACTTCAGGAAACTTAGTATCGGTAGTGGACCTTCCTCGTTGATTTGTGGCGTCGCGAATGATTTGATTATCCGTAATACCACAGTTACGGACGTTTTGGGTGGATATGTTAATATGTTGAGTCTTTCATACCAAGGTGTAAATACAAAATCATTCGTTTTGGAGAATTCGACACTTGTCGGCAATGAATCGGAGAATGCTTTGATTTATTTCCCTGATGGTGTTTCTTCTCGGATTATAAATAACACGATTGTGTCCAATACTGTAGGAACTAATGGTAATCCGATCATCTTCGGCTTTGGCTCGAACAATACTGCCGAGTTCATTGGTAACTTGATTGTCTCGAATAAGAATGTTGATGATATGGCAAACATTAGTACAGCCTCATCTCAGGCGTATAAGTATAACTTGTTGGGCGTTAATGACGATGTTCCGGCGACTAACATGAAGATGATTGGCAATGCGTCGAGCATTTTGGACGGATGGGATTTGATGGGTGGCTTTAATCCTACACTTCGTGACAATGGTGGATATACACCGACATTGGCACTTAAGTCAGACCGCTTGATAGATGGTGTTTCTATTATCCGCTTCCCGTTGACGAACACGACAGTGAAGGCCGACCAAAGGCAATATGAGCGCCTTGAGAACACTTGTATGGGTGCTTACGAGATACCTTTGTCAGAGTGTACGGACGAGTTGGGTCTTCCGAAGGAGCATAAACTGACATACGAGACTCAAACCATCACCTTCTCTGTCCCTTACAGATGCGATGTGAGGGTGATTGTCACTGACCTCCAAGGTAGGCTTGTGAGAAATGCGGACATGCTGTATAGAGACAGGGTGGGGGATGTTACGGTCAATCTGTCAGACCTGCGTCTCTTTGAACTGGATCATGATCCGAGGGAACCATTCCTCCTGACAGTGAAGGTGGGTGGCAAGATCCATGTGACGTACTTGTATATCACTCGTTTGGATAAGAACTATTAAAATTTAACTCGATAATAACTAAAAATAAAGAATAAAATGTGGCGTAAGTATTTCTTTCTTCTTATGGTGTGCGGGGTGGCTACCCCTTGGGCACACGGGGCAATCCCGGGCGACGTGAAGTCACCGTTGATGTGGCTTAGAACGGATGCGGTTGACCAGACCCTTCCCGACGGTGAATACCAATGGTTCAATTTGGTCGATCCTGAGAATAAGGTGTATGACTATCGGGACGGTAAGTTGAAGGACCCAGTGACGAGGGGTTCCATCAACACGTATAACTTTAACCCTGGCATCCCGTTCTACTCCACGGATCCTTGGAGTGTCGATGTGAAGGGTGTTGACCTTACGCAGATGACCGTCTTCGGCGTGTACGGGTTCAAACAGACCGAGAACTACAACAACATGATGCTCTACAAGGTGGAGGGCGAGAAGGGTGTCCTGCTCACTCGAAATAAGTTGTTCCACACGATACAGGACGAGGCGTCCACCTCTTTTGGGTTCGAGGGCTTCATTTCAAACAGCACCAAAGACGATATCGCAAGAGTTAAGATAATCGCTTACGAGAGAGCCACTACTCCAGACTATTCTATTTGGGCGTCCAAGGACACGAAAATTGACTTGGGTACCGCACTGAAACGTAACGGAGATTTGGGCGACTACATGGTGCAGGATCCGAAAGCCCAGACGCAGGGTTACCTCTCCGAATTGATCGCCTACGGACGTGTCCTTGAGGAGTCCGACAGACAGGTTGTGGAGACCTACTTGGCGTTCAGATATGGCATCACGCTGAAAGGTACCTATATGACCAGATGGAAAGACAAGATCGACATGGCGGGTGGCGAGAACAGGGTTGTCGCCTATGGCCGTGATGACAAGAGCGCCTTCCGCCAACTGAGTTCCACCACATCGTATGAAGAGGGTGTATACGGATTGGACGACAGCTATTACAACCATAGCTCCCTGAATAAATCGTCCGAGTATAACCTTTTGGTCGCAGGATTGACGGACGCCGCCGATTTGGTGGATAGTTGTTACGTCGTGATTGGCGACAATGGACAAGGCACGAAACCGACACAATTGGCCGCTCAAGCCACCGCTGAGGAAATCAAGGAATACAAAGCCACGTACCACTATATGCCTCGCGAATGGAAAGTGCAGACCATTAACGTTGACCCTGAGGTGTCCAACACGTTGGAGCTCGGATATAACATGACGGAGGATGCGATCTTCGGATATTATTTGGACGAAGCGGGCGGTCAATCGAGGGGAATCTATTTGGTGGTCAGCCCGGACCCGAACGCGAAGTTCGAGGCTTCCAACACGGATTTGGTATACTATCCGGTTTCGTCTTTGGATGCTGAAAGAATGAAGGCGATCTTCTCTGGCGTAAAATGGAGCAACCCGACGATGAAGTTCACGTTCGCCTATAAGGGAGAACCTAATCCGGATTATAAGCCAGCCTTTGTCCTCGGTGACAAGGAGAACGAGCTTTTTGTTCCAGATAAGAACCTGAAAGTTGTTGACGACATGGAAATCAAACCTGTCGATGATAAGGTGGAGGATGTCAAGAACGAATCCGCATTCAAATGGTTCATGTTCGCCGATCCGAAAAATGGCAGTAAGCAATTCACCATACGTGTTGAGATGGACGAACCAGAGCCTGTGTCGTTCCTTGTGTTCGACATGAAGGGACGCTTTGTCTCGGAAGTCTCAATGAGACCGGACAGAGGAGAGTCTGAAAAGGTTGTCAAAGTGCCGGCGATAGGTGTGTATGTTGTGGATATGATCACGAAAAAGAGCCGCAACACATTCTCCGGTAAAATATTGGTTAAGTAAGATAGAGAATAGTATTCTGAAAATATGAAGAAGCATTTATATTTCATAGCATCCGTTTTTTGCCCGTTTTTCCTTTCCGGGGTGATGGCCCAGGAAATAGAGCGGATGTCGTCCATTCTTCCTGTGGATGAGGAGATAGAACAGATCGATTACGCGACAGTTGACGTGAAATCGATTATGGACAAGACGATCAATATGCCGATGTTAAAGGCACCGATCGGGTTCACTCCCGACATGATCAACAACCGTCCTATCCCTAATCCGATTGAGAAGGTGGGCTTGATTAAACCACCGTATGCGAACAGCCAAGGTTCGGTTAAACTGGCTTATGATTTTGAGTTCACTCCCGCAAAGAATGGGGAAGCACCTGACTTCCGACTTTCTTACGATAGCCGCGGTGGTTATGGATTACTCGGTATGGGCTGGGATATGCTTCTCCCTAAGGTGGTGGTGGACACCACTGTCGAAAATTGGAAGGAGAATTACGGGGCTTGTTTCCTCAACGGGCAGAGGTTCATCCCTGTAAATGACGATTCCAAGTTGGCATTAGACCAGGACCAAGATGTTGAATATCGTAAGGAGATTAACCCGTATGATTGCAAATTGTTCCGCCATAGCCGTATCTCATATGAGAGGGATGAGGACGGAAAAGTGGTCAAGGATGAGGACGGAAAGGGAAAACTGCAGGGCGTCTATATCTACTGGGAGTTGGTTAACCACGATGGTAGGAGGATGGTCTTCGGTAATGTGAAGAATCCTTTCCACTTCGAGGAGAAGAAGGACGACAAGAAAGATGATAAGAAGGATGAGTTCGCAAACAACTCAAGACTTCTTAGAAAAAGCGTTCCTGAAGATGGCGAAGCTGTTCCCGACACGATTGTCGCCGAGTGGAACATCTCATATCAACATGACTTCTACGGGAATTACGTGGACTATATGTACAAACTTTCCAATGGCATGCCTTTCGTCGATTCCATCACGGTGGGTAATGCGAACAAAATCCCGCATACCATCATCAAGTTTGGCTATAAGGAACAGGTGGAAGGTGCTGATTCTGTCGTGCATTATAAGAACTATGGCATGAACTATTCGTTGGGTCAGTTGCTTGAATCCATCGATTTTTCATATGAAAGTGACACGGAAGCTGGCAAGTATGATTACTTGAGAGGGTACCATTTCGGTTATGTTAGGGGTGTGCCTGCCGAAAGATTCCGTAATCATGCGAAGGTGTTGAAAACGATTAAACAAATAGATGACCAGGAGCAGGATTATGCTACGCATGTCTTGGATTATTATGACGACATGGATGATGTCCGCAGACGTAAGGAATATTACCGTAATACGCAGGACAAGAGCGTGTTGCCTTTCTTGACGGACCGTTCTTTGTTAATCAAGAACATCCACAATCCATTGGGCGGTTGTATGACCTTTGATTACAAGACCTCGGATTATCGTCTGAAGCTTTCAGATTTGCCGAAGGAAGAGGCGTCTCAGTCCCAGAGCTCGGCCGGTGACGATGGCATCGAGTATGCTCCGATAGAACCGATTAAGTATCCGGTGGATTCGTTCGGACATATCATGGTCATGTCCGTGTTGCGTGTCTCCAATGGTATCCAGAATTTTGTTCATGACACATTCGATTACAACCATCAGGTTTGGAATCTGGATTCGACCCAGTTCTTTGGATTCGATGAGGTGCAGACCCATGTGCTGGATCCGCAGACTCGTGTAAGGGTGAAGTCTTGGGTGAAAGAGTATGACATGTCGGATCCTCAATTGCGTGACAATTTGATTTCCGCTAAACTTTTTGATGCGAAGATGAGTGGAGAGATGAAGAATATTGTCATGGAATATAATGTGGGGGAGAATGGAAAGTTCAGTTATGTGAATCCGAAGAGCAAGTCGATTAAATACCCTTCTTCGTCTCAGGGCAAATTTTTGTTTTTGGAATATGACTACTATAGGAACGGCTTGCTTAAATACATGACGGTAGAGAAAGAAAATAATCAGGCAGGACAGGCGATCATGTTCCGTTATTTGGATGAGGAGAAATGTAATGGTGGCATGTGGGGTTTGTTGGACTCTGTCACGACTGGATTCGAGGGCCGGTGTTTCTTCAAGGTGGCGTTTAAATACTCGGATATACAGAACCCGAGTCGTGTGACGTCTTCTAGTTATTTTGTTAGTGTCCCGAAAGATCAAGGGGATGCGCCAACCTACAATGTGACTACTACATTCCGATATGATGCGGATGGTAATATGATACAAGTAATCTATCCTAAGGATGCGAATGGGGCGAACATGAAGGTGGATTACCTCTATGACCGACGCTTCAACATGTACTTGAACCGTGTGGAGAATTCCCTTGGGTATAGAACCGAATTGAGTGATTACGACTACCATTATGGAGTGCCTCGCTCTTTCACGGACAGAAACGGCATGAGGATGGAGCAAAACACGGATGGTTTGGGTCACGTCATTTCCATCACTGCACCTTATGAGTTGGAGCGGAATGCTGAACCTACTTTGAAGTATGAGTTCTCATTGGCTGAACCTCCTGCCTTGTTGAACGACTCCGATTTCTATCCTTTCAGGGATACGCTTACGACCGATGCTCCTGAATTTATCTTGGATAACACTTACGGCAAAGAGTCTTTGTTGAAGGTGCTCTCTTATTTCTATAAGATACCAGATAAGGAGATCGCCGGCATTGACGAAGCGGGCATATTGCATAAGTTCAATGTCTGCACCACTCCGTGGAATGAGAGCGACAAGAAAAAGGATATCATCGTGAAACTTGACTCCGCCGATGCTTCTAAGTGTCTCTGTAAGGACTCCACGGATAATTTGGCCTATTCGGTGAAGGTTACCAATTTGAAAGGCGAAACCATGGCGTTCGCCGATGGATTGGGTAGGATAGCGCAGACGAAACAACTGCGTTCGGTCACAAGTGTGGAAGTGGAAGGATATACGAAGGATAAACCAGAGGATCAACATCTTGTGACCTTTGCGGATGATGAACCAATGTATTTGTACGGTAAAGTGTACGGACAATTCGCAGGTGAAATCAGCAAGAGAAGGTCTTACTTGAGAGGAGGAAAGTTGTTGAACGTGAGATCTTACAATGAGTATGGATTGTTATCCTCAGAGAAAAATGCGGAAGGTGCTTTGTTGGCTACGCACAGTTATCATATGAATGATGCATATGTTAAACACAAGAAAAATACCCCAACCTATCTGGAGATGACCGATGAAGTGGATTTTGACGGTTTATTGTTACAAGAGAAGTTCTTATCTTCAGTTGAAGGACAAGATAGCCTTTGCAGACGTACATATGACAAGATGGGACGTTTGACTGGAATCTCCGAGAATGGGAAATCAACCTCCTATAAGTATGATTTGAGAGGTCTTGTCATTGAAATGATTGATCCGATAAATGGTACGAGGAACTTTACGTATGATGATGCTGACAACCTGATTTCCATCTCTAAGAATGGTAAAGAGATTGTGAAATACAAATATGAACTCAATCAGTTAGTCTCTGTGGAGTATCCGGACTTCCCGTATAAGAACGTGAAGCTCTCCTACGGAGACAAGAACGCGAAGTACAACCGTGTCGGTCAAATTGCTTATGTTGAGGATGCGGTGGGTGTTCAGGAGTTCTTCTATGGTAGCATGGGTGAAGTCACCAAGGTGCGTCGTACCATCGTGGCGCCGAACCGTCCGATCCGTACCTATGAAATGACTTGGGACTACAACTCGTTCAACCATTTGATGAGGATGACCTATCCTGACCAGGAAATGTTGAGCTATACCTATGACTACAATGGGTTCCCTTTGACGGTGACTGGTTCGAAGTCATACGCTTACAAGTACGTCAGGGATGCCGGATACGATCTCTTCGGACGTCCTACCTATCTCTCCTATTGCAATGGCGAGAAGACCTTCTATAGCTATAATGACGACCAGAAGTCCAAGGTACAGAAGGTCTATTCGGAGCGGGATGCTGAGGTTACGATGGTTGCCGCTAGCCGTGACCGCTTCTCAGGAGATAATTCAACTGTTGAGACGGAATTGTTTGGTAACTTGTTCGATAAGAAATTTGATAAGACTTCCTCTCGTTGGGTCTATAGTGAAAAACCATTCGATGATAAGACCACCTATTCTAATGAGGAGGGTGGGAATGTATCGTACAAGTTATCCTCAGAACAATTTGTGCTTCATTCGTCCACCAATGATGTGTCATTTGCCCAGACGGATTTGGAGTTCCCAGGAAACAGCTCGATGGATAAAACCTATTCGTTCGACAAGGCTGGTCGCCTCATCTCTGAGAACATGGAACAGGTGCTGAATCCGGAAGGCTCTGCGGAAATCAGAAACGACGGAGGATTCCTTACCACATATTGGTACGATTACAAGGGTTATCCTGTGATCTCTACGATTGGTGGTTCGGAGGGTATATACGTGAACGGGGAGTCTTTCTCGTCACTTGAAGCCCCTTCTTTGAAGTTCCAATTGAACAAATACTTCTCCATGGATGACACCACAAGTTACACGAAGCATATTTACTTCGGCGACAAGGAGGTGGTTCGTAAGGCGGGAGACAATGAAAGCTACGGACAGAACCCAGAAAGGGAGGAGCGCGCCGGAACCTATTTCGCAGGTGCGAAGAGCGACTACAAGGATTTGTATGACCGCTCCGCTAAGGCTTTCAAGGATCGTTATGCCTTGCTGAATTTGGATCTCGAGTTGGATCCTCTCCCTTATCGTGACGGAAAGGATTTCGAGCCTGTGGCGCAGGAGGAAGAGTCCTCTGATGGCGAACTGAAAAGCTCGAACATCAATCAGAAGATGGATAAGTATGAGGAATACCAATATTATTTCCATCGGATAGATGGCGATTCTTTGTACTATTTGACCAATTTGAGGGCTAATCTGGAGGATGTGATCATCATGACCCCATTCGAGTCTAAGAGATTGTTCAAGTATGTAAAATGAATTTACTTGTAAAAAAATAAATAATAGAGCAGAATAATAATTTATTAAGGATTAAGAATATAACATGTTACGTTCAGTGAAGTTAGTAGTTGTGATGATGATGTTGCTGCCATTCTCGATGTTAGGATCAGGAATGACGAACGAGGGTTCATTTTCAACAGTTCGATTGATGGAGAAATCCAAGTCCGGCAAACTGGAGGCGCCCACGGCGACGCTGGAGGTGTCGGAAGGCGTGATGAAGGAAAACCTGGAGATCTCCCTCTCCTCCATCGGTGAGTCGCAGCTCCCGAAGTTGGACCGGGGCATGACGAACGTGACGGACAGCTTTTCGGGCTACCGTTTCCTGCCACACGGTGAGCACTTCGATGGCAAGGGAGCCAAAGTGGTGTTGGGCTACGACCAGACGAAAATACCGAGCGGCTACACGGAGGACGATATCCGTACTTACTACTATGACGAGCAACAGGGTCATTGGATTGCGCTACAACGTGACAGCGTGGACCGCATGCGCCGCGTGATCGTCTCCCATACGACCCACTTCACCGACATGATCAACGGTGTGATCAAGGCTCCGGAGTCTCCGGAGACACAGGGTTTCGCACCGACCATGATGAGTGACCTGCAGGCCGCCGACCCTACGGCGAATGTACAGATGATTAAGGCTCCACAAGCCAATAACAATGGTACTGCCTCCCTCTCCTACAGTTTGGAGATGCCACCGGCACGTAACGGCATGGCACCGAACCTGTCGATCCAATACAGCAGCGACGCCGGCAGCGGATGGCTGGGTGAAGGTTGGAACCTGACTACCTCCTCTATCTCGGTCGATACTCGTTGGGGTGTGCCGAGATATAACCCGGAAGTTGAGACGGAGACCTACATGATGGACGGACAGATGCTCTTGGAG
>JAGCGM010000233.1 GCA_017649635.1 Paludibacteraceae bacterium | reverse complement strand
TGCGCTTCATCTCCCACTATGAGCGGTTGACCCGCCATATGCTGGAAGAGATGCCTTCGCGCGTGGACGTGCTCTTCACGGTCAGCGACGATCACAGAATATGCATTTAAGGTGGATTCCCGGGGAACTCACCGTTTTCATTAAATAAAAAATGGGTTGAAACATTATTAGTACCCTCATAATCGATTATGGCGCTTCTTTATCTGCAGGTTGAGAACCTGACCAAATCATTCGGAGACAACTATTTATTCAAGGATATCTCTTTCGGCTTATTCGAGGGCCAGCGTGTGGCGCTGATCGCGAAGAACGGGGCCGGCAAGAGTACCTTGCTGAATATCATCGCGGGCAATATGTCATACGATACGGGCAAGATCACCTTCCGGAACGGACTGAAGGTGGGTATCTTGCCGCAAGACCCTAAGCTGGATGGCTTCAAGACGGTGCAGGATGTCTGCACGGGGTCGGGCAACGAGATCCGAATGAAGCAGATCCTCGGCAAACTGAAGATCACGGACTTGGAGCAGGAGCTGAGCGTGATGTCGGGCGGACAGATGAAGCGTGTCGCCTTGGCGAAGGTCTTGGTCTCCGAACCTGACCTGCTGATCCTCGACGAGCCTACGAACCACTTGGACCTTGATATGGTGGAGTGGTTGGAGGATTATTTGCGCCGCTCGAGGCTCGCCTTGCTGATGGTGACGCACGACCGTTACTTCCTGGATCGGGTCTGCAGCGATATATTGGAGATCGACCAGCAACAACTCTATGCCTACAAGGGCAACTACTCCTACTACTTGGAGAAGCGCCAAGAGCGTTATGACGCCCAGAACGCCGAGCTGGCGAGGGCCAACAACCTCTTCCGTAAGGAGCTCGACTGGATGCGCAGGCAACCACAGGCCAGGGCGGGGAAGGCTCAGTACCGTATCGACGCTTTCCATGACCTGGAGAAGAAGATCAAGTCGCCCCGCTCCACGGGTACGGTGAAGCTGGAGGTGAAGGCAAGCTATATCGGTAGCAAGATATTCGAGGCGAGATCGGTCTGCAAAAGCTACGGAGATACCAAGATATTGGAGAATTTCGACTATACCTTCAACCGCTACGAGAAGTTGGGCATTGTCGGCAACAATGGCACGGGCAAGTCCACCTTCGTGAAGATGCTGGTGGGTGAGGTGGCGCCCGACTCCGGCACCATCGATGTGGGCGAGACGGTCCGTTTCGGCTACTACAGCCAGCAGGGCATGACGTTCGACCCGGACATGAAGGTGATCGACGCGGTGCGTGACATCGCCGAGGTGGTGCAGATGGGCGACGGGAAACGCTTGTCGGTCTCCCAATTCCTCAATCTCTTCCTGTTCACGCCTGAGACGCAGCAGAAGTTCATCGCCAAGCTGAGCGGTGGCGAACGTCGCAGGCTCTACCTCTGCACCGTGCTGATGCGGAACCCTAACTTCCTCGTCTTGGACGAGCCTACCAACGACCTCGACATCGTGACGCTGAACGTGCTGGAGGAGTACCTCCAATCGTTCAAGGGGTGCGTGATCGTCATCTCGCACGACCGTTACTTCATGGATAAGGTGGTGGACCACCTCTTCGTCTTCCACGGCAATGCGAACGTGCAGGACTTCCCGGGCAACTATTCCGACTATAGGGAGTACCGCGACATGAAGCTCTACTTCGAGCGGCAGGAGAAGGAGAACGCCCCGAAGCAGAAGGGCGCCGCCCCGTCGGAGGCTCCGCAACGCAACGTGAAGGAGCGTCCCCGCAGACTCACCTACAAGGAGCAGCGTGAGTTCGAACAGCTGGAGAAGGATCTCGAGGCTTTGGGGAAGGAGAAAACCAGCTTGGAGGAGGAACTCTCTTCCGGACAACTCTCCAATGACGATCTGATTGCTAAATCGAACCGTGTGGCGGAGGTCATCGCCCTGATCGACGAGAAGGAGATGCGATGGCTCGAACTGAGCGAATTCGCGAATTGAGGCTATGGTAGACACGGGAAATTATTTAGAGAAGGCAGAATACGATTAGGCTTTTGCCTATGAATTATAAATCGTAAATGGTTAAATGGTAAATGATTATAAATATCCGATATGATAAATGAATCCGCCGTGTATGACAGAAGATAATATATTGCCGTTGGACGCTATCGTGCCCGGCGGCGAGCGATACAAGGATTTCCAGCCTGATAGATATGCGAGCGTCATGGTGCGTGGTCATGTGGTCGCATTGGTGGATGCGAAGGGAGACCTCTCCCTTTGCCATGTGGACGATACGCAGCCTAAACTGAGTTTCTCCACCCTACATTTCACGAATGAACAGTTGTTGGCGGTGGCGGGCGCCGATGTCAAACCTACCAAGGAGATCACCCTCTCCGGCTTAACGGTGGCGGAGGCGTGCGTTTCCCTCTATGTGACGCTCGGAGGCTTATTGGTGCGTCTGAACGTTGTGGAGGGTGCGTTGCGCATGGCTTGGCGTGTGAGCACGTCAGACTGGACCCTCACCTCCACCGATGGCGAAGGTACATACCTCTTCGTGGCGGAGGGGAAGGAGGAGATCTACCGTCTGGACCCTGACGGAGGGCGAAAGATGATCTACGTAGAGAAGGACCCCTCCTTCACGGTGCGCAAGACACCCTCCCGAAACGAGTTCGGCATCGAGGAGATGTTCTTCCTCTCCCCGGATAAGCGCAAGGTGGCTTTCTATCGTCTGAACGAAACGTCCGTCACCGAGTTTCCCGTCACTTCCGCTCCGAATGGCAGCGAAATGCCCCGCACGACCCTCTTGAAGTATCCCTTCGCAGGTACGAAACAGCCAGAGCAGGTCGAGGTGGGCATCCTGGATGTGGAGGAGGGGAGCGTCACTTGGCTGAAGAACGATGGGGAGATCTGCTATTGGATCGGTCTCACATGGTCGCCCGATAGCCAATCACTTTTTTGCTACGGACTCAACCGTAGCCAACAGCGTAGCCGCTTGCTCCAGTTCGATATCGCGACGGGGAACATTACCCGTGAAATTCTATGCGAAGATGATTCTAAATATGTCGAACCAGAGTATTCGCTATTGTTTATAGATGCGCAAAGATTTCTGTTTCAGAGTCGTACGTTCTCCGGGTACAATCATATCTATCTCTATGACCTTGCGGCCAATCGGATGGAGCAGATCACGCAGGGCAATTGGGAGGTGACGCACCTTTTAGGCTATTCGGCGGTGCGGGATCAGGTGCTCTATTTGGCGACC
>JAGCGM010000232.1 GCA_017649635.1 Paludibacteraceae bacterium | reverse complement strand
TGGACATTGGCCATAACCGGTTTTACCTGCGAGATGATATCCACCATCTCATTCATCTCCTATGCGAAATCCGAGCGTTACCATGCAAGAGGAGGTTACTACACATACAACGACGGGGCATTGGCGCTAGGCATCGCCACCATGGTGCCGGCAACCCTGCTTGAGGCGACCGCCGTCCCACTATTAGTTACAGGCTACGTTTCAAGACGCAAGTCCATCGGACTCTACAACGAACAATGCGCACCGAAAAACTCAGCGTTCGAGCTTCGTCTGAACGTGAAGGGGAACGGGTTGGGTCTGTCATTGAACTTCTAATAGCAGCGAGACCCAAAGGATTATAGATTTTCAGGGAATTAATGCCCCAATCACAGACAGAAAGACATCCACAAAAGCAAAGGAGGCTGGTTTATCTCAGATAAGCCAGCCTCCTTTGTTTTTACAAAGTTCTCGGACTACTGTTTCTCATAATATGAGACACACAAGGTGGATTCACGCGAAACACCACCCTCGCTGTTAGCGTCTTCCTTCAACGAATACACAACCCAGCGCATTTCAAGGGTCTTCCCATCGGATCCAATCACAACCGTATATTGCTCATCCGATAATTCTCCACGTAGCAGCGTTAACGTATTGGATTCTAACTCATACGTACCACTACTTAGACTGACGGAAGGATTACTGATGCTATATTCCCTAAACGTTCCATCTTCCCGAAAATCGAAGAAACAATCAACCGAGGAAAGCATCACATCCTTGTCTCCTGCGTCAGTTATGTTTACATGCTTTACATACTTCCATGTTCCGACAACAGATTTCGCCATTTCATCCTGTTGTGCGTCATCATTTTTTTCACATCCAGAGAACACAAATGCAAGCGCTAACATCCCGAATAGGCTTGCCCTTAAGAGATTTTTTCTATTCATACTGTTAAATTTTTATTAGACAATAAACCAACCGCACCAACAACCAATTATCAAATATAAGAAATAAATGTCATTTTTACAAAATTATCAACAAAAAAAACATTCATCCTCTGCCTCGATTAAAGGGAAGAACCGTGTTACATTCTATTTTCAGCAGAAAAAAATCTATTCCGTATTCTTCACGAAAGGCAAACAAACATCTTCACCAAAAGAACACCCCTCCCCCATCGTAGAGATAATCGTCCGAAAGGGAGACGGGCACCAAGCCATTCGCCTCCACAAAGCGAAGAAGCTCCTCTCCATCCTTATGCCTCAGGGGATTGCCCAAGAAGAAAAGTTGATCGCCCCAACGCCCACACGTACCGCCTAAGAATCCATACGCATGCACAGGGATCCGTATCTCCGCAGGGGAAAAGAGGAACGAGGCGAAGCCCGCACGCTCCAAGGCTTTGTGGATGCCGGCGTCCGAGGTGATGAAGGCATGGTCGGAAAGGGGAAACATCGAGCAACGTGTATACGATTGCGGGAGCTCAACAAAACGTTTTCCACGGTTCAAGGCGAGCAAGGCCTCGTCCGTGTAGCCTTTTCGGTGGAAGAGGCAGGTGTCGGTCGACACACAATTGTACAGGCTGGAATCCCGCAGGGACTCCCCCACAGGCGAATCTCCCCAACAGAAGGGCACGGAAAGGGAAGCGAGCTTCTCCGCTAACGCCTGGGACGCATTCGGTGCCAGAAGAGTGGTGGTGGAATCTTGGTAGAGAAATACATCAGGGTGGCAGGAGACCGATTCATAGGTGATGCCTTGCGTACGGAAGAGGAAGAGCTCCTCCGCATACTCGCCCAAGCGGGACAAGAGGTGTGCGTCACACCGCGCGTCAACAAGAGCCAACCTGCACTTCATACTTTCCTAAATGATCATCCGTGAGCAACTTCACACACAGCCCTTTCTGCTCGAAGAAGCGTTTGTTTTTTCCAGCATATCCCCATACGAAATTCGTCTGCGAGGGATGTATTTTTAGAATAATATCCTGACTGTCAATACCCTTCAGTTTTTCCCGCAGGATATCCGCCCATATCTCCGTCATCACCAGCTCCTTGAACGACCTATGGTAAGGCCCCGCCAGCAGGGAGCGTTCGGGGGTCAGTTCCTCGGAAGCGTGGAGCCCCACACGCAGGACATTCACGCCAGCCGTCTCGAAGCGCAGGTAGAAATCCTTCGCCCAGGAGAGTGCGGTAGGCAAGTCCAACGGCACATAGTGACCCGACTCGTAGCGCTTGGCTAGCTGAGTGCCCTTGATAACCAGCGTCGGGTAGATGCGGGTATTATCCGCCCCCAGCGAGATGATATCCTCCACCGTCTGGCGGGAACGTTCGTAGGTGTCGTGCGGCAAGCCGATCATCATCTGCAGACCGAGACGGAAACCGTTCTCCAAGATCCTTTCGGAAGCCCTGCGGATCGCATCCGCCTTATGTCCTCTGCCAGAAGCCAAGAGGACATCGTCGTTGGTAGACTGCGCACCCAGTTCGATGGTGGTCACGCCATAGCGCTTCAGCAGGTCCAGCACAGCGTCATTGATGTAGTCTGGGCGAGTAGAGAGGCGGATGCCGCAGATCCTGCCCTCCCGCAGATAGCGGTGCGCCTCGGCGAGGTAGCGTTCCTGCAGGTCAAGAGGAATGCCCGTGAAGGAGCCTCCGAAGAAAGCCACCTCCACCTCCCGTCCGTCGTTCATCGTCGAAAGGTATGTATCAATGATT
>JAGCGM010000231.1 GCA_017649635.1 Paludibacteraceae bacterium | reverse complement strand
GTAGAATAAAGTTGAATATATAATGGTTGATCAAGACAGAATTATCCAAATCGACATTGACAAAGAGATGCGCTCTTCGTACATCGATTATTCAATGTCAGTGATTGTGTCCCGTGCGTTGCCAGACGTCAGGGATGGCTTTAAGCCAGTTCATCGCCGCGTCTTATTCGGTATGAGCGAATTGGGTTTAGTATCCAACAAGCCGACAAAAAAATCAGCAAGAATAGTAGGAGAAGTCTTAGGAAAGTACCACCCGCACGGTGACTCATCCGTGTATGGTACGTTAGTCCGCCTCGCGCAGGACTGGACCTTGCGTTATCCGCTCGTCTACGGGCAAGGTAACTTCGGTTCCATCGACGGCGACTCCGCAGCGGCAATGCGTTACACAGAGGCCCGCCTGCAGAAAATCACAGAGGACATTCTGGTCGATTTGGACAAAGACACTGTCGACTTCCAAGACAACTTCGACGGTGAGCACCAAGAGCCTACGGTCCTGCCGACCCGTATCCCACAATTGCTGGTGAACGGTGCCTCCGGTATCGCCGTGGGTATGGCGACCAACATGCCGCCCCACAACCTCTCCGACACGATCGACGCCTGCGTGGCCTACGTGGACGACAAGGATGTGGACATCGAGACGCTCATCAAACTCATCAAAGCGCCTGACTTCCCTACGGGCGGTATCATCTATGGATATGCCGGTGTACGCGACGCCTATCTGACAGGCCGCGGTCGTGTGGTCATCCGCTCTAAAGTGGAGATTGAGAACGAAAACGGACGTGAAAAGATCGTCGTGAGGGAAATCCCTTACTTGGTGAACCGCGCCGAAATGATCAAGGACATCGCCGACATGGTCGCGGAAAAGAAATTGGAGGGAATCTCCAACATCAACGACGAGTCGGACCGCGAGGGTATGCGTATCGTGATCGATGTGAAACGAGACGCTAACTCCAACGTGTTGCTTAACAAACTATACAAATACACGGCGCTTCAGTCTTCCTTCAGCGTGAACAACATCGCCTTGGTTCACGGAAGACCGAAATTGCTGAATCTGAAAGAATTAATCGCAGAATTCATCGCTCACCGCCATGAGGTCGTTGTTCGTAGGACACGCTACGAATTGGCGGAGGCTGAGAAGAAAGCGCACATCCTGGAGGCGTTAATCGTCGCTGTGGACAACATCGACGAAGTCATCCGCATCATTCGCTCCTCCGAGAACGTGAATGCGGCCAAGGAAGGCTTGATGAAACGCTTCGGGTTCGACGACGATCAGGCTAAGGCCATCGTCGAGATGAGACTCGGTGCTTTGACAAAACTCTCCATCGACGACTTGAGGGCTAAATACGAAGACCTCATGAAACTCATCAACCACTTGAAGGATATCCTCGCCAGCGAAGACCTCCAGATGCAAGTGGTGAAGGAGGAGTTGCTCGACGTGAAGGCTAAATACGGCGACGAAAGACGTACGGAAATCAAATATACTTCGGAGGAATTCAACCCTGAGGACTTCTATTCGGACGATCAGATGGTCATCACCATCTCCCACCTCGGCTACATCAAGCGTACTCCGCTCGACGAATTCAAGGCGCAAGGCCGTGGCGGCGTGGGCTCCAAAGGAAGCAGCTCACGCGACGAGGACTTCATCGAATACATCTATCCGGCGTCCATGCACAATACGATGTTGTTCTTCACCCAAAAGGGTCGTTGCTACTGGTTGAAAGTATATGACATCCCTGAGGGTAGCAAGACGACCAAAGGCCGCGCTATCCAGAACATGCTCAACATCGACGCAGACGACAAGGTGAACGCATTCATCAAGATCAAGTCGCTGAACGATGAAGAGTTCTGCAAATCTCATTACTTGATGTTCTGTACCAAACGCGGTATCGTGAAGAAGACCTCATTGGAGGCCTATTCCCGTCCTCGCGCCAACGGTGTCAACGCTATCACCATCAGGGAGGACGATCAGGTCATCCAAGTAAGACAGACGACAGGAAACAGCGAAATCATCTTGGCGAACCGCAACGGACGCGCCATCCGTTTCAACGAGACGAAAGTGAGGGAAATGGGTAGGACGGCGACCGGTGTACGAGGCATGACGCTTGATGGTCCGGACGACGAGGTGGTAGGAATGATCACCATCAACGATCCTCAGACGGAGACAGTGATGGTCGTATCCGAACAAGGCTACGGAAAACGCAGCGACATCGAAGACTACCGTATCACCAATAGAGGCGGTAAGGGTGTCAAGACGATGAACATCACGGACAAAACGGGTCTTTTGGTAGCTATCAAGAGCGTGACGGACGAGAACGACCTGATGATCATTAACAAGTCCGGCATCACCATTCGTCTGAAGGTGACGGATGTCCGCGTGATGGGCCGCGCCACACAAGGCGTCCGTCTCATCAACCTCACCAAGAAGAATGACCAGATCGCATCCGTATGCAAGGTCCTTTCACAACCGGACGATGAAGAGGAATTGGAGGGTGAGGAAAACCCTCAAGAATCAGGAGATGAGAACAATATTAACGAACAAAACTAATTATTAAATATCATGAAGAAAATAGCAATCACGGTTTTCGCAATGGCATTGACCATGAGCGGATTCGCACAAAAAAAATTAGTAAGAAGCGCTGAGGGGTATCTATACGAACAGCCGTTCAACTCGGAAGCAGCGATCAAAGACATTGAAACTGCCATGAAGGACCCTTCATCCAGCAACATGGCATACACATACAACGTGGCGGGACAAATATATTACAAAATATATGAGACCGAGGCGATGAAAAGGGAGAATAAGCTGCAATACAACCAAGATTTGATGAGCGACAACTTGGTAAAAGCTGTTAACGCATACCTCAAATGTGGTGAATTGGACCAGTTGCCGGATGAGAAGGGTAAGGTTAAGCCTAAATACACAAAGGACGTGAAGAAGAATGTCGCAACTTACGCCAACTACCTGTTGGTGGAAGCTTCACAACATCAGAGCAAAAACGAAATCGACAAGGCGTTCAATTTGCTTAGCATGTATTTGGACTTGCCATCCAACAGCATCATGAAGGATGAAGGCATCGACAAAAACAAGGAGATCAACTTCAATGACGTGAAGTTCCTCGCCGTGAACTTGGCCGCACAAGACGAAAACAAACGTCCGGTCATGATCAAATACATGGAGGAGCTGAAGAAGGAGTCCTACAAGGAAGAGACGATGTACGAATGGTTGTGCGACGCATATAGCAAAGACAAACAAAACGACAAGATGGTTGCCACCATCAACGAAGGTCTGAAGAAATATCCGGCCAACAAGTACCTCATCGGCAACTTGATCAACTATTACTTGAATAACAACAAGAAGGAAGACGCCATCAAGTACTTGAACGAAGCGATCGCTAAGGATCCTAGCAACCCTCAATACTACAAAATCAAGGGTATGATGTACCTAAAGGACGAGAATTTTGAGGAAGCGATCACTAGTCTCTCCAAAGCAGTTGAATTGACACCTAACGATTTCGACGCACAGTTCGAATGTGGCTTGGCTTACGAAAAGAAGGGTGAGAAAATCATCGAGAAGGCCAATAGCATAAAGGATATCAAGAAATATAATGCGGAGAGAAGCAAGGGTAGCGAGGAGTTGAAGAAATCTCTTCCTTACTTCGAAAAAGCCCGTTCAATCAACGGAGAAGACTTGGATAACCTCCAATTCCTTCGTTCCGTATACTACAAATTGGGCATGAACGACAAATACAAGGAAGTAAACAAGAAATACGAGGAGGTAAAGGCTAAGAAATAAGCGAATTATCTCTTTGAAAGCACAAAAAGGCGGGCATTTGTCCGCCTTTTTTATCTTTTAGGCCAAAATAATTTCGACTGAGATAATTGCATTTATCCACAATTTTTTTTATATTCGTTAGAAAGGAGGGCGGATATGAAAAAAGTGACGGTCATAATTGTCGGCTACAATTCTTGGCATTACCTGCAAAAGAATCTCGCTTCCCTTGAGTTCCTAAAAGGAAACAAGGATGTAGAGATATTGTACATCGACAACGGCTCCACTGACGAGACAAGGTCCGCCATCGAATACTCGTACCCTAACGTCAGGATGATCTGCTGCATGGACAATAACGGTGTCGCCGCAGGCAAAAACATAGGGATCGTCAACGCTCTCCCAAGCGAATACTTGCTCTTCCTGGACTCCGACACGGAATTCAACCAAACAGCCTTCGACACGCTGATAGCCTACATGGATGATAATCCGGAGGTCGGCTTGTGTAGCTGCAAACTGAAAGGGCAAGACGGAGAGATACAGCAGAGTTGCAGACGTTTCCCACGCATACGCCACATCGTGAAGGCCTACATCCACGACGTCTCACTGCGCTGTAACATGGAATTGTTCAAAAAAGACTACCAGCGCACAATATACGACATGAACCAAACGGAACCTTTCGAGGTGGATTACACGATAGGGGCATGTCACATGATCAGACGTAGCGCCCAGATCGCAGTGGGGTTCTGGGACGAGAATTTTTTCTTCGGACTCGACGACGCGGACTTCTGCTTCAGGATGAAAAGGGAAGGCTACAAAGTGGTTTGCCTGCCTCAGGTATGCATCTTACATGCCTACGAATACAACACGACCACCACGCAGAAATTCTTCTCCATGCAGACCTGGAAAAAGATATGCGGATTCTACCATTACTTCAAAAAGGTACGCCTAAAGAAATACGCCGCGATAAAACGTAAAATTCATCTGCCATCGAGAAAAAAAAGCTAAAATATGTCTCCACCTATCACAAAAAAAATGTAATTTTGTGCAAGCAAACGTGTATCGAATATGTACAGAACAAAAACATGCGGAGAGTTGAATATCGCTAACGTGAACGAGACTGTCACTTTGGCGGGGTGGGTACAAAAAGCGCGCAAGATGGGAGGTATGACCTTCGTCGACATTCGAGACCGTTATGGCATCACCCAAATCGTCTTTAACGAGGATATCAACACCGAATTATGCGGCCAAGCCAACAAATTGGGTAGGGAATGGGTGATCCAAGTAACCGGCAAAGTGGCGGAAAGAAGCAGCAAAAACAAAAACATCCCGACAGGTGAGATCGAAATCATCGCGGAGAAACTCACAATACTGAACACGTCGGAAGTTCCACCTTTCACAATTGAAGATAACACAGACGGAGGCGATGACCTTCGTATGCAATACAGATACTTGGACCTGAGGCGCAACTGCGTCCGCTCCAACATCGAACTAAGGCACAAAATCGCTTTTGAAGTTCGAAGATTCCTGGACGAGCAACATTTCCTTGAAGTTGAAACCCCGGTGTTGATTAAGTCAACTCC
Source organism: Paludibacteraceae bacterium (assembly GCA_017649635.1). Lineage (GTDB taxonomy): Bacteria > Bacteroidota > Bacteroidia > Bacteroidales > Paludibacteraceae > UBA1181. Next base: position 14,565 of record JAGCGM010000231.1, on the reverse strand, counting down.
AGAGGGCGCAAGGGATTTCGTCGTTCCTTCCAGAATGAATCCGGGACAGTTCTACGCCTTGCCTCAATCCCCTCAACAGTTCAAGCAATTGTTAATGGTGGCTGGTTTCGATAGATACTTCCAAATCGTCAAGTGCTTCAGGGACGAAGACTTGCGTGCGGACAGACAGCCTGAATTCACTCAGATAGACTGCGAAATGTCGTACGTGGAGCAAGAGGATGTGCTGAACATCTTCGAGGCCATGATCAAACATATTTTCAAGTATGTGAAGGGAATCGACTTCAAAGATCCTTTCCCTCGCATGACCTGGCATGAATGTATGCGCCTCTACGGCTCAGACAAGCCTGATATGCGCTTCGGCATGACCTTCGTCGAGCTGAAAGACCTGACAGAAGGACACGGATTCAGCGTATTCGACAACGCTAAGATGGTGGTCGGAATATGCGCGGAGGGTTGTGCGGAATATACCCGCAAGCAGTTGGACCAACTGACGGATTTCGTGAAGAAACCTCAGGTGGGCGCCAAGGGCCTCGTCTACGTGAAATACGAAAAGGACGGCTCGTTCAAATCCAGCGTGGATAAGTTCTATGCGCAAGAGGATTTGAAGAAATGGGCGGAACGTTTCAACGCAAAGCCAGGTGACCTGATGCTGATCCTTTGCGGAGAAGACGAAAACAAAACCCGTAAGCAAATGAACGAGCTGAGACTTGAGATGGGAGAACGTCTCGGGTTGAGGGATAAAAATAAATTCGCGCCATTGTGGGTCATCGATTTCCCTCTATTCGAATGGAGCGAGGAAGACCAACGTTTCTATGCGATGCACCATCCGTTCACTAGTCCTAAGACAGAGGATATTCCTTACCTGGACAGCGATCCGGGACGTGTGCGCGCAAACGCTTACGACTTGGCGATGAATGGAGTGGAGTTGGGTGGTGGTTCCATCCGTATCCACGACTCGCAACTGCAGAACAAGATGTTCCAATTGCTCGGATTCACTCCGGAAAAGGCTATGGATCAATTCGGTTGTCTCATAAACGCGTTCAAATACGGCGCACCGCCTCACGGAGGACTTGCCTTCGGATTGGACCGTGTCGTATCCATGCTGGCGGGATTGGATTCTATCCGTGACTGCATAGCATTCCCTAAAAACAATGCGGGAAGAGACGTGATGATAGATTCACCTTCCGCCATAGACGAAGCTCAACTGAAAGAGCTTTGCCTAAAAGTTAATTTGTAAGTATTTTCCATATATTCATAGTTTTATTATTTCATTGAGACACTGCTTCGTGAGAAGCGGTGTCTTTTTTTGTGGATAACTTAAGGACCTTTCCCGCTCGGAAAAACAAAAACTTTATTATCTTTGGTATATTACATGTAGTTTAATATAAAACAGATGATTATGCCAAACAGAATAATTCCCCCTTCCGAACTGATCATCAACGAGGATGGATCCATATTCCACCTTCATCTCAAGCCTGAGCAACTGGCGGACACGGTGATCTTAGTGGGAGACCCGACACGAGTCAATATGGTCGCCTCCTTCTTCGACAGCGTCGAATGTGACGTCCAAAGCCGTGAATTCCACACGATCACAGGCCTCCATAAGGGGAAAAGGATATCCTGCGTCTCCCATGGAATCGGAACGGATAATATCGACATCGTGGTCACCGAACTGGATGCGCTGAAAAACATCGATTTCCAGACCAGATGCGTCAAGGAACACCACACCACACTGACGATGGTCAGGATTGGCACATCAGGAGGGCTGCAGGATTTCACGCCTGTGGGCTCTTACGTGGTCTCCAAGCGTTCGATAGGCTTCGATGGCATGCTACGGTTCTACAACCTCCCGGAAGGCGTTACAGACGAGGATTTCGAGTCCAAATTCTGCGAATACACCAATTGGAGGAAGAAACTATGCATCCCTTACGTGGTCTCGGCTGACAACGAACTGGTCGACCGTATCGGGAAAGACATGGTGATGGGCGTGACCATCTCCGCTCCTGGCTTCTATGGCCCTCAAGGAAGATATGTGCGCATCCCCTTGGCAGACCCTGACTTGAACAAGAAAATCATGACGTTCGACTACAATGGCGAAAAAATAACCAACTACGAGATGGAAAGCTCCGCCGTCGCGGGAATGGCGAAACTTTTGGGACATAAAGCCATGACGGTCTGCTGCATCATCGCCGGACGGGTCGATAAAAGCATGAACACCTCATACAAAGGTACAATGGAAGGTCTCATTAAAACTGTATTGGAAAGAATTTGAAGATAGAAGAAGATGGGAAAAATATCGGAATGCTCCTTTGCCGAACTCATACCAAAAGGAGCGAAAATAATAGTGGGACTGAGCGGCGGAGCCGACTCCATCACACTATTAGATTCGTTGCACAAACAAGGTTATATGTGCATTGCAGCACATTGCAACTTCCATATTCGCAACGAAGAGGCTAATCGTGACTCAGAATTTGCACATTCGCAAGCAAATGCGCAAAAAATCCCCTTCTTTCGAATCGATTTCAACACCAACGAATACGCTGCCCTCAAAGGCATATCCACAGAAATGGCGGCGAGGGACCTGCGCTACCAATGGTTCGCGGAACTGAAAGAGAGGGTGAAAGCGGACTACATCGCAGTGGCCCATCATGCGGACGACAGCATCGAAACCTTCCTGATCAACCTCTCCAGGGGCACTGGACTCAAAGGATTGTCCGGCATCAAAAAAGTGCAGGGAGATATCATCAGACCATTGCTCGAATTCACCAAGAAAGATATCCTCGAATACATAGAGGAACAAGGATTATCGTATGTGGAGGATTCCACAAACTTCGAAAGCGTCTATTTGCGGAACAAATTCAGGAACCAGGTCATTCCAATGCTGGAACAGATCAATCCGACCTTCCGACAGAACATGATGCAGACCATCTCGCACCTACACATGGCGGAGCAATTCGTTTCAAACCAGCTTTCAACCCTCACAGGGATAATCCAGCATGGCAACGGATGGACAATACCCAAACAAAACATCCTTTCCAACCCCGACAGCGAATTCATCCTATACGAAACATTGAGTCCCTTCGGTTTTTCGTCCGACGTCGTAAAAAAATTGCTCCGCTTCGGGATGGATGGTACAGGGAAACATTTCCTCTCCAACCGATACGAATTGCGTTGCGAAAGAACAGAGTGGGAGATAGTCCCCATCCAAAAAAGGAGAGAGGTTTCCTACACGATCAAAGCCCCCGATGACGTGAAAAATCTGCCCATCCGGCTGAAAATCGACCAGATTTCCGCCGAAAAACTAGCTATCAGGAAGGGAAAACAGACTTGTTACGTGGATTGTGACAAGATTTCCTTTCCACTACAACTAAGAATCAGCAAATCAGGAGATTACTTCTATCCATTCGGCATGAAAGGACGTAAGAAGACCAGTGATTTCTTTATCGACAACCACTATTCGCAGGCAAAAAAGGAAAACACATGGGTCCTGACCAACTCCGACGGAGAAATCATCTGGATAGTAGGAGAGCGAGCGGACAACAGGTTCAGAATCGAGGGTACAACACGCCAAGCCTACATCTTTTCAATCGAATAGGCTGACATAATTGTTCGGTAAAAAACCTTGGGGAATGTGAAAAATTGCACGGAACCGTCCGACTAGCGTTTCCTCGCATTGACCTCTTGCCTGACTTTCTCAAGCCATTCTCCGAAACGGATAAAGATATTCTTCGGGAGGCGCTTATTCTCCTCCCGTTCCGGGATTATCATAGAAAAGGCTTTCCCTTCCGTCACCTGGCGGTAGATGGTCGTCCAATCCGGCACGCCACCCAAATTACGGTCGTCAATGAAGAGATGAGCATTCACCTTGCAGGAAAAAGAGGCAGATGAGTCGGGTTCCCCCTCCTCGAAATAATGCTTGTTGACCGCATCGAACACCAAACCACGCTCCTCGCACCACTTCAGCGCCTCGTCGAGAGACGCACCGCTCCTGACCGTCCATAATATCAGCTCATGGTGTTGCTCCTGCTGGAACTTCTTCAAGACATCCACCGCAAAAGGACGCTCTTCCCCAATCTCAGGGAAACAGTTCTCGACAATCGTGCCGTCAAAATCCACCGCTATTCGCATGGCTTCTCCTCTTGATGGTTTTTCAACATAAAAGTGAGGTCGTTACGGTTCGGCCTACAAAAAAAGACAAGGAAAACCAGACAGATCACCACGCACAAAAAGGCGGACTGAGAACCAGAAGAGACAAAGGCAATGAAATTCAGCGACAAGGCCAATACGACAACGCCTATACGCAACAGAAACCATTTTACGATATGCCTGATTATCTGCTTCTCATCCTTCTCCTTCGGTAATTTGTCCTTCGTATAGACATGATAGAGATAGAGGGAGAGCGGTATGCCCAAGAGCATGGTGAGAATAGCGATAGACTCGCCAATAATCCTGTCAGACTGGTCGTTCACAACCGTCATGCCCTTGTATAGAAAGAAGGCCCAAGCGACAGCGATCAACACAACGACCACAATGCTCCAAAAAACAACCGTTAATTTTTTTATCCAATCCATGGTATTTGTATTAAATAATAATCACATTTTATAGGGAGTTCGGTTCAGGATGGAACGTCCCAACGTCACCTCGTCCGCATATTCCAGCTCGTCACCGATAGAAACGCCACGGGCTAACGTGGTGATTTCCACCTCATACTTAGCCAATTTCTTATAGAGGTAGAAATTGGTCGTGTCACCCTCCATCGTCGGACTCAAAGCCAGGATTACCTCCTTTATGCCACCAGCCTCCAAACGGGCAATCAGTTCATCGATCGCCAAATCGGAAGGCCCCACACCGTCCATAGGGGAAATAACGCCTCCTAGAACATGGTAGAGGCCATGAAACTGCTGGGTGTTTTCGATGGAGATCACCTCGTTGATGTTCTCCACGACGCAAATCTGAGAAGCGTCACGCCGCTCGTCCGCACATATACCGCAAATCTCCGAATCGGAAATATTGTGGCATACCTTACAATACCGAATACCATTCCGTAGCGTAATGAAGGCATTACCGAACTGCTCCACATCCTCACTGCTCTGGCGCAACAAATGCAACACCAACCTTAATGCAGTTTTCTTACCTATACCCGGCAATTTGGAAAACTCTTTTACAGCATTATCCAAAAGAATCGAAGAACACGGATTATCCATTTCTACAAGCTATGATATACATATGCAAATTTATAAAAAATAGGGCATCCCTAAAAATTTTAAGGCCGGGTATCACCATCACACGAAAAAACGTCGAATTTTCTAGTTTAAAGTTAACCTCACGAGAATCGAATATTTGCATTCCCCTTCACAACCGCACGGGAAATATTCAAATTTCACGCACACAGAATTTTACAGAAATATAAGCCACAAGGGGAGTTTACATAGTATCGAATCTATACCAAAATAGTACAAATTAAAATGCACAATTGTAAAGTTGTAAATTCACAAAAATAGATTATTACAAATGTAAAATACATAAATTCATATTATAAATTCACAAATTTACAACCAAATTTCAATGAAAAATACAATTGTAAATGCACAATTGTAAATATTTACAACAACACAAACACGCGCTATAAATACAACCTTGTAAATACATTATTTATGACATAAAACACAAAATATGAGTGAATTAAATATTAAAATCGGAATTAAAACTTTAAATAAAATCATCACATCACTAAAAAAACGGCAAAATGGCCGATTTTACCATCAAAAATTTTTTCCACAACAAACACACAACACTATGTACTAAATATTTACATAATTAAAGTAAAATTAAAACTTTAAAACCATGGAGGATTTTAACGATCTGATCAGAAAATGAGAGGTTAATGACGCCACATACAAGGGCTATAAGAGGGAAAAATAGGTAAATACTAGTAGTTGTACCATAAAAACGCCTGGTTGGCGGAGAAAGAGCCTAAAAAGGTGATTTCAAGCCATACTGAACCATAATCCCTCCTCTGGACACATATACGGCCACCAACGGACTAATAGATGCGCAAAAGCGTAAGTAATGGCTCATATACAAGAGTAAAATGGTTTAATGGCTGAAAAGCACCATCATTACACGAATAGAACATACGGGAAACCCTGCCATACAGGGAGTTTAAGCGCTACGGAGCATGGATTCGACACCACACTTGAAGTCTGCTTTTTACAATAAGGCCACAGCAGATTACATTTGTAAACAACACATACACAACTTTACATTTGTAGTTTACAAAAATAAAGCGCAATTTTACATTTATAAAAGAATAAATTATTACATTTGTAAATCGAACTTTTTACAAAATAAAAATGAATAAAACGGTAGCTGAACGCATTGCGGAGATCATAAAGATGGAGAATTTGACCAATTCTCAGTTCGCACAGTTGATTGGTATACAACCCTCGGCGGTGACCCACCTACTCAGCGGCAGAAATGCGCCAAGTTTACAGGTCATACAGAAGATTCTTGACACTTTTCGAGGAATTAGTCCAGAATGGTTCGTGTCAGGCATTGGCGATATGTACAGAAAATCGCCAGAACAGATTGAAAATAAGATAGATACAACAAAAAAGCAACCAAGTTATCCTTATCAGCAGTCGTTATTTCCGGAGATTCCGATACCTCCACAGGAATATGGCAAGGAAAACGAGATAAATCCAAACGACGAAGGAAGGGAAAATTTCGTGGACGATTCGAGATACGAACAAGCACCCATCCAACGACAAGATGACTATCAAAGGAGCGGGATGTACAACAACCCACCCCAACAACCGATGATGAACACACCGGTGCAACCTCAGGAAGAAAAAAGGGAGAAACCGGAACCTACTCCGGTCGCTCCCCGTATCGTTAAAAAAATTATCGTATTCTATTCAGACAACACTTATGAAGAATACGGTGCGCAACTCAACAACTGATTTTAGTTGAACATACTCTTGAACCTGGACAAGAAGTTACGCTTCGCGGTTTCCGTCGGAACCATATTCTCCGACTTCTCGAGCTCCTCGAACATCTTCTTCTCCTCCTTCGAGAGGTGTTCAGGTATGTAGACACCTATATTCACCAGCAAGTCGCCATTTCCGTAGCCATTGACGGACGGAAGGCCCTTGCCCTTCAGGCGTAAGACCTTGCCCGGCTGCGTACCCGCCTCAATTTTCACCTTCACTTTGGAGTCCACCGAAGGGATTTCCGCCGTACCTCCATTCACCAACATTGGAACAGAGAACAAAGCGTTGTAAATAAGGTCGTTTTCGTCGCGTATAAGCTCACTATCCGGCTCTTCCTCTATCAATACCTGCAAATCGCCGTCAATGCCGCCATTTCGAGCCGCATTGCCCTTTCCCTTCACGCTGAAATACATTCCGTCAGCCACTCCGGCAGGAATCTTGACAGGGATGATCTCCTCCTCCTGGACAATACCAGTTCCTCCGCAATGCTTGCATTTCTTTGTGATGGTCGTACCCATACCGTTACAGTTCGGGCATTCCGACTGAACCTGCATAGTGCCGAAAAGAGAGTTCGTGACACGGTTCACCACACCTGCGCCGCCGCAAGTGGTACATTTAACGACAGAATTACTGTCTTCCGCACCGCTTCCGTTACAAGCGGCACATTTGACATAACGTTTTACCTTCAGCTTCTTCTCCACACCGAAAGCCACATCCTTCAGCGTCACCTTCACACGGACACGCAGATCGGAGCCCTTGCGGACCCTCTTTCCGCCGCCTCCGCCACCGAAGCCGCTGAAACCGCCAAAGCCGCCACCGAAGTGGCCACCGAAAATATTACCGAATTGGGCGAAGATATCCTCCATAGACATACCGCCGCCATCGAAGCCACCTCCGCCGCCGAAGCCATCCAACCCCGCATGTCCGAACTGGTCGTAACGGGCACGTTTGTCGGCATTGCTAAGGACGTCGTACGCCTCCGCAGCCTCCTTGAACTTCTCCTCGGCAGTCTTATCGCCCGGATTCTTGTCCGGGTGATACTGAATGGCCAATTTACGGTAAGCCTTCTTTATCTCATCAGCAGAAGCGTCTTTGGAAACCCCCAACACTTCATAATAATCTCTCTTTGCCATATCGTAACAAATTATTGTCCCACAATAACCTTAGCGAATCGGAGCACCTTGTCTTTCAACATATACCCCTTCTGAGTACAATCGACGACCTTGCCCTTCAAATCCTCGGAAGGAGCAGGAATCATCGTGACAGCCTCGTGAAAATCGACATTGAACGCAGCCCCTTGCGTCTCGATCGGTGTGACACCGTTCTGAGCCAAGAAAGAGTTGAACTTGTTGTAAATCAAATCGACACCTTCCTTTACGGAAGAGACCTCCGTAGCGTTCTCCATCGCCTTCATCGCACGCTCGAAATCGTCCACAAGCGGCAACATATTCGCGAAAATGCCCTCTCCGGCCGACTTGATCAGCTCCGAGCGGGCCTTCAGTGCCTGCTTCTTATAGTTCTCGAAATCAGCGTACAAGCGGATATAGTCATCATGTAATTTAGCGCACTTTTCCTCCAGCGCCTTCACCTTATCCTCCTCGGAGCCCGATTCGGATGCAGCGTTCTCAGCCTCGGTCGTCGCTGACCCGGCGGACTCGGCAGTTGCCGTCTCTTCCGCCTGATTAGCCACAGTCTCCTCAGCCTTTACTTCTTCATTCTCAATCGGTTGCGATTGATTATCCATTGTTGCATTCTCTTCCATCGTATATTAAATTTTCATTATTAGCGTAAACATATAGTGTCTCATAAATAACCTATCAAAAAATTTGCCATCCCACATATTCGCACAAAAACATGACACTGTGGCACAACTGCAGACATTCTGACGGATTCCACAAGCGAACATCTGACAGAAAATCATTTGCCCAAGTTCTTCAGATGCGCATATTTCTGCAAAATTTTCTTCTCTCCTAAATTTTGGAAATTGATGGTGAACTTCACATCACCCCCCACATTCTCTATCTCAAGGACGGTTCCCCGACCGAACCTTTCGTGTTCCACCCAACAGCCCACCTCTATACCATCCATATTCGGCATAGGCTCAGGGACGGACACAGACGAAGCAACCACTTCCGCAGACACCCTCGGAAGGGGTTTCAAATTCCTCGGTGCGACGTATGTGGTGGAGCGAGGCATAGGCTCAGGATCAGGCTGATACGTTTTCCGCCATGGCTTCGAGAAAGAGGAACTGCCAGCTCTGGTCGAGAATGCGAAGTCATCCTCGTCATCCCACATGGAATAACGTCCACGGGACTCCGAACGATTAAGGAACCCAGCAGGGCAATCCAAAAGACTCTCGTCTATATCCTTGAGGAAACGGCTCGGCAACGTGTTGTTCGTGACGCCATTCCTGAACCTGGACTTCGCATAACTGATGATGCAATTCTCCTCCGCACGGGTAATCGCCACGTAAAACAAGCGACGTTCCTCCTCCACACCATCTTCGCTTTTCAGGGACATATCGGAAGGGAACAACTCCTCTTCCAATCCCACGACAAATACATTCTTGAATTCCAGTCCCTTAGCGGCATGTACGGTCATCAGCGTGACCTTATCCTCCACATCAACTCCGCCATCATCGATGTCCGACATCAATGAGACCTTCTGAAGGAAGTCGGAAATAGTAGCATCTTGACCCGTCTCCTCACGATTGGATTCGCAAAACTCATGGATACTGTTCAGCAACTCATCCAAATTCTCCAATTTGCCGATACCTTCCGTCGTCTTGTCCTCCTCCAAATCCCTACGTATTCCCGATTCAGCCAACACCTTTTTCGTGAAAGAATAGGCATCCGTAGTCTCCACATCCTCACTTAGCCCTTGGATCAAAGTGCGGAAATTTGTCAGTTTCGTGGCCGTACCGGCATTCACCGGCAAATTATAGCCCAACGGATCAGATATGACCGTCCAATAAGAGATGCCGAATCGAAGGGCAACCTCCGAAACCTTAGCCATCGTCGTATCCCCGATACCCCTTGCAGGATAGTTAATGATACGACGGAAAGCCTCCTCATCTTCATGGTTCAAAATCAGACGGAAATAGGAGAGGACATCCTTGATTTCCTTGCGCTGGTAAAACGAATGTCCCCCATGGATTACATAGGGGATAGCCCGTTTCCGCAATGCCTCCTCGAAAACACGCGACTGGGAATTGGTGCGGTACAACACCGCCATATCCTTGTAAGCATACTTGCCGGAAGAGACAAAGCCACTAATCTGGGACACAACGGAAGAGGCCTCGTCCAAGTCCGAATAGGTGCAAACCACCTTCACCTTGCTGCCTTCCTTCTGCTCGGAATAGACATTCTTCTGCAGTTGCTTCTTGTTCTTTGCGATCAAGCTATTCGCCACCTTAACGATATTCGGGGTGGAACGATAGTTGCGCTCCAATTTGAACACCCTGCAATTAGGAAAAACCTCCCTGAATTTCAATATATTATCAATATTCGCCCCACGGAACGAATAGATACTCTGCGCATCGTCACCCACCACGCAGACATGATGATGAATCGCCGCCAACTTCTTCACCACAAGGTGTTGGGCGAAGTTCGTATCCTGGTACTCGTCCACCAAAATGAACTGGAACGCCTCCTGGTATTGCGCCAAGACCTCCGGGAAATCACGGAATAAGATATTCGTATAGAGCAATATATCATCGAAATCCATGGCACAAGCCTTGTAGCAACGGGCGAAGTACAGGGAATAGATCTCCGACAGGCGAGGAATCTTCGCATAAGCGTCATTCTTCTGCCAATCCTCATGGGTACGGTAGACATCAGGAGTGATAAGGCTATTCTTCAGTTGGGAGATGCGGGAGAGAACCGCCTTTGGCGTATATTTCTTCTCATCGAGCCCCATCTCCTTGACGATGTTCTTCACCAAGCTTTTTGAATCCGAGGTGTCATAGATGGTGAAACTAGGTTTAAAACCTAATTTTTCAGCCTGTTGGCGCAGGATACGTGCGAAAATCGAGTGGAAAGTGCCCATCCACAATCGTCTGGAGACCCCTTCGCCGACAATACTATCGATACGAGACTTCATCTCGTCCGCCGCCTTATTCGTGAAAGTCAACGCCAAGATACGGTTTGGTTCATACCCGGACTTCAGCAAACCGGCGATTTTATAGGTCAGCACACGCGTCTTTCCAGAGCCGGCACCCGCCACCACGAGCGAGGGTCCATCATTGTAAAGGACAGCATCCTTTTGATTGTCATTCAGTTGGCTTAAAATTTCCTCCATACGATTTTTATCTCACATTATCCTCTGCGAAGATACGGAAATTTCTGCTAAATTCGCGCAAGGAAAAACGATACTTGAGGAACTATTATGTTAGAGCAATATCATGTCATATTAGCCTCCAATTCCCCACGAAGGAAAGAATTGTTGGCAGGGTTAGAGATAGATTTCGAGGTGAAAACCATCAAAGGGTTGGAAGAACATTTCCCCAGCAACCTGCGGGAAGGAGAGATTCCCTTGTACCTGGCGAAACAGAAAATGCGGGCATACAGCCATCTCATTCAAAGCAACGAGTTGATCATCACGGCCGACACGATCGTATGGAAAGACAACGGCCTGATGGGGAAACCCAAGACGAAGGAGGACGCCATACAGATGCTCAAAAGTCTCTCCGGCGACACGCACCAAGTATACACGGGCGTCTGCGTCAAAAGCAAGGAGAAGGAAGTATCCTTCGTAGCGCAGTCGGATGTCCGTTTCGCCACATTGACGGACGAGGAGATCACCCACTACATCGAGCGTTACAAACCGTTCGACAAGGCGGGCTCATACGGTGTGCAGGAGTGGATCGGCTACATCGGCGTGGAGCACATCAACGGCAGTTTCTACAACATCATGGGGCTTCCGATACAGAAACTCTACAACGTGCTGAAAGAATTCTAGAGAATTATGAAACGTCAGTTCGACGTAGTCAATTTTAGATTTTGAATTGAAGGAGGTGGAGAATCACCTCCTTTTGTATTTGGAGGAGACCCTGACCTTCATCCGCAGTTCATCCCAATCCACCGCATCCAATGCGGCAGTAGCGTCCTCATAGCCGATTTGGAAGACCTCCTCGGCCTTGGAAGCGTCGAACATGCCATACGACCTTGCGCGGAACGTCTCGACCAGGATATCGCACTCTTTTTTCTGTTCGATGGTATTACCATTCACAGAGAGGTGGAAAACGCGCTCAGAAACGTCCTTTATCCCCTCAAATTTGTCCTCATGGGTGATGGGGTTGACATGTACACCAATCACGATGTCACAGCCCTTCTTACGCAAGATTTTAGCCGGCAAATTACAAAACAGGCCACCATCCACATATAACTTTCCGTTGATGCACATCGGTTTGAAGAAGATAGGCACGGAAGCGGAAGCGATGATACAATCGAGGAGAGGTCCCTTGTCGAAGTATACATTCTTGCCGTCATTCAGCTCCGTAGCGTTGACAACCAACGGAATACGCAGATCCTCGAAGGTCTCGGCCTTGATCTTATCCTTGATGAACTTACCGAACTGGTCCATTCGGGTTATGCCTCCATGGCGGGGCATGGTCAAGGAGAGCATGTGGTACATATCACTCTTTTTGATGTACTGGCAGATATCCTCGGGCGTATTACCGTCCGCATATAACGCACCCATGATGGCGCCCGCACTCACACCGGAGATATGATCGACCTCAATGCCACGCTCCTCCAACACTTTCAGAACTCCCAAATGAGCGATGCCCTTCGCACCGCCGCCGCTCAACGCCAAACCAACCTTGTAACCTTCAAACATAATCGTTAAATCAATCTACTACTTAAAAATCAGAGATGCATTGGGGAGGAAAGGCCTCCGCCAGCAATATGTTTGTAAAAGTAGCAAAAAGAATTGGATTAATATCCTTTTTCACGATTGTTTTCAAGTTCATCCAACAATGATTGAGGAATATTCTCCCCGCCATTCCGCAAAATGCACTGATGGCAAGCCATTTCCTTCGAATACATACGTCCGATGCAATAGTTGGAATGATCGCAGGAGACACGCGCATGCTCATCCGCCTGCATGTCATTCACGAAATGAGGGTTATTGAGCAGAGCCCTCGCCATGGCCACAAAATCGAAACCATCACCCAGCACCTCATCGATCTTATCCTTGGAAACCAGACCGCCCACATAGCACAGAGGCATCTTCAGCGCCTGGCGGAACTTCAGCGCATCCTCCAGGAAATAAGCCTCCTTGAACTTAACCGGAGGAACCAATTTCGAGCCACACGAACGAATCAAAAGAGGCATCAACTTCTGTTTCATGTAATAAGTCATCGTACGGAATGGCATCGCACCACGCATGACGTTCATCGGCGCACTGCTGACGAATCCGCTACTCAACACCAAGCAATGGACGCCGGAGCGCTCCAAGGTCTTCGCCACCTCCAAGCTCTCGTCCAACTCCATACCATGGCGACAACAATCACGCATGTTCATCTTCACCAGCACAGCCATATCATCCTTGGCGGCCTTCATCACCTCGTCCACCGACATCTTCATGAAGCGCATCCGATTCTCCAGCGAGCCGCCGAACTCGTCCTTCCTATGGTTCGTGGAAGGGGAGAGGAACTGGCTGATCAGGTATCCATGACCGGCATGCAACTCCACCGCATCGAAGCCAGCCTCACGGGCCAATTCGACGCCACGTCCGAACGCCTTGGCGCTCTGTTCAATCTCCTCCTTGCGCATTCCACGCACGATGGTCGGAGAATAAATATTAAAGCCAGAGGAAGCGGAAATAGGGGTACACCCGCAGATTTTCCTGTGGGACATATTCCCGCAATGTCCGATTTGAATGCTAACGGCGGCACCTTCCCGGTGGATATCATCCGTTACTTTCCGCAACGCAGGGATGTTTTCCTCCTTCAGCCACAGCTGATGAGGGAAGGAAAGTCCGCTCTGCTCGACAGCGGAATAGGCGAGGGTAGTCATGCCCACACCCCCAGCGGCGACAGACACATGATAGTCATGCAACATCTGGGACGGTGCATTACCCGGACACATACCCTCGAAGGCGGCGGAACGTATTGTCCGATTTCTTAATGTCAAAGGCCCGATCTTACCGGGCGAGAACAACAATGAAGCCATACCAATTCGTTTTAATTCTGTGCTTTTCAGTAAAGAAATGGAATAATTCGCTTCAAATGAAGGTGTTCCATTTCCGGAAACATACTTTTATATCTTTTGTATATAGTGTTTGCGCGTGGCGTCAAGTTAGCGAAGGTCCAAAGGGCGAAAACTGCCCCTGCCCAGGACCATGTCATGATGGCGAAACCGATCCATTCAACCAGTTCGCCGAAATAATTGGCTGAGGTGACATAGTCGAACATCCCGCCCTTAGGCAAATAATGGTTAGGGTCACCCGGTTGGCGAAGATGACGGACAATATAGTCTGAATGCAGGTTAACGCCCATTCCCACCAAGAAGAGCAGCACACCCACGATGAACTGCGGAGTCGTCAGCCAATCAACGGAATAGCGTCCTTC
>JAGCGM010000230.1 GCA_017649635.1 Paludibacteraceae bacterium | reverse complement strand
GTTCATCCCTTCGAACGACTTCTCTTTTTATGACAATCTGCTTGACACCGCATTTTTGCTCAGCGTCATTCCTGACAGGTACAAACAGTTGAATCTCAGCGAGCTGGAGACCTATTTCGCTGTGGCGCACGGATATCAGGGAGTGAAGGGCGACGTGAAGGCGCTTCCGATGAAGAAGTGGTTCAACACCAACTACCACTACATCGTGCCTTCGATTGACGGCCAAACGAAGATCCAACTCGCCAGCAACCCTAAGCCTCTCTTCGAGTACAACGAAGCGAAGGCGGCCGGCATACAGACGGTTCCGAGCCTCATCGGTATCTACACCTTCCTGCGCCTATCGAACTACAGCGCAGGCTTGAAGGCGGAGGATTTCGTGGAGGGCGCCCTTAACGCCTATGCGCAACTCGCCGAGCAGCTCCGCAAGGCGGGTGCGGAATGGATCTCCATCGCGGAGCCTGCGCTCGTCTTCGACATGAGCGAGCAGGAGAAGAGCTTATTCAAGAAGATCTATGCGACCCTCGTGGGGAAGATCCATGCGACTGGGCTGAAGGTTTCGTTGCAGACCTATTTCGGGGACGTGCGCGACGTGTACGCCGAACTGACTTCCCTAGGCTTCGATGGTATCGGCCTGGACTTCATCGAAGGGAAGAAGTCGCTCGACCTCCTGAAGTCTGGTTTCCCTAAGAACACGCTTCTCTTCGCAGGTGTGGTGAACGGAAAGAACATCTGGCGAAGCGAATACGAGAAGAAGAACGCAATATTAGGAAAGATCGGGGAATATGTTGACCCACAGAACATCGTGATAGGCACCTCCTGCTCGTTGTTGCACGTTCCGTACACAGTGGATTCCGAGAATATACTGTCGGAGAGCATCAAGAAGCACCTTGCCTTCGCGGAGGAGAAGATCGTCGAGCTCAGCGACCTCGCTAGCCAGGACGAAGAAAAACGCAAACAGAACAAAGCTCTTTTCGGAGAGGAGCGCGTCCAGAAGAACAGCAGTGTTCAACAAGCATTAGGCAAGTTGTCCGAAGCTGACTTCACCCGTCTGCCGGAGCGAGGCGAGCGCAAGAAGATCCAGAAGGATGTCTTCAAATTGCCTCCTTACCCTACTACGACCATCGGCTCCTTCCCGCAGACGGCGGACGTGCGCGCCAATAGAGCCGCCTTCAAGAAGGGCTCCATCTCGGCCGAGCAATACAAGGAGTTCAACCGCAAGAAGATTGCCGAGTGCATCGCACTGCAGGAGCGTCTCGGACTGGATGTGTTGGTGCACGGCGAGTTTGAGCGCAACGACATGGTGGAGTATTTCGGTAATAACCTGGACGGCTTCATCTTCACCCAGAACGCATGGGTGCAGAGCTACGGAACGCGTTGCGTTAAGCCACCGGTAGTGTGGGGCGACATTCATCGTAGCGCACCCATCACGGTGGAATGGTCTGTTTTTGCGCAGAGCAAGACCAACAAGCCGGTCAAGGGAATGCTCACGGGACCTGTTACCATCCTGAACTGGTCGTTCCCACGTGAGGATGTCTCCCTGAAGGAGCAGGCGCAACAGATCGGCCTAGCCATCCGCGACGAGGTGCTTGACCTCGAGAAGAACGGTATCAAGATCATCCAAATCGACGAGGCTGCCCTTCGTGAGAAGCTTCCGTTGAGGAAGAGCGATTGGCACAGCGAATACCTGGATTGGGCGATTCCCGCCTTCCGTCTGGTGCACGCTAAGGTGAAACCGGAGACGCAGATCCACACGCACATGTGCTACAGTGAGTTCGGTGACATCATCAAGGACATCGACGCAATGGATGCGGATGTGATCACCTTCGAGGCGAGCCGTTCCGACCTCAAATTGTTGGATGCTATCAAGGAGTCGAACTTCCGCACGCAGGTGGGTCCGGGCGTTTACGACATCCACTCTCCGCGCGTTCCGTCGGTGGAGGAGATCGTCGATGCCCTGCACAAGATCATCGCCAAGGTCGACAAGGAGAACGTATGGGTGAACCCAGACTGTGGACTCAAGACGCGTGGTGAGACGGAGACGACCGCCAGCCTCAAGAACCTTGTGGAGGCAGCGGAGAGACTACGGAAAGAATAATTCAATACCATCATACCATTCTACCGTTGAGTTGGACCCATCTTAATAGTGGGAAAATCTATGGGGGCGTCAAATCATTGGCGCCCCCATAATTTTCATAGCATAATAATACACACTTATTTCACCTCTATCTTCAGGGATGTTTCTTCGTTGGAAAGGAGGTAGATGCCCGTGCGGAATCCTTTCGCTTGGAGCAAGGAAGGCACGTCGTCGCCTGGGTTGATATCAATATTCCCTAAAACCTTCCCGTTCATGTCTATGATGGAGAATGTGCCTTGGATGGATTGCAGGTTCCCGGTATTAGCCAAGCCCGATTCGAAACCGCTCTCCGCCTCGAATTGGAGCCAGTCCACGTTAGCATAGTTACCGTCGATGACAAGCTTGAGGACGTGCGTGCCCTCCTCTATCTGCGAGGTCTTGCCCTCTATGACGGTATAGGTGTCCCAATCGCCTCCGTTAGGTACTTTAATGGTTGAGGTGATCTCCTTGCCGTCGATCATCAGGTGGAAGGAGGAGCCGTCACTACCGGAGGCGACACGTGCGCTCCATTTGTAGGTGTCTGTCTTCTTCACATCCACCGTATATTCGAGCCACTCTCCTTCGTTGGTGTAACCGATAGCCATGCCATCACCGCATTTTTCCACGTCCACGCCTTCGTTCGTGCGGAAGTTCGCCTTCCCTTTGTTCTCTTCCTCCGCATCGCTGTAGGCGATACCGCTGCCGCCGAGGTCATACTCCTCCACCTCAATCTTGCCAGGCAGAACGCTAGGCGTGCCCTTGTAAGGCGTTTGTGGCACATGCACGGTCACCGTGACGGTTGATTTCCCTTCGTTCCCCTCGTTGTCTGTGGCAACGGCGGAGAGAGTGTAGGTACCCTCCTTCAGTCCCTCAATCGTGTAGGTGTAAGGAGCGGAAGTAGATTCGCCCAGCTTCGTGTCACCATTGTAGAAGGCCACGGAACGGATGGAGCCGTCCTCGTCTGTCGCGTCGACGGATAGGGTAATGTTCGCGGGCGCCTCCAGGTCATCGCTGGCGGTAGGCGAAGTGAAGCTCACCTTCGGCGTGCCCTTCTTCCCGCCGCCCACAAGGGTCGTGGCGCTCTGGGCCTCCAAAGTGATTTGGAAAGAAGTACCACCGTTGACGTCCTCCTCCTTCTTCACGTTCTTCTGACCGCTGGTCACGTACCGCTCCCAAGAGGAGACCTGCGAGCCGGGGATGGAGATGGTCAGCGTCTTGGAGCTCGTGTTCTTGTTGACGAGCACGAGGACGATATCATTATCCTTCTTGAAGGCGGATATATTCACGTTATTCGTCGGGTTCTGGGTAGCGTCCACCCTGACGAAGCCCGGACGAACGAACTTAGAGTACTGCGCGAAGCAGTAGCCACGCTTGGTGACATTGCCGTTATCCTTGATCAAGCTATAGGAGCGGCGGATGTACCACCACACGTAGGTTTGGAAATTACCCCTCACGACAGCGTTCGTCATGTGGTCCGCCACCTCCAGCGCCTCCGGCCAGGTATCCGCGTCGCTGCTACTGTTCGGGTAGTAGACCTCCGTCATCCAGAGCTCCTTCCCTGCGCCCTTCTGCTGGAAGAGCGGGTAGCTGAATTGGCTCACCTGCGTACCGTAGAGGTGTGTGGCGAGGATATCCAGGTTGGCGAGCGCCTTGGCGTTGTTGAGGATTGGGTCGGACGTGCTCTTCGTGTATTGGAAAGACTCCGGCGCCATGACCCTGCACTTGATGTCCTGCGCATAGTTCGCCATGAAAGTAGCCATGTCGTTCGAAGGCCACCACGTCCAGTCGGAACCATAGTCCGGCTCGTTTTGGATGGACATGGCATAGAGATCCACGCCTTTATCTTTCATGTAGTCGATGAACTTGTTCAAGTGCTGCACGTAAGCCCCGTACGAGCTCGTTTTCAGACGCTTGGACGATTGGTAAGGCTCACACATGCTCGACGGCGGACTCCAAGGGGAGGCGAATACAGTGACGCCCTTCTTCACAGCGTTTTGCGCTGTGGCGACCTCCTTGCTCCAGTTGCTCTCCTCAGGATCCACATGGATACGCAGGACGGAGAGTCCCAATTGCCCCTCGTCATTACCGAAAGCCGTCTCACGCTGGCTGGCGGAGAGGTCATCGATCCATGTCGGGAAGTTAATGCCACCGAACCCCTTGATGAGTTGGTACTCCTTGCTGAGGTCCACGTTAACCGTCTGCGCTGTAGCCATCATAGGCATGAGGGCGATACAAGCACAAACCCATTTCTTCAAATCTGCTCTAAAATTTTTCATTTTTACGTGTTTTTCAAAAAGCGTGACAACCCATCAGTGCGGATAACCACACATCTCCGGACTATGCGCTTGTTGTTAATACATGCTTTACTACTTAATACAATCTCTTTTAGTCACCACAGTCTTTACGACCATCAACGCTGGCAAATTTAAGCAATCATCACAAGATGTAATATGAATTTTGTTCCTTTTTTGTGGTAAAATTGTTGCAAATGGGCGAAATGGGTACGGTGTGGCCTGATTCATTCTGTCAAATTTCCACTGCGCCACATTGTTTTCGATGTATTCCGCGATACGGTTCAATTCATTTTGGTCACGAATGATACGGTCATGGAATCGTGCCTGCAAGGCGAATCGGATGTTGTTTCTGCGCGCATAGACGGAGGTCCCGATTTTTATCCCCCGCACAATGGATGACAGGTTTTGGGATTGAGGTCCGAAACCCTGCCGGACGTCGCATTGTAGAGACGCAACATTTTGCGTCTCCGCGGACAGAGACGCAAGGTTTTGCGTCTCTACGGTGTGGCCTGATTCATTCCGTCATATTCCCATCGCGCCACATTATTTTCGATGTATTCCGCAATACGGTTCATCTCGTTTGGGTTACGAATGATACGG
>JAGCGM010000229.1 GCA_017649635.1 Paludibacteraceae bacterium | reverse complement strand
CGCACCTCGATCTTCTCATCGAAGAGGGCGATGGCCGTGATGAGCTTGCGCCACTGGTCGAGCAGGCTGGTGTAGAAGATATTGATGGACTGCGTGTTATCCGAACGGATCTTACCCGCATGGACCAACGCGTATTTGAACAGATACACGCGGGCGAAGACGGAAGGCACACCGGACACGAAGGCGTTCAACCCCTCCTTGTTATCCTTGTCCAGGGCGGAACCCGTATCGATTTCGTCCGTGATAGTCTTTATTTCAAGAGGATTCCACTGATTAGCGTCGCTACAAGCGATTTCCTTACCCTTATTTACATCTATAACTAAAGCTTTATTTTCAGCCATAATTCATCAATTAAACATTAGACAAACTTTTGGGCGATCGTGATCGCATTGTATAAGTGAGCAAGAAATTTCTCTTTGATCGTGGTCAGATGCTGCTCCTGTTCCTTCGGCTCAGCCTTCGTCTTCAAGATCGTGATCAACTTGTTATAGCTGGTCTCACCGCCTATGCCGATGATACCCGACTCGGTAGGCCAGTTATGCGCTTCCTCCACGAAGATGTTACCCGGGTCGAAGTCCTTGCTTTTCAGACGTATAGGGTCGCTCTCGAAGGCATCCTTCTTGAAGATGAAGTTGCTACCTTTCAACGAATCGAAGATCTGGTAGATCCAGCCCCTGCGCAACTTGGAGTTGACCACCGAGTAGGCGAACTGACGCATGTACTTGTCGATCTGGTCCATCTCCTCGATCTCAAGGCCCGTCTCGTAGTGGTATTTATTCTTGATGTCCTCGTTCTGGTTCAAGAAATCGATGAAGGCCTTGGTACCATGGATATCCTCGTCGAAAGCGGCCTGGTGCTTGGAGAGGATCACGTGAGCGAAGGAGAGGAAGGCTCCGAGCTTATTGGTGAATACATCCGCCAAATGCTCGTTGCCGGACCCACCGACGAAGGTGTTCCCCGTGAAGTTATAGGTCTGTGTGCCAGGGATCTGCTCCACCCCATGGAAATAGTATTGCGCATCCACATTGCTCAGCTCGCTCTCCTTCCTGTTGAAGAAGTCGAAAGCCGCCGAGGCGCAGAGCAACTCCACCACATGGCAGGCGTTCTTCTGCTCGTTACCACCCGTGACGGTCTTCGTGTCGGAGACGTTGGTGTAGTCGGACGTGCCGAAAGGCCATCCCACATGATAGAGGGAACGGTAGCACTCCTTCACCGTCGCGTCGTTCTGGTAGAACTGGAGGGCGGCCTGGCTGTTCACCGGGAAGAGCTTGGCGTCCGCCACAATACCCTTCTCCGCCTTCCGTTGCTTCTCGTCCGGACTGGAGAAGGTGAAATACTGCGTGAGCAACGTCGTGGCGAACTTCATCTCCTGGAAGTTCAGGGAGAACTTGCCCTGAATCGCCACCGCCTGCTTGAAGGCCATCGGAAGGATAGGAATCGAGCTGGCGCCCGTACCGCCGAAGACGGAGCCGAAGATGAAGACGCGCGCCTGCTTGCCCGCCTCCGCCATCTTATCGAGGAACTCGATCAACTCGCAATCCTGCTTGCTGGCCGTGTTCTTGTTGAGGGAGACATTGCGCGCCGCCTCGATAATGCCATGGTACATCAGCATACTGCCCAAGTGGGTCTGCGCGCGGAATCCATGCGCCAAGTCGAACTGCTGCACGCTATCCTTCTCCAGGAAGAGGTCGGACAAATCCTCGTTGTCCTGCTTCAGGCTCTCCTCCTGGTTAGGGACGGAGGAGAGGTTGACATAATTGTCACGCGCCTTGTCCTTGTCCCCGAAACTGGTATAGAAACTATACAAATTCAGTTTGGCGGAGAAGAACGTGTTATGGTTGGGATGGCCCTCCTCACTGGACCCCTTCTTCCTTTTGATGGAGGAATAGAGGTGGATCAGGCTCTCCGTCCGCTCCTTGTTACCGTTCTGGGCATCGGTATCCAACGTCAACACGTTGATCTCCTTGTCGTCGAACAAGCCGACCGCGCAGAGATGGACAAACGACTCCAGACAACGCATGCCCGTGCCTCCGATGGCTATCACAAAATATTTACTGTCATTCATATCTTCTCATTCAAATTAGAACCATGTTTCAACCTTCTTTCCCTTGCTGACCTTGCTGAGCAAAAAGCCTATCAGGACGTACAAAACAGAGAATGCCACCGCGGCTATCGCCATGTGGATCAAATAGTCGTTGTACCTGGCGGGAATGCGGATGGCGCTCAACTTGAGGAAATAGTTCAGCCCAAGACCCACCAACAAACTGGCCACCATCAGAAGCCAGAAAACCTTCTTACGTTTCCCCACGTCCGACTTGTCCGGCGCATAATTGATTTTATTGGAAATCAATAAAGCCAACAAAAAACATACGATACACACTACACCTGCAATCAAGTAGGCCGAAACAACTGTTGTTTGCATAAATATTTATAATTTAATCATTTAACATTCAAATTATCAATCAATACGTCTTCACGTAATAGGTGTAGATCACTCTACCCGACGGACTGACGCCCTCCGCCTGCAACGTATTACGCAGGGACTCGGAGATGGAACTGTTCGTCCTCGCCACATCCTTCCACACGAAAAGGTCCTTCATCTTGTTGTAATTGACCTCGCAATCACCGATCATGACCTCTATCCTCAGCATATCACCCGGCGTCACGTTGGTGTTCTCCCCCGTGAACTTGTTCGATAAATCGATGGTGATCTCCGTCTGCGAATCGTTCCCTTCAACTGGCTTCTGCACCATCTCGAACATATCCAGCACCTCCTTCATCGGACGCTCGCCCTCATAGAGGTATTGCGGCAACAACTCTCCGCTCACCGGGTCGTAGAACAACTCGGTATACTTGTCGCCTCCCATGTCCACGATCTTCTCACCCTCCT
>JAGCGM010000228.1 GCA_017649635.1 Paludibacteraceae bacterium | reverse complement strand
TTGCCGTTGTTGTCGTCGAAGAGTCCCCGGTTGATCCAGTTGTCGATGACGCCGTTGCCGTTTTCCTCAGGGAACCACCAATAGAGTCCGTCCACGTTGTCATGCTTCTTCAACTCTATGATGAGGTCTTCCGTGAACTTACGTTGCCCTTCGGGGGTGGCTGGCCATTTGCTCCGGAAGTCGTAGCTGATGCCATCGTTCGGGAACCATTGGTAGTAGTAGGCGGTCTCCACGATCTGCACCCTCTTGTCCGGGAAGCTCTGCTTCAGTCGGTTGAGCGTGTTGGCCAGGACGGAGAGGTCATTGTGCCAGAAGGGGTAATAACTCAGCCCGATGATGTCATAATCCACGTTGTGGTCTTTGATGCGCTTGAAGTAGTTGTAGCTCACGTCGGGTTGTCCCGAGCGCTCTATGTGGATGATGATCTTCGCCTTCGGGCATACTTCCCTGCAGGCCTTGGAAGCGTTTTGGAGGAACTGGGAGAAGACGTTCCAGTTCTGGTCGTTGCTTGGGTTCACTCTTCCCGTGTTCCACAGCATTCCGTAGGAGATCTCATTGCCTATCTGGATGAAGTCCGGCTCTGCGCCTTGGTTCTTCAGGGCCACGAGGCATCTCTTGGTGTAGTTGTACAGCGTGTCGTTCAAGGCGTATGCGTTGGCGTTGCGCCAGGAAGAAGGCGTCGTCTGCTTGCCGGGATCCGCCCATGAGTCGGAGTAGTGGAAGTCCAGCATGAACTTGAATCCAGCCTCCTTGATTTGCCTACCCAGTTGGATGACGAAAGGCAGGTCCTGCACCACACCGCTGCCGATGTCCTCCCTCGACGCCTTGGAGGGCTCCACGAAGAGTCTCACACGCATGGCGTTCCAACCGAGTTGCTTAAAGAACTCCAGCGGTTTCACACGGTTGCCGTTGATGTCGTAGTAGGGGTTGCCGTGGCCTTCGTAGCGGGGGAGCATGGAGATGTCGCCGCCGACCCATCGGGTATCCTCCTCCACCTCCTCATACGTGAAGAAAGTCACGCTGTCCACCTCCGAGAGCGGGTAGGCGTGGAGGATGTTCCCTTTATCCATCAACTTGAGGTTGTCGTCTTGGAGCTTGATGCTATCCGTGAGGGAGATGTCCGTCGATTCCGTCTTTTCCCCTTGGTGCACCCTGAGCATTGTCTGGGCGGAGAGGGAGAGGGAGCAGAGCAATGTAGTGAATAATACGCTGAATCTCTTCATCTTACTATAGTTTTTGCCAAAGATAACGAAAAAAGGGAAAGTCGCGATGACCTTCCCTTTTTATTTTTAGTCCGTACGAAGCCGTACGTTAGTTCTGTGCTTATTTCACGATCAATTTCTTAGCGGAAACAGCGCCGTCCTCCGTAGCGATCTTCACCACGTATGTGCCGGCAGGCAAGTTGAACTCAACCTTGTCGCTGTTGCTCTCGCTGTAAACGATTTGACCGAATATGTTGATCAGCTCGATGCGGTCGATCGCCTTGTCGCTCTTCACGATGAAGTAGTTCTCCGCAGGGTTAGGCATCAAGACGATACCATCCTCCTCGCTATCAAATACCTCTACTGATGTTGGCTCTTGGCAGATGCTACCTTTACCCTTGCAGCCATCCCAGCACATGGAAGCGTAAGTGTACTCGATGGAACCTTGTCCGCCGCCGACCTCGCAGACGATCTTACAGTCGTAGATACCACCGCTCATGTCGACACCCAATTTCTCCCACTCCTTGAAGTGGTCAGATACGCTGATGGTACCGCAGGTGCGTGAGTTAGATCTAACGGCGAACACCTGTTGGAAGTTACAGTTATTACCTGTGATACAAGGAGCATTGTTTCTTTGTCCCACCATCAATCTATATTGAGCACCGTCCATGGTGTAAGTACCCTTTTGGTTAGCACCCCAGTACATACCGCCTCCGTTTGGAGTGAAGGAGTCATCCACGATGTAGTACTCGATCATTGGGTTCTGAGTCCATCCGTATACACCGATGTAAGAGTAGTTACCTCCACCGTTACCTGATTTGGTGTAGTTGTAACCTGCCTTGATGGTGCCAAGAGATTTGTAGTTCTTCTTGGAAGATCCGTCGTAGTAACCCACACGTGCCAAGTAGTCACCGGAGTTGTTCCAGTTAGCTTTGAATGCACATTCAGCGTCTCCGCCGAAGCAAGTCACGGAACCGTTTCCGCTCTCGTTCCACATCTCAACGTTGTAACCGTTTCCGATATCTTTCACGCCGTTGCTTGTTACGGTCAAAGCGCTACCGGATTGTTTGGTCTTTTGCTCGCATGGGTCGATAGCTTTTCCGCCATGTCCGCTTTCGCCACCTTCACTACCATGGCCACTTTCACCGCCTTCACCGCCTTCGGATGAACCACCGCAGTTCTCAACTTTGACAGATGCTTTCTTAGCCAAGACTGTACCTCTAGAGTTGGTGATAGTGATATCGCCTGTTCCGGCAGCTTTTGGCTTCCAAGTAACGTTGCCTGCAGCGTTGATGCCATCCTTGATCACATATCCAGCCACGCCGGTGAACTCCACGTAGTTGATGTTACATCCATCGCCGCCTTCTGTGGACTTGATGAAGAGTCTCATCTTTTTGGTTGATACCGGATCGAATGTAGCCTTGAAGTCATGACCTACCTTCTTGCCGGTGTAAGCGGTCTTCCATGAACCATTCTCATCATATTGTACCTCGAAGCTTGAGATAACGTCATACTCGGTACACTCATCGATCATGATACCGCCGATGGTCTGAGTCTTGTCGAAGACGAAAGCGACCCACTCGTCAGTACCTGTGTTGGTTCCCCAACGGCTGTTGCCTCCGTGGTTTCCGTCATCGCTCAAGACCTTGTCGACTGTCCAGTATGGAGTACCGTTGTTCTCCCACTCGGAAGAAGCGCTAACGTCAGAAATGGTAACCTCTGTGGAAGAGGAGCCTGAACCGAAGTTCAAAGAGTAGGTTCTGCCATCCACATCACCACTCAAAGTCCAAGAGATGGAGTAAGAAGAATCCTTGCAATACTTCTCGGCGGATGAAACGGTCAATGTGAACTCTGGTTCTGGCACAGCTGGTTTGCCGGAGCCCACCACGATGTCACCACCACCTGGAATAGCCTTGAAATATACATAACCGTTCTTCTCCTCGAATTCAAGTTCCTTATCGCTCTGTTTTACCGTCATGTTGGACCAGCCACTCTGCATAGGTACACGGACAGACAATGGGTAATCCCACTTACACAGCGTGTTGCTGGTGAGGCTTTGGTTGAGCGTCAAAGAGTAGGTGTCGCTGGATGCGTCGCTCGCGATCTTCTTGAAAGAAGCGGCGTCACGCTCCTTCAAATACATGATGGCGTCACGTGCCGTACATACCCAATAGTCACTCTTGTTTTGATTCAACCATTGCAGCGTACCAGTGAAGGCATCCGCACTTGTAGGAGAATAACTACCATTCGCTTGACGACCCTGGATACCGTGGATCAGGAATACCATCCATCCTCCATTGGCGCCAGAACATCTGCTGGTCATCTGGC
>JAGCGM010000227.1 GCA_017649635.1 Paludibacteraceae bacterium | reverse complement strand
TTAAATTTTCCGCGAAGATAATAAAAATTCCTTTTGCGTCCCAATTCCTTTCTTTTTTATGTTAAATAATGTCATTTGTTTACAGAATGATAGTTATAGCAAAACTAATATGATAAAATGAGAGGAGGAGACAATTGCCTTTCCAGTGATACTTTTCAGTGTCAATCGCTCCAAAAAATACCTACAAATAGGGATGCCAACTTCCGGAAATACCAACTATTCACTATGACCCACGATGGACTGAGCGCCTAACTTTGCCCCGTAAAAAAGTAAGAAAAAATGGGAACATCCATATTGAAGAAAAACATTGTGACATTGGCTATTAGCCTGGTTTGTGCGGGTAACGCATCCGCACAAGTGGACACTACATTCCAAAAAATCCGCCTCGGAGGATACGGTGAGATGCTGGCATCATGGAAGGATTACGGACTGAACCGCTGGAGCGGCTCGACGCAGGGCAACGCGAAGGTGAACCACGCGCACATATCAATCCCAAGATTCGTGCTGGCGATGGACTATAAGTTCAACGATAAATGGATGCTCGGCTCGGAGATCGAATTCGAGGCGGGCGGCACCGGCACCGCCATGGAGATGGAGGCTGGCTCGGGCAGCGAGAACGGGGAGTACGAGACGGAGATCGAGAAGGGTGGCGAGGTGGCCTTGGAGCAGTTCCACCTCACCCGTTACTTCGCAAGGGCCTTTAGCGTCAAGGCGGGACATATCATCGTACCGGTCGGACTAACCAACACGCACCATGAACCGATCAATTTCTTCACCACTTTCCGCCCTGAGGGAGCGACTACCCTCCTACCCTGCACATGGCACGAGACGGGTTTGGAGTTTTTCGGAACAATAGGGAAAGAGGCCGCCGAATTCGACTACCAGGCGCAGATCGTGGCAGGTCAGAACCCGTTGGGCTTCAGCCGCTACAATTGGATCAAGGGTGGCAAACAGGGGCTGTTCGAGATGGACAACTTCACCAGTCCGGCTTATGTCTTCCGTCTGGATTACTTAGGTGTGAAAGGGTTACGGTTGGGCATGTCGATGTACTTCTGCTACGATGCGGGCAAGAACTGCGACCGTCTGATTACCTTCAACAACGATGACCCGGTGAACATCTCCATCTTTTCCGCCGATGCGCAGTACAAGCACAAGTTCTTCACACTCCGTGGCAACTACCTCAGCGGCAAGCTGTCGGAGGCTTTGGTCGTGGATAAAATCATCCGCACCTACTCCTCCAAGTCGAGTTACAACCGCAGTCCGAACGTGGCGGAGAGGGCCCTCACCTACAACTTCGAGTTGGGCGTGAATCTGAAAAACGTCTTTAACGCTGGGAAGAAGTTCCCGGTCATCTACCCCTTCGCCCACTACGAGTATTACAACCCGCAGGAGGATGGAGTGAGCCTACAGGTGATGGACGACCGCTGTCAAGTGAGCTACTGGACTTGGGGATTGAACTACTTCGTCCTGCCTAACCTTGTCATCAAGGCGGACTACACGAGCAGGAGGATCGGAACGAGCCAAGTCTTCAAGAACACGAAATCGAACTACAACAACGAGAACGAGCTGAACCTCTCCATCGCTTACGTGGCTTGGTTCCTGAACAAATAAGCACAATAAAAACAATAAACATTAAATCATACGAACAATGAAAAAAAGAGCATTTTTAGCAGCCGGACTGATTGCCTTCGGCGCAGTGACGTTCAACGCCTGCAAGGACGATGACGAAGAGACTCTGGCAAACATCGACGACTCCACCGCCATCAACGCGGAATACACCTCCGCCTATGCGAAGCAGTGGGGCAACTACATGCGTACCGTAGCATCCCTCCTCAAGACGGATGCGGAGAACCTCTACGCTTACTGGAACGACAGCTACGAGGGAGGAGACAGCTATGCGAAGCGTTTCCTTTCCCACACGGGCGCAGGCTTCCAATCATCCAAGGATTGCGTGGAGCAGATCATAGACGGTTGCGTGGACATCGCCAACGAGGTGGGTGATTCCAAGATCGGCGGACCAGTCGAGAAGTGGAGCGAAAACAACAAAGAGGAGGCGGTACTCGCCGTCGAGTCTTGGTTCTCTTGGCACTCCAGGGTGGACTACTCCAACAACATCGCATCCATCAAGAACGCATACTTCGGTAGCTTGGACGGCACTGTGAACGCCAACTCCATCTCGAAGGTCATCAACGGAAGCGACGCGACATTGGACGCTAAGGTGACCGCAGCCATCCAAAACGCACAAGCGAAGATCTTAGCCATCCCGCAACCTTTCCGTAACAACTTGGGTTGCAGCGAGGCGAGAGAGGCCATGACCGCCTGTGCGGAACTTCGCGACATCCTGGACGAGGATCTGAAGAACTACATCGACGAGAACCTTGCCGACTACAATTGGGACGCAGTCCTCTCACAATACGTGAACAACGTGGTTCTTCCTACCTACAAGAGCCTGAAGGAGAAGAACGCGGAGCTCTTCAACGCAGTGGTGGCCTTCCAACAGAGCCCATCGGACGAAGGGTTCTCGAAATGCGCCGACGCATGGATTGCGGCACGTACGCCATGGGAGTCTTCCGAGGCATTCCTCTTCGGACCAGTAGCGGACAAAGGATTGGATCCGAACATGGACTCATGGCCATTGGACCTCAAGGGAATCATCAAGATCTTCAACACAGCCTCTTGGGGCGAGTTGGAATGGTCCGGCGAATACGAGGAGATGCCTGAGGAGGGCGAGGGTTCACAACATGCGCAGGACATCGAGTCCGCACAGAACCTCCGTGGATTCCACACGTTGGAATACCTCATCTTCAAGGACGGTAAGGCGAGGACGATCCATTGATCGCAACGCCCCTAAGCAACGAACGATTACACAGAAACGGCGGGGAATATTCTTCCCCCCGTTTTTCCTATTACACAACACACAAACACAAAAACATGAACTTTAACCTAAAACTATTTACCTTAACGGCCATGATCGCCCTACTGTTCGCCGCATGCGACAACGAGGAGGGATTGGAGGTGGACGAGATAAAGGTTCCCGACGGATATGCGCTTTCGGCGGGCACATCGACCGTCTTCCTAAGCTCCACCTACGCCTACGACACCGATGCGAAATGGCTGAAAGGCAAATACTTATCACGATTCAACAACGGAGACAACCTCTACGACAACCCACTCGGCTCGGCACAGAGCCAAGGCGGATTAGGACCCGTCTATGCGGGTTACTCGTGCGGAAGTTGCCACCGCAACGCAGGGCGCACCGAACCGACGCTCTGGAGCGCTGGAGGAAGCGGAAGCTACGGTTTCTCCTCCATGCTGATCTACATCACACGCAAGAACGGAGCTTTCTTCCAAGACTACGGAAGGGTCGTCCATGACCAGTCCATCATAGGCGTCAAGCCGGAAGGAAAGCTCAAAGTGACCTATGAATTCAAGACCTTCCGATTCCCCGACGGGGAAACGTACGAACTAGCGAAACCGAACTACACCATCACGGAATGGTATGCCGACAGCATCGCACCGGAGGACCTCTTCTGCACCGTCAGA
>JAGCGM010000226.1 GCA_017649635.1 Paludibacteraceae bacterium | reverse complement strand
GGATGTGGTGGACGTCTATAGCTCCGGCAACGAGTATCTCGCCACGGGTCACTACCAGGTGGGCTCCATCGCTGTGCGTGTCCTCTCCTTCGAGGGGGAACACCCTGACCAGGCATTCTGGGAAAAACGTATCAGTGAGGCTTTCCTGCTCAGGAAACGCTTGGGATTGGTGGACAATACTTTCAACAACACCTATCGTTTGGTGCATGGGGAAGGTGATTGCCTGCCCGGTCTCGTGGTGGACGTCTATGGTCCGACCGCTGTGCTTCAGGCGCATTCCGTCGGTATGCATACGGTGCGGATGGAGCTGGCCCAGGCCATCGTCAAGGTGATGGAGGGTCGTGTGGAGAACGTCTATTACAAGTCTGAAACCACCCTGCCGTTCAAGGCGAACGTCGATTCCGAGAATGGTTACCTCATCGGTGAGTGCGACGACCAATGCCTCGCCATGGAGTATGGCCTCAAGTTCCATGTGGACTGGTTGCGCGGACAGAAGACGGGTTTCTTCGTGGACCAGCGTGAGAACCGTTCTCTGTTGGAGAAATATGCGAAGGACCGCAACGTGCTGAACATGTTCTGCTATACGGGCGGCTTCTCGTTCTACGCGATGCGTGGGGGCGCCCGTCTGGTGCACTCCGTGGACAGTTCCGCCAAGGCGATCGACCTGACGAACAAGAACGTCGAACTGAATTTCCCGGGGGATCCCCGTCACGAGGCTTTCGCCACAGACGCCTTCAAGTTCCTGGATGACATGGAGAAGGACAAGTATGACCTGATTGTCTTGGATCCGCCTGCCTTCGCCAAGCACAGGGAGGTGTTGCGCAATGCGCTCCAGGGCTATAAGAAGCTCAATGCGAAGGCGTTCGAAAAGATCAAAAAGGGTGGGGTGCTCTTCACCTTCTCCTGCTCGCAGGCGGTGAACAAGGAGCAGTTCCGCCTCGCCGTCTTCAGTGCGGCGGCCATTAGCGGGCGCAACGTCCGTATCCTGCACCAGCTGACGCAGCCTGCGGACCACCCGATAAATATTTACCATCCTGAGGGGGAATACCTCAAGGGACTGGTGCTCTATGTAGAATAAATTTTCTTCCCTAATACCATGTACACGACATTATTTTGGATTATCATCGCTATCCTGGTGCTCGACTTCGCCTTGGAGTGGTACCTGGATTACCTGAACAATAGCCAGGTGAGTGAGGCGCTTCCTGACGAGGTGAAAGACCTCTACGATGCGGAGGCGTACAAGAAGCAGCAACAATATTTCCTGGCCAATAAGAAGTTCGGCATGGTCTCCGGACTCTTCTCCTTCGTCATCATGATGCTGATGTTCTTCCTCTTCGGTTTCGCCTTCGTGGACAACATCGCGCGGGGCTTTTCGGAGAACTCCATCGTGATTGCGCTGATTTTCTTCGGCATCCTCTATTTCGCCAACGAAGTGCTGAACATCCCTTTCGGTATTTACCATACCTTCAAGATCGAGGAGCGTTTCGGTTTCAACAAGATGACGCCTGCCCTTTTCGCCGCGGATACGGTGAAGGGCTGGTTGCTCACCGTGTTGCTTGGTGGCGGTGTTTTGGCGTTGCTCATGCTCATTTACAACGAGACGGGCACCTACTTTTGGCTGATCGCTTGGGCGGTGATGTCCGGCATCTCCATCTTCATGCTGATGTTCTACTCCAACCTGATCGTGCCGCTGTTCAACAAGCAGACACCTCTGGAGGAGGGCGAGTTGCGTACAGCCATCCAGGAGTTCTGCAAAAAGGTGGATTTCGGGCTGGATGACCTCTATGTGATCGATGGTTCGAAGCGTACGACCAAGGCAAACGCCTACTTCACGGGCTTGGGCTCGAAGAAGCGCATCGTGCTCTACGACACGTTGATGAACACGCTCACCACAGAGGAGATCGTGGCGGTCTTGTCGCACGAAATAGGCCATTACAAGCATAAACATACCTTGCTGATGTTGCTGATATCGATCCTCAACACCGGTTTCATGCTCTTCCTCCTCTCTTTGGCGTTAGGCACTCCGGAGACGGGCAATGTGCATCTGGCGGAGGCGTTGGGTAGCCAATACCCATCCTTCCATCTCGGCGTGATCGTGTTCGGCATTCTTTATACACCCATCTCCACTTTGTTGGGCGTGGGACTGAACGTTATATCCAGGAGGAATGAATTCCAGGCGGACAGTTTCGCCAAGGAGAACGGTTTGGGCGATGAGTTGGGCGAAGCGTTGAAGAAACTCTCCGTCAGCACGCTCAGCAACCTTAATCCACATAAGGCGTATGTCTTCTTCCATTATTCGCATCCTACTCTTATTCAGAGGATTAGAAACCTTAAGAATTGACATATTGTGTTAAAATTTTTTTCAAGATGGCCTCTTTCTTTTAAAGAAAGTTAAAGTTGAAAAATATTTTATAATTATGTTGCACAACATAAAAAATGGCAGTACATTTGCACTGTGTTTTTCATGGTATTAGATTTAAGGTTTTAAGAGATGGGATGTCGGGATGACATCCTTCTTTGTTTTTATGGGGTATCAAACTTATTTTTAGTTGATTAGCATGATAGACGAATCAATATTCAAGGATAAAAAGGTGGCTTTCCACACGCTTGGCTGCAAATTGAATTTTGCGGAGACGACCACGATCGGCAAGATGTTGCTTGAGCATGGTTTCCGCAAGGCAGGCAGGGATGAGGTGGCGGATGTGTGCGTCATCAACACCTGTTCCGTGACCGAGGTGGCGGACCGCAAGGATCGTCAGGCGATCAAGCAGATGATCACGAAACATCCGGGGGCCTACATCATCGTGACGGGCTGTTACGCGCAGTTGCAGCCCGAGGCGGTCGCCAAGATCGAAGGGGTGGACCTCGTGCTTGGCGCACAGGATAAGTTTGATATTATCCGCCATCTCGATAATCTGGAAAAGAAGGAGGAAGCTCAGGTCTGCCATACGAAACGGAGCGAAATCACCACCTTCTCTCCCTCTTGCACGAGGGGAGACCGCACCCGCTATTGGCTGAAGGTGCAGGACGGCTGTGACAATTTCTGCTCCTATTGCACGGTGCCTATCGCCCGTGGCAAGAGCCGTAACGGAACCATTGCGGAGACGATCGCCCAAGCGGAGGCGGCGGCCCGTGAGGGGGCCAAGGAGATTGTGATCTCGGGCGTAAACATCGGTGACTTCGGCAAGACGACGGGTGAGACTTTCCTCGACCTGATCCGTGCCTTGGACGGTGTGGAGGGCATCGAACGCTACCGCATCTCCTCCATCGAGCCGGACCTCCTGACGGACGAGATCATCGAGTTCACGGCCCGCTCCAAACGTTTCCTGCCTCATTTCCACATTCCTTTGCAGTCTGGGTGCGACGAGGTGCTGCGCCTCATGAAGCGCCACTACGAGCGTAGCCTCTTCGCGGATAAGATCCGGAAGGTGAAGGCCTTGATGCCGGACGCCTTCATCGGGGTGGACGTGATCGTCGGAACCAACGGCGAGACGGAGGATTATTTCAACGCTTCATACGAGTTCCTGCAATCGTTGGACGTCACCCAACTGCACGTCTTCTCCTACTCGGAACGCCCGAACACGCAGGCGCTGAAGATCGAGGGTAGGGTACGCCCCGAAGAGAAGAAGCGCCGCAGCGAACTGCTCCATGCGCTCTCTGAGGAGAAACGGCTCGCCTTCTACCGCTCGCAGGTGGGCAAGACCGCCCATGTCTTGTGGGAGGAGAAACGTACGGCTGGCCTGATGCATGGGTTCTCGGAGAACTATTTGGTGGTGGAACGCCCTTACGATAAGGCTTTGGTGAATTGCGTGACGGAAGTGGTGTTGGGGGAGTTGAATGAGGACGGGTCAGCGATGACAATTAAGAATTAAGAGTTAAGAATTAAGAATTTTAAGGTCTAAAATGAAGAGTGTCAGCAAATACCTTGCATGCCTAACGATGGCGCTCTCCTTCTT
Organism: Paludibacteraceae bacterium; assembly: GCA_017649635.1. Taxonomy (GTDB): domain Bacteria; phylum Bacteroidota; class Bacteroidia; order Bacteroidales; family Paludibacteraceae; genus UBA1181. The sequence goes on along the minus strand of JAGCGM010000226.1, from coordinate 4,822 downwards.
CGCTTGTACGCCGGGCTCGAAAGAGTCTGGGCAAACGCAGGGGGAGGGGCAAGACAGCTTGACGGTTTCGACGGAGCTGAAGGGCCGTCGTGCGGGCAAGGTGGTCAAGGTATGTGACGGAGACACCTACGAGATACTTCTGGAGGGAGAGCAACAACCGAGGCGGGTCCGCATGTATGCCATCGATGCGCCGGAGTCCGGACAGGATTTCAGCCGGAAGAGCAGGCACTACTTAGACTCCCTGATATGGAAGAAGCAGGTCACCGTCGATATCTTGGACATTGATTCGTACGATCGCCTTCTGGTGCTGACCTATCTGTCGGACGGACGGGAGATGAGCCATGAGATGGTGCGTGCCGGCTATGCGTGGCACTATACCCATTATGACAGTGATCCGACAATGGATTCCCTGCAACTCTCCGCCCGTAACGCCGGGTTGGGGCTTTGGGAGGACAAGTGCCCCGTTGAACCATGGATTGAAAAGGCTATGCGCAAGAAGGGGTATAAATCGTTGGAAATAAAAAAGATGAAAATGGATGGCGAGATTGATGACTTGAGAATGGTCCGCCGCATCCCGAAAAGATCCGAGTGAATGGATTTTTTATTAATTGACCTAACTAAATATTAATCAAATATTTAACCTTTCGTTAGGAGGTGCCCTGTGAAAAAATTTCTGTTTCTGTGTTAACTTTTTTCCGATTTTAATTGCAAAATGCTTTCAAAATGATTTATTTTGCGAAGATTTTGGTGTTTATTGTCAGATAAACGATGATTGGAGAGTCTTTTGGGTCAATCCATCGGCTGCCTTCAGATTGAGACCGCTGGTGGGTTTTCTTAGTTTATGGTGGACACTGTTTGTTGAATTAATAATTAGAATTAAATAGCATCGATTATGTGTGGAATTGTAGGATATATTGGAACAAGGGATGCCTATCCGATCTTGATGGACGGTTTGCATAGGCTGGAATATAGAGGATACGACAGTGCTGGATGCGCATTGATCAACGAAGATTCCAAGGGCAAGCCTAAAGGATTGGCTATCTACAAGGCCAAAGGTAAAGTGTCTGATTTGGAGGCGATTGCGGATAAGCAGAACGTTTCCGGCACATTGGGTATCGCCCACACCCGTTGGGCGACGCATGGTGTGCCGAGCGAAGTGAACGCCCATCCACACGTATCCCAGAGCGGTAACCTGACGTTGGTGCACAATGGTATCATCGAGAACTACGTGGCGCTCCGCACGCAGTTGGAGGCGAAGGGTTTCGTCTTCAAGAGCCAGACGGACACGGAGGTGCTCGTGCAACTGATCGAGTACACGATGAACGTGAGCAACGAGGACCTGGCCACGAGCGTGCGCAAGGCGTTGACCAAGGTGATAGGTGCCTATGCGATATGCGTCATCGACCGTCGTCACCCTGAACAATTGGTGGCTGCCCGCAAGAGTAGTCCGATGGTGGTGGGTGTCGTGCCGGACAACAGCGAGTTCTTCATCGCCAGCGACGCAAGTCCGATCGCTTTGTACACCAAGCAGATGGTCTACCTCAACGACGAGGAGATGGTGGTCTGCGAGAGAGGCAAGGATCTGATCGTGAGGAAACTGACTGGCGAGCAGGCCGATATGGAGGTGAAGGAAGTGGACCTCGATTTGTCCATGTTGGACAAGGGCGGTTTCCCTCATTTCATGTTGAAGGAGATTTTCGACCAACCTGCGGTCCTGCGTGATTGCATGTGTGGCCGTGTCATCAATAACCCATACAGCGAGGATGGCCATTTGTCGGTTGTCCTGAGTGCGGTGACGGAGCATCGTCGCGAGTTGCTCCGCGCGCGTCGTATCATCATCGTGAGCTGTGGTACCTCATGGCATGCGGGCTTGATCGGTAAGCAGTTGATCGAGCATTTCTGCCGCATCCCTGTCGAGGTGGCCTACGCCAGCGAGTTCAGGTACAGCGAGCCGGTCATCGAGCACGACGACGTGGTCTTGGCCATCAGCCAGAGTGGTGAGACGGCGGACACGTTGGCGGCCATCGAGTTGGCCCGTTCGCAGGGCGCTTTGGTCTTCGGCGTGGTGAATGCGGTAGGCAGTAGCATCGCCCGCAACACCGACACGGGCGTCTACATCCACGTCGGACCGGAGATCGGTGTGGCCAGCACGAAGGCCTTCACGGGACAGGTGACTGTCTTGACGATGATCGCCTTGGCGTTGGGCATGGCGAAGGGAACCGTTTTCCAGCAGGAGTACGAAGAGACCTTGGAGGAACTGGTGCGCATCCCTGACAAGATGGAGAAGATCCTGAAGCAGAGCGATAAGATCGAGCGCATGGCCTCCCGATTCACCTTCGCCCGCAACTTCCTCTACTTAGGTCGTGGATACAATTATCCTGTGGCATTGGAGGGTGCGCTGAAGTTGAAGGAGATCTCCTACATCCATGCGGAGGGATATCCTGCGGCGGAGATGAAGCATGGACCGATCGCCTTGGTGGACAGTGAGATGCCGGTGGTCTTCATTGCCACGCATCATCAGTTATACTCGAAGATCATCAGCAACATGCAGGAGGTGATTTCCCGCAAGGGCCACATCATCGCCGTGGTGACGGAGGGAGACGACCATGTGAGCAAGATGGTGGACGATGTGGTGGAAGTGCCATCCACATTGGCTTGCTTGGCACCGTTGCTCAGCGTGATACCTTTGCAGATGATCAGCTATTACGTGGCTGTGGCGAAAGGCTTGGATGTCGACCAGCCAAGGAACCTTGCGAAGTCCGTGACGGTAGAGTAGGAGAGAGATTCTTAGAAAAATTGTTATATAGATAGATTGGTTGTTTATTGATGAACGTCATCGTGGGGCTTGTCCTTGCGGTGGCGTTTGTTTTTTGGGGGGGAGGGGAGAACTCTTTAGGCCTATAAATCTTTTTCACTTCGTGTTTGAATGTACGGAGGTGATTTCTCTCTTTATTAAAGAAAAAAGGGTATATTTGGGGATGTAAAACGCAATTCAATTAACAAACAGATATGTTGTTACCACAGAACCCACACCTCCCCATCTCCGCCCTTGCCGGAATCTTCAATAACACCACAGCCACGTATAAGTTCTATTGGTTTGTGGCGTTGATGGATATTGTGGTGAAAGAGAGGAAAACAAGGATCTCTTTCTGGGAAATCATTGCAGGAATGGTAGCTGAATCATGGTACCCCATCCATTATTTCAAGCTGTCGTTTGGGAAGTCGGATTCGTTGTTCAGCAACTCATTAGAGATTCAGAAGGAGTTCCAAATATCAATAGATTCAGACAAAAAGAAAATCAAGAATCAGTTATTGGATAATATTGATGGCACGAAGAAATTTCTGAGAGTCTTTTCTCTTAATGTACCATACAGATTCCTCTCTCCTTGGATAAAATACACGTACGATGAGGATGTGGTGGCCAAATCGCAGAGATTCGAAAATGGTTGTCTATATGCTATTTATGGAGACGAAATAGTAATCAATGAAGCCTGGGTTGATTATCTGAAGGAGAATTACACCATCCTACGTGATTTCGCATTTTGGAATCTTACGGAGTTTTTACAGAAACGTAATCCGAACGTGCCGAATGTCCCATCCAAGCTTATCAAACCCAATTTAAGGGAATCGTTGACAAAGCAGCATAAGTTCTGGGACACTTACATCGAAAGCGTCGGGCACATGAGTTGCATTTATACAGGCAAGCCGATTGTTGCGAAGAATTATGATTTGGATCATTTTGTGCCATGGAGTTTTGTGTCGCATAATCTTTTATGGAATCTAATCCCTGCAGATTCCAGTATCAATTCCTCGAAAAGCAATAATCTTCCCCCTCTGGACATCTATCTGAAACCATTTTCAAGGCTTCAGCAAAATGCGTTGAAAGTAATGTATGAAAAGAACCAGAATAATGCTATCTTTGAGGATTATCTGATTGTTTACGATTCGGTTTCGGATTTGGTGAATCTCTCAGAAACTGATTTCTACGATGTTTTCAGAAAAACGTTCTCACCCATGGTTCAGATTGCGGAAAACATGGGTTTTAAAATTTGGCGACCATGAAAAAACAGACAAACAACCCTCACCTAACAGCCAAGGAGCGGACATCGATTTCGTTCCCCACACGATGGTTAAGACAAAACAACCTTTTGCAAGGTGAGATCTTGGATTTTGGATGCGGGTATGGTTTTGACACAGACCAGTTAAAGTCGGAAGGCTACAACATTATAGGTTACGACAACTACTATCGTCCTGAATATCCCACCCAGAGATTTGACACCATTATTTGCAACTATGTTCTGAACGTTCTTGAACCCGAAGAGCAAGCGGAGGTGTTGATGTCTGTTTCGGAATTGTTAAAGCCAACAGGGACTGCCTATTTCACGGTGCGACGAGATCTGAAACACGAGGGATTCCGCACACATTTCATCCATAAGCAACCGACGTACCAATGCAATGTTATATTGCCGTACAAGAGCCTATTTTTGAATGAGAACTGTGAGATTTACGAATATAGGCATTTCAACAGAACAGATTACAAAAAGGAATACGATCCATCACAAGGCTGTCCGTTCTGCGGTCTAACCCCCAAAGTGGAAATCTTGAGCGAAACAGCGACAGCCGTAGCCTTTTTCGATGGATATCCAGTAAGTCAAGGGCACACACTAATAATCCCCAAGCGTCATGTGTCCAACTATTTTGAATTGACCACACATGAGCAACGAGCGTTATGGCTATTAACGAATCGCTGCAAAAAGATATTAGAGGATCGTTTCCATCCCGATGGTTTCAATGTTGGCATCAACGTTAACGAAGCTGCGGG
>JAGCGM010000225.1 GCA_017649635.1 Paludibacteraceae bacterium | reverse complement strand
CTCATAGCTCTCCAACGAAGGCGTCGCGGAGCCTAACAGGACCTTAGCCTCCGACATCTTCGCCAAGACGATCGCCGCATTGCGCGCATGATAGCGGGGAGCGGGGTCGAATTGCTTGTAGGTATTCTCGTGCTCCTCGTCCACGATGACCAGCCCTAAGTTCTTGAACGGCAGGAATACAGAGGAACGAACGCCTAGAATCACCTTGTACGATTTATCCTCCAAGAGGTTCTTCCAAATCTCCACCCGCTCGTTGTCGGTGAACTTGGAATGGTAAACGCCCAACTGATTACCGAACACACGCCTCAACCGGTTGGTGATCTGCGTCGTCAAGGCAATCTCAGGCAAGAGGAACAAGACCTGACGACCCAGTTTCAGGGTCTCCTCTATCAGGTGTATATAGATCTCCGTCTTGCCGCTGGAGGTCACTCCATGCAGCAACACGACATCCTTCGACATGAATGACTCCTTGATCTCTTCGTATGCGCGTTGCTGCACATCGGAGAGGGGATGAGTAAGAGCGCTCTCATAGGGAGCCTCCTCGATTCGGTCCACATCCTTCTTGTAGAGCTCGAAGATGCCCTTCTCGACCATGGACGACAAGGCGGCGGGCGACACTTTCGCATCCAGCAACGCCTTCTTGGAGACCTCTTTTCGGCGCTGCGGTTGCATGAAGCAAGAGAGTTGGATGTAGATCATCAATAGTTCGGACTGCTTCTTCGCCCGTTCCAGAGCATCGAACAAGGCGGATAGTTTCGCCTCCTCCATATACTCGGGGGATAGACGCACATAGGTCTCCATCTTCGGCTTGTACTTCGCCTTGAGCTCCTCGCTCACGGAGACCGCCCCCATGTCCATCATGCGCTTCACCAGCGGGAGGACATTCTTCATACCCATCAGCTTATTCAGTTCGGCGACGGTATGTTCCTTGGCGGACAAGCAATCCAGGAGCAGTTGTTCACGCTCCTTCAGCGGAGCCTCCGCCTCGAAGTCCTCCACCAGCGAGATCGTCGTCTCGCTCTCCAGCTTCAGACCCGAAGGCACAGCCGCCTTAAAGACCTCGCCCAGCGTACACTGGTAATACGAGGCTATCCACTCCCAGAACTTGATCTGTTGGGGGCGCACGATCGGGGAAGCGTCCAGCACCCCAATCACCTCCTTCAGTTCCACGTTCTCGGGAGGTGTGAAACGCACACCGTAGACCAGCGCCGTGTAGAACTTCGAGCGGCCGAACGGCACAATCACACGCATGCCCACCTTCACCTCACCCGCCATCTCCTCCGGCAGGATATAGGTGAACGTTCCGCCCAACGGTAACGGCAAGATAGTCTCGATGTACGTTGTCATCTCCTAAAATCACAAAGGCATAAAAGCCCTATCCATTAACGACGAATCGGTATCCATTCCACCTTAGCCGCATTGGAAAGAGGCAACAATGATTCGCCCATCTTGTTGATGAAGCCCTTCTTAGAGCCTACACGGACAATGGCCGTGCCCTGCTCGCTGATCTCGACGCCGTCGTAGATACAAGGGACAACGATCTCGCCCTTGGCATTGATCAAGCCCCACTTGCCGACCACCTTCACCGGTGCCAAGCCATCGATATAATTAGCGCCAAAGTCATCGAAGATGTAAGGCGTAACAGTTTCCTTGCCGGAGGTCTCGTCCTCGTACACAAGCGCCTTCATGCCGCTCTTCTCCTTCGTGACAACAGGTTGCTCGTCCATGGATTGGCGGATGCTCTTACGGTTGGCTGGTGTTTGGTTATCCACCACCTGACCCTTCTTGTCTATGTAGATTACAGCGCCATTCTGTTTCACCCTTGCCAAGCCATTGCGGAAAGCGAGCGCCTCGTCGTATTGGCACTTGATCACCTCTTTACCCCTGATGTCGATGAAGCCATACTTGCCGGCACGGGAGACTGGAATAGGATCGCCCGGCAGAGAGCGGAGGTATGACCATTTTTCCCTGATGTCAGAGAATGTATATTCATATTTCAGCGAAGAGATCTCCTTCAACGACTCGTTCACGAAGCCCCATTTGCCTTTCCTTTGCACAGGGCACACACCGTTCACGAAGGCAAGCGCATCGTCATAAGCTGGGGAAGCGATCACCTTACCGGTACGGTCGATGAAGTTCCAAACCATCTTATCCTTCTTCTTCTCCTCCACAGCGGTGACGTTAGCAGCGTTGAACGGACGGGCATCCTCGAATTGGCAAGGGATCACCACCTTACCCGAAGCATCCGCGAAACCCTTCTTGCCGTCCTTCTCGATCATAATCAGTTGGCTACCCTCCTTGCCGATAGACTGGTATTCGCAAGGGAGGATCTCCTTCCCACCCACATCGTAGGCACCATAACCCGTTGATTTCTTGATGATGAAATAGGAGACAGGTCCTCTGAACGGACCTGAGATCTGGTCATACGAGCAAGGAACCACCTCTTTGCCCTTGATGGAAACCACACCGAAGCGTTTCTCGTTGCCCTCCTTCTTCATCACGATGGAGTAACCATCCACGAACGGCCATGCGTCGTCATACGGAGTCTCCGCCAATTGGTAACCGGTCTTCGAAAAGCTCGCGTCAGCGGTTTGGAAGGAAATCGGCTTTGCCAACTGAGGCTCAGCGTCGCCCTCCGACAGGTTACCGATGATCTCACCCTTTTTGTTGATGAAGACACCCACACCGTTCTTCTTCACGGCGCAACGGCCATCCTCCATGAAGGCAGGTTGGCCCGCATTGTCGAATTGGAAAGGAAT
>JAGCGM010000224.1 GCA_017649635.1 Paludibacteraceae bacterium | reverse complement strand
TAAGTTCACGGAAGACCTCATCATAGAGTTGAAGAAGCATGACAACGTGGACGGACTCTATTGGTGGTTCCCTGAGGAAAACGGCAACGGCGTCATCGACAACTGGATCAACCGGGGACTCTTCGACGACAACAACGGCAAGGCCCTGCCCGCCATCTATGAATTGGGGAAGTTCAAATAACAGAGACGTACCATGGATGTGTCTGACACGCAATGTGTAGTTGAAGCCTATGGATAACAATATCTATGATGTAGTGTCAGGTCTGAAATGTCGTTCAAAAAAAATATTTCAAATCTGAAATTTAGAAATATGAAAAGTTTGAAAATATTCGTGATCGTGGGCTTGTCGCTTCTCTTCGGAGGCACATGTTTTGCCCAACAACAGGAGGAATTCCAAAAGGATTCGGTGTGGGGGTTGGAATGGAACCTACAGGACTCTATTTTGACCATGAGTTTTATGTCTTCTTGTGATGGATATGTTGCTGTGGGTTTGTCCTGGTATTATGGTGGAGTATATAGTAGAAATACGGAACGTAATGCGGGCATGTATCTAAATGAAGATGGGGGATATTGGACTTGTGGGACTTCTGCCGAGGATGATATAGATTTTGTGTCATTGAATATTGATACCTTGTCCACGGAGTTGACCAGGTATATCCTTTCCATGAAATTAAAAGATATATTTTTAACTATTCCACAGGATATTTCTTCTTATTGTGGCTATTTTGGAATAAAGTTTTTTGCTCCTAATCACATGCATTCTGTATATGAGGTACATTCTACTGATTATACAAAATGCCAACAATTCCTATATTTTAATTTGCTTGGGTCTCTTACATGGAACGAGGACTATAAAAGTGATTCGGCTTTGTACAACGAAGTATATTATTCCATGGCAGGTATTCCTCTGCGTGAGATGCCAGAGAATGAACCCGTCATCGTCGTGAGGAAGAGTGCGGACAATCAGGTTGTCAGCAGCAGAGTATGTATGCGGAGACGATGAGAAAAGGGATTCCTCCTCGCATGGAGAGATCCACGTCATACAAACAAACAGGGTGTGTCAATACCAAGCGGTTTCGACACACCCTTTTTCTTTTTCCCCACCAGGGGGTTAGTTAGCCATCATTTGAACTTGGAGATGATCCACAGCAAAAGGAATGAACCAACAGTAGCCGTGATGATTTGGCCGATGATGCCGACAGACTCGAATCCCAAGAGACCGAAGAGCCATCCGCCCAAGATACCACCGATGATACCGACAATCATATTGACCAATAAACCTTTGCTGGCGCCGGAAAACAACTTACTTCCCAAGAATCCAGCCAACGCTCCGATAGCGAGAAAAATTAACAATTCCATATTTTTATAATTTAGTTAATAGTGATTCATCCATAACAATCAGACACAAACAAAATTATAAAAAATATTTACAAATGGCTCGAAGACCATATAATTTTTCAAATACAAGCGATTCAGATAATTTTTTTACCTACCTTTGTGCTAAGACAAACAATAAAGAATAATTTTAGAAATGGACAAAATCAGCTACGCGTTAGGCATAAGCATGGCAGGCAGCCTCAAAAGAACTGGGATCAAAGATCTGAACATAGGAGAACTGACAAGAGGAATCTCCGACGTATTCAGCGGCAAAAAGCCAGATATGGAGCCAGCAGAGGCGCAACAAATCCTCGACCAATACTTCGCGAAACTACAAGATGAAGTAGATGGGCAGAACAAAGTAATCGGAGACAAATTTTTGGCGAAGAATAAGGAGCAAAAGGATGTCGTCACGACAGCGAGCGGATTGCAATATACCATCATCCAAGCGGGAAACGGGCCGAAGCCGAAAGCGACAGACACAGTACGTTGCCACTATGAGGGCCGCCTCATCGACGGAACCGTGTTCGACAGTTCGTACCGCCGCAACCAACCGGCCGACTTCCCTGTCAACCAGGTGATCGCAGGATGGGTGGAGGCGCTGCAGTTGATGCCAGTGGGCTCCAAATGGAGGCTCTTCATCCCTTCGGAACTCGCGTATGGAGAGCATGGGGCAGGCGATGTGATCAGACCACATTCCACCCTCATATTCGATGTAGAACTTCTTCAAATCATCTAATATCAATCACATGAAAAAGATCGTTTTAACGGCGGCACTCATCGCAGCATGCGCCGCCTATACCACTGAGGCAAAGCCTAAAAAAGCCAAGTCAGAGACAGTAGCGCTCAAAACAGCAAAGGACTCCACCAGCTACGCATTCGGTTTGGAGTTCGCCAAGAGTATCAACCAGACCTTGTCCAACCTGCCAGGTGGACCGTACAACAAAGACTTGCTTTTGGAAGCGCTCAACAAAATGATTAAAGACGATACGCTGACTTTGGCATTCCCTGAGAAAAACGCGAATGAAATCATCCAAAAGAACTTGAAATTAGCCCAAGACGCCGAGAACCAAAAGCGCATGGAAGAGCAGAAGCAATTCCTCGCCAATAACAAGAAACGTCCGGGCGTCATCGAGACCCCATCCGGCCTCCAATATGAAATCCTGAAAATGGGTGACGGAACTAAACCAAACTCCGTGAATAGCAGGGTGAAGGTCCACTACGCCGGAACGCTCATGGACGGCAAAGAGTTCGACAGCTCCTACAAACGTGGCGAACCGGCCGAGTTCGAGTTGAAGAATGTGATCAAGGGTTGGACGGAAGGCTTGCAACTGATGCCTGTCGGCTCCAAGTTCAAATTCTACATTCCTTCCGACCTTGGTTACGGAGAGCACGGACAAGGTCCTATCCCAGCCTACTCCACGCTCATCTTCGAGGTGGAACTATTGGATGTGACCAACCCGGACCAGTCGGTCATCAAGGGTGAGAAGTACCAATTCCAACAATATCAACGTCAATAAAAAATAATTTTCAAAAATAGTTAAGATGAAAAAAGTAATGATTCCAGTTCTCGCAGTGGTTGCGGGAATAACATTTCTCTCCTCCTCATGCGCCAACCAGCAGAAGTCTGCTAAGATGGTAAGCTACATGGATACAGTTAGTTATGCGCATGGATTAATCGGTGGTTCCGAATACGTAAGATTTTTAAATGACTCAAATGTGAACGGCAACAAGGATCTTTTCCTCCAAGCTTTCAACTTAGGCTTCAACGAGGATTCCACTAAATTCGCCTTCACTAGGGAAGAGGCTTATGAAATCCTCCAGAAATACAGCATGAAGCGCCGAGAAGAGGCACAAAAGAAGATGGAGGAGGAGCAAAAAGCCGCTGCGGCGCTTATGAAGATCAAGTCGGATGAGGCCATCAAGAAATACAAGGAAGAAGAGGGCGTGAAGACAACGGAAAGCGGATTGATGTACAAAGTCCTCAAAGCAGGTAACGGTGCCATTCCGACGGATGATGATATCGTGGAGGTGAACTACGAAGGTAAATTGGTGGACGGCACGATATTCGACAGCTCTTACGAGCGCAAGCAACCGATCAAATTCCCTGTGAACGGTGTGATCAAGGGTTGGACGGAAGCATTGAAGATGATGCCGGTAGGTTCTACTTGGGAACTGATGATTCCTGCCGAATTGGCATACGGGGAGCATGGCGCGGGACGTGCCATTCCAGGTAATGCCGCATTGATTTTCAAAGTGGAATTGCTCGGCAAGGAAAAGCAAGCGAAATAATCACACCTCGACAAAAGAGGGTGGATATTATTCCAACAAAACAAAAGAGGGAATCCGAACGGGTTCCCTCTTTGTATTTTATGACCCCACATCACTTTCCCGGGTCCACCACGATTTTCCGATAGTGATTCCCTCGTCTGATCACGTATACGCCACGTGGCAAGCCCTTAGTGGCCATGGAATCGTCGCCTGACACTCCCGAGCGTACTTGGATGCCGTTCAGCGTATACAAGGCAAATGCGGACTCTTCCGCAAGTCTGCCGGAGAACGGATGATCCTCCACTTGGGTGATATGACCGTTCCCGTTGTAATTTTTATTTTCGCTGCTGCTCGTAAAGTGGATGCGATACTCGTTCATGTTGCTGTAATCCATGTCTCCACCGATGACCACGACAGAGAGTGTCAGGCTCTCCTCGTCAAAGAACTCGTACACCTCCGCAAGAGAGTTCGTCGTGTAGGTGAATGAGGCCGTGTTGTAATCCAAATCGACGGTGTAGTCGTAGGTGTCCTTGTCGAACCAATCGACCGGAGCGCCGTTGTACAGGATGGCCGTGATCTGTGCGCCATAGGAGAACTGTTTTGAGAACATGAAGCGATAGACGTGGTAGTTGTCTTGCTTCAAAGCGATATTTCCCCCTTCCACTGTGATGGTAAGGGTGTTCTCCTCCACGTCGAACGACTCCGTGACCGTGGTCAGGGAATCCGCCTCATAGCGCAGGGTAATGTCCGCATAGGAACCATCCACCTCATAGGAATAGGTCTCTTTGGAGAATCCCTCCATGGCGACTCCATTCAGGCTTACGGCCAATAATTCGGAGTTGTAGACGTTGTGGTCGTTGAACTGAATCCTGTACTCATGGTGGTTGGTGGTATCCAAAGCGAAATCGCCCGATTTAACGCTTATGGAGAGCATATAAGTGCTTCTGTCGTATGAGATAGCGTACGAGGCGAAATCGTCCGTCAAAACGCCTAAATCGACCTTGTAATAGACTGCGTCCACCCGATAGTCGAACTTGTTCGGCGCAAATCCCTCCAACGTGCGTCCATCCACGCTCAAATCGCTCAACAGGGAGGTGTAGGGCGCATGGAACTTAACCGTATAAGTGTGCGTGTTGGCCTTGTTCACATCAATATCGCCGCCCTTCACTGTGATCGTGAGGGTGTTGGTCGATGCGTCAAACGTGTCGGTCGCCGTAGCATACTCGTCCGCCTCATAGCGGATATCGGAGCGGGCATACACATCATCCATCTCATAGTCGAACACTGTCGGGGAGAAAGCCGAAAGACTCTTGCCATGGTCGGTCAGCGAGGAGAGGTAGGAAGTGTACGGCACATGGTAACGGACCGTATAGAGGTGACGGTTGTTCGGGAAGAGAAGGGAATCCTTGCCGGTCACCCTAATCGTCAGGGTAGCCTCGCCTTCATCGTAGAATGCGGAGGTGACCGCCGTGCTGTCCGCCCGCCACTCCGTTTGGGAGAAGGCATAGGTGACATCCACCATATATGCGTAGAGATCCTTGTCAAACCCTGCGATCGTTTTTCCGTCCACTTTCAAGTCCGTCAATTGGCAAGGGAGCGAGAACTGGATATGGTAGAGGTGCTCGTTCGCCGGATTGGTGGCATAATCAGCGCCACGGACCGTCACCGTCAACATATTGCGCGACGGGTCATACTCCTTGGAGGCTGTCGCTCCCGTGGAAAGCCCGTACTCCACCTTGGCGGAGGCATATGTCGATGGATAGAGATAATCAAACTTCAGGGAGGAGAAAGAATCCACATCCGCACCGTTCACCTTCAGGCTTGTCAACAATGATTCGAACGGAGCGTGGAAGGTTACCGTGTAGATATGCACATTCGATGGGTTCGTCGCCACGTCCCCACCCGACACCTTCAGCGTCAGCACGTTCGTGGAGGCGTCGAAGCTCTTCTCCACCGTCGCCTCGGCCGACTGCGTGTAGGTTACTTCCGAGGTGGCGTAAGCAGCATCGTTCACCGTATATTTAAGCGTGGAGGAACTAAAGTTCGCCACGCTCGTACCGTTCACCTTCAGGCTTGTGAGCAACGACTCGAAAGGTGCGTGGAAGGTTATCGTGTAAGTATGCACGTTCGTCGGGTTCGTCGCCACGTCTCCTCCCGAAACCTTCAGCGTCAGCACGTTCGTGGAGGCGTCGAAACTCTTCTCCACCGTCGCCTCGGCCGACTGCGTGTAGGTTACCTCCGAGGTGGCATAGGCCGCATCGTTCACCGTGTATTTCAGCGTACTGCTGCTGAAGTTCGCCACGCTTGCGCCATTCACCTTCAGACTTGTCAGCAACGATTCGAAAGATGCGTGGAAGATTATCGTGTAGGTATGCACATTCGTCGGATTCGTCGCCACGTCACCTCCCGACACCTTCAGCGTCAGCACGTTCGTGGAGGCATTGAAGCTCTTCTCCACCGTCGCATCAGTCGATTGTGTGTAGGTCACCTCCGAGGTGGCGTAGGCCGCATCGCTCACCGTGTATTTCAGTGTACTGCTGCTGAAGTTCGCCACGCTTGCGCCATTCACCTTCAGGCTGGTCAGCAACGATTCGAAAGGTGCATGGAAGGTTATCGTGTAGGTATGCACATTCGTCGGGTTCGTCGCCACGTCACCACCCGACACCTTCAGCGTCAGCACGTTCGTGGAGGCATTGAAGCTCTTCTCCACCGTCGCATCAGTCGATTGTGTGTAGGTCACCTCCGAGGTGGCGTAGGCCGC
>JAGCGM010000223.1 GCA_017649635.1 Paludibacteraceae bacterium | reverse complement strand
TACATGTTGGGCGAGAAATATAACCTCCAAACGATAGATATCTTCAACGACAACGGTACCCTCAGCGAGGCGGCCGGCATGTACATCGGACAAGACCGTTTCGACGTCAGGAAGCAGATTGAGAAGGATTTGGCCGCAGCTGGTCTGCTGGAGAAGACGGAAGACTACACCAACAAGGTAGGCTATTCGGAAAGGACCAACGTAGTCATCGAGCCTAAGCTCTCCATGCAGTGGTTCCTCAAAATGGAGCACTTGGCGAAGATCGCCTTGGAGCCAGTGATGAAGGATGAACTGAAGTTCTATCCTGCTAAATACAAGAACACTTACCGCAACTGGTTGGAGAACATCAAGGACTGGTGTATCAGCCGTCAATTGTGGTGGGGACACCGCATCCCAGCTTACTTCTTGCCGGAAGGCGGTTATGTGGTGGCCGAGAGCGAAGAGAAGGCTCTGGAATTGGCCAAGAAGAAGAGTGGCAACAACAACCTGACCATCCAAGACCTTCGTCAAGACGAGGATTGCTTGGACACTTGGTTCTCCTCTTGGTTGTGGCCTATCTCCCTCTTCGACGGAATCAACAATCCGGGCAACGAGGAGATTAAATACTATTACCCTACCAGCGATTTGGTGACCGGTCCGGACATCATCTTCTTCTGGGTGGCGCGTATGATCATGGCTGGTTACGAGTACGAGGGTGACATGCCTTTCCGCAACGTTTACTTCACGGGTATCGTGCGTGACAAGTTGGGAAGGAAGATGTCCAAGTCCTTGGGTAACTCACCTGATCCGCTCGACCTGATCGACCGCTTCGGCGCCGACGGTGTGCGTATGGGTATGATGCTCTCCGCACAGCCTGGTAACGACATCCTCTTCGATGAGGCTTTGTGCGAGCAAGGACGTAACTTTAACAACAAGATCTGGAACGCTTTCCGCCTCGTGAAGGGCTGGGAGGTGAAGGCGGACTTGGAACAACCCGAGTCTGCTCAAAAGGCGGTTAAATGGTTCAAGCACCAATTGAACAAGACCATCACGGAGATCAATGACTGCTTCAGCAAATACAGGGTGAGCGAGGCGTTGATGGCCGTTTACAAACTCTTCTGGGACGAGTTCTCTTCTTGGTACTTGGAGATGGTGAAACCAGCCTACCAGCAGCCAATCGACAAGGCGACCTACGAGGCCACATTGGAGTACTTCGAGACGTTGCTGAAGCTGTTGCACCCATTCATGCCTTTCATCACGGAGGAGCTTTACCAAAATATCAAGGAGCGTGACAAGAAAGACAGTATCATGGTCAGCTTGCTTCCTAACGCAGAGGAGTTCTGCGAAAAGAGCATCAACCGCATGGAGACCACCAAGGGAATCATCGCGGGCATCCGTAACGTGAGGGCTAGCAAGGGCATCAGTCCGAAGGAGGCGTTCGAGATATACCACAAGGGCGAAGGCTTCGACGACAAGAACAACGCTATCATCCAGAAGCTCGCCAACGTCAGCAAGATTTCAGAGACGACCGACGAAATCAGCGGCACAGCGGCCACCTTCATGGTCGGCACCATCGAAATCTCCGTTCCATTGGGCAACAACGTCAATGTGGAGGAGGAAATCAAGAAGATGGAAGAGGAAATCAAGTACTTGGAAGGATTCCTCGCCGGCGTGGAGAAGAAATTGGGCAACGAGAAGTTCGTGGCCAACGCCAAGCCTGAAATCGTGGAGAAAGAGCGTAAGAAGAAGTCTGACGCGGAGAGCAAGATCGCCACGCTGAAAGAGAATATCGCGAAACTGAAATAACAGCGATGCTATCATACGAAAAGCCCCGTCACAATCATGCGACGGGGCTTTTTTATATCCTTGGCTAAACCATCTAAATCACTTTGAACCTGTCAACAAAATCCTTTCCACCAGTTTCTCTCCATTTACGTCTATCGTCACTAAATAGATTCCTGGTTGAAGTGTTGAAACTGGGATCAAGCCATTGGCAGAGTTGCCAGAGAGCATCGGCTTGCCTGTGAGGTCCGAGATGTTGTAAGAGAATATTCCCCCCACATTCTGGACATGAAGGGATCCATCCTCCTCGAAGAAGGAAAGATTGTCCGCCTTATTCGATGACAGGGCGCCAGTCACCTCAAATCGCTCCATTTCAATGGAGATGTCATCAATGGCAAAATCGAAGCCATTTGCCTCTGGATTTTGCATTCCCACGATGAAATAAGCGAAATCCATATCCGAATTCAGAGTGAACTCGATGGACATTTTTTGCCAATTCAAAGAGGTTGCGTTAGCATCATGTTCATCAGAGGAAATCGTCATCATGGCATATGCATATTCGGCAACCCGTGTTTTCGGTTCAGGACCATTATAGACACCAAGAAACAATACAGGAGGAACCTCTGACGCACTAATATCATCCGGCCGAGTTAGGTTGGCTACATATGCCGTGAAACGAAGCTTCGCACCCTCATATAGATTCTCCAACTTTACTCTATATACGGGCACCGCCCCATCTCGACTGTCGGGATTGACGGCCATGAAATAGCCGACCTCCTTGTTGTCAGGGAATGTGTGATCTCCTCCATTGTACCATAAATGATCAGCTTCGTCCCAATATTTCGTGATGAGATACCCGTTCATGAGTTGGGCATCATACTCGAGATCATTACACTTCTCGTCCTGACTCAACTCGGGACCTAAATGAGGATCCGAAGCGGAGTTGCCTCCGAAATCGTTGTAATAAACTCTTTCCCACACACCTGCACTAGCATAAAAAGCAGGAAGTGAAGCAATTAGCAACACTGATAAAGCGTAAAATCTTCTTTTCATAACATAAATGATTTTAAACCCATATTATATATTACTAATCCACAACAGGATTATTCTAACAAACTCTTACAAAGTCACCCTAAAAGCGAAAGAGAATCCAAACACAAGCAGACCAGGAAGTATTGGGAAAAAGAGCACATTCGAATCAATGTGCTCTTTGCCGTATCAAAAAATACCCTTTATTTTTTCTTGAATAACTTACCCAACGTGCCAGCGATATAGCCCAACTTGCTAGCCGTAGAGTTGCCTGAAGCCGCACCCAAAGAAGAGAGGATAGATGAAAGATCCAAGCCTCCCGCTTTTTTAGACAACACAGCTGACACAAGACCACCGATGATGGTTGGAATCAAGCTTGTAGCGGAAGAGGAAGCTGAAGAAGATAGCCCCAACTTGCTAGCGAACTGAGACGTGAAAATCTGTGAAGCCAATGATGTCACCGAACTGTTAGCTGCGGAAGTCTTGCCTGTGAACAAAGCCATCAATTGTTCAACTCCACCCTTAGATGTGGCGGTTTGTTTGAAACTGTTCATGATGGCGTCCGTCAATCCGTTCAAGACATTGTTGCCCAAATTACTTCCTGAAGCGGCGGAAGTCACCTGCTTCAAAATTAAATCAGATAATTGAGACATAATATTTTATTTATATAGAAAGTTAATAGTTATATGTTACCTTATCAATGTGAAGTGCCCCATCAATTGCCTGTCAGCCTCTGGAAGGTTGATCACGTACCAATAGTCGGTTGCCGGAAGTGGATAGCCTAGGTATGTTCCATCCCAACCTTGCTCATTGTCGTATGAGTTGATGTTGGCGAGCATGCGACCTGTGCGGTCGTAGATTTTGACGTTGCACCTTGGATATACATCGATGTTCTCAATCGTCCATGTGTCATTCAAGCCATCGTTGTTTGGCGTGAAGTATTCCGCAGGGATGACTGGTACTGGGGTGATCTCGAAGTATGCCGCGTCGGAGCACTCGTTATCGTCCATGGCTACCAATTTGTGCGTTCCGATAGGGGAATCGTGCAATTCACCAGATGGGTCTGAACCCACTTCTGTCTTGTCCAAGAATATCTTGTATGGCTCCGTTCCGCCTGCGACGGTGTATGTGACCACGTTCTCTTTTTGGTTGATCGAGTCGACGGACAATGTTGGAGCTTCCCTCACGAATACATGTATTGTATCGGTGGAGACACATGTTGAAGTGGCATCAATCACACGTTCCGCTCTCACCACGCAGTCCAAATCGCCTGTAGGGGTGAATACCTTCTTCGTCGTACTGGAACCTCCTAGGTCAGGATACCATGTGTATGGAACATTCTTCGGCTTCAACTCCTTGATGTATATCTCGACCTCCTCGCCTCTGCATACGGTGTTCCTGTCTGACTTGATCTCCAGTTTCAACTGAATCTGCAAGACTGTCAAACTGAACCATACGATACTATCACAACCAGTGACGGAAGTGTATGTTTTCGGGTCACGAACCAAAATCGGCGTTGTGGTTGGATTCGGATAAGGGACACCGAACATCTTTGAATCGTAGCAGATCAACGTGTCGATCGGATTATCCTTGTTCTCGTAACGGTCCAAAATCGTCAGCCTCATTTGTACGATACTATCGCATCCAGTCGTACTGTTCGAGTAGGTGTCTTCAAGCGTATAGACACCTGGGTTGGAGTAGGTGGTTCCGTTGAACACGTAGGTCTCGCCGTAGCAGATTGTAGTCGGCTCCAAATAGGTGTAGGTCTTTCCTGTCACATAGATGGTGTAGCCTACTACGCTGTCGCATCCGCATCCTGCTGTTTTAAAGACTTGGGTGTCGTAGAATGGACCTCCATTTTCTCCGTATACCCTGCCGTTGAAGGTTTCTCCTTGGCATAGGTAAACCGTGTCGGTCATGTTGTATGTAGGGTTCACGGTGACGGAGTAGACATAACTGATACATGCGTTGTCCTCTCCCGACTCTTTCTCGGAGTAGACTCCTGGCGTGTCGTATGTCTTTGAATATGCCTCCTCTCCTTGACAGATGACCATGTCCTTTCTTTTCACCACTCTCTCTCCGGTCACGGTGATGGTCCAACTCTCTGTCGAGTCAATGCACCCTTGCTCGTCCTTGTATATCTTCGAATAAGGAATTTCCTGTTCTGTGTCGAACGCTTGCCCTTTGTATTCCGTGGCTCTACCGTTATAGACCTGATGGATACAAGTGTATTCGTCCTCTTTCGTGATGGTCTTAGGCTCCTTCACGGTAATGTGGTAGGTGATTTCGGAGTTCGGACTCTTCTTCTGGTCTCCTGTCTTGAAGGTTGCGGCATCCAATACCGTTCCATCATCCATCACTTTCACTTCTCCAGCGCATAAGACAACCTTCTTGTTGTCTTTTGTCTCATTGATTTGAATCTCCTTCACCAAGGAGCACACCTCGGATTCCAAATTGCCTGACTCGCCGATTCTAACTCTGTAGTAACCATTGTGTTTGGTCTTGTCGAATGCGTCGATTGTATAGGAGAAATTCTTGTCGTCTGTGTATTTCCCCGTTTTTATTGTGGTGTAATCATTACCGTTTGTGCTATATTCCCATCGGTATTCCACATTGTTCATGTCAGGGAAAAAACCGTTGTTGTCGAAACTTGCGGTTAATGTCAATGGATCCTCGTAGAAGATTTCGTTGTGGGAGATTTCCACCTTAGGCTGCAGCACCTCGACTTTGATGTCGTCCAAGGCAAAATCCCATCCGTTGGTCTCAGGTTGGATCATCGATACGATGAAGTAGGCATAGTCTCTGTCCGAATTCATGGTGAAATCCATTGTCAGCTCTTGCCAATCCAATGCCTGGGCGCTGTTGCTGTGGTCGGATGCGGTGAGTGTCTTTTTCTGGTGTGCATTCTCTGATACTTTTATCTCCGGGTCTGGTCCCTCGTAAACGCCAACTGCCAACACCGGTTGGAATCCTGCGGATGCCGCGGATGCCTTCACCATGTTGGCCACGTATGCCGTGAAACGGAACTTCACTCCCCTGCATAGTCCGTCCAATCTTGTCCTGTATACTGTTAACTCTTTGTCGGAATATCCTGGGTTGATGATTAGGAAATATCCCTGCTCCCTGTTGTCGGGAAAAGTGTGGTCACCACCATTGTACCAATCCGAGTTGTTGTCCCAATGCTTCGTGAGTACATATCCATACCTGATCTGGTCGTCCCATTCAAGTGACTCATGTGTCTCGTCTGCTGATAGGCCAGTTGGACATAGCCACGGATCCGTGGTTGAATTTCCCCCGTAATCGTTGTAATATACGCGTTTCCAAAAATCCTCCGCATTCGCATTGGCCGCAAACAGAAATGCGGCAATCATCAGAAATAATATGTAAAAATTTCTCCTCATAATTCAACAGTCTACTAACGTATAAAATATACTATACCAAAATTATACAATTCACCATCAACACTTTCTAGCAATAGAGTACTATTCTGGCTCGCTATACGCAAATATGGTAAAAAAAATTGTAACAAAGAAATTTTTGTTGGAAAAAATCTTGGCCTTTTTGTGTTTGTGAGATTTTTGTTCTTTTTTTTAAATGAATCAATATGTTTTGTTTAATATAGGTGCATATGTCTGGGTGCTCGCATGGGTAGTTGTTTCTTCTAAATGAGTGCTTGCATTGATATCTGTCATTTTTATTGGGACGTTGAATTTGTCCCCTTGGTTGATGCGAAACCGCAATGTTGTCCGATGTCAATTTTGGTTGCTCCTTTTGCCCCGAGTAACGGCCGTAAATCGTTGGCCTATTGCGTTTTGACGTTTGTCAATCTCTTTTTCGGGGAACTTCCAGGGGATTTTTCCGGATGCGTCGTAACCTTATTTGTGTGATGGTCGTGTTTTTGTAAGAAAGAGCCGTAATGTGTTGGATTACGGCTCTTTACGTGTCAGTCTTTCTTCATGTCTGCTGTCTGCGCCTTCAAGGCACGTTCCGCGATGCGCATCGCGAAGATGGCGACGGGTATTGTCAGCAGCAACACGACAATCAGCATAGGCACGTTGTCGATCACGGGTTTCATCAACTCGTCGTATCCTGCGGGCATCTCCTCAACTGCGGCGGCCAACGAGCCTTCCGTGTCGGTCCACCAGTGTGCGGTGTAGGCGAAAAACGAGTAGACGAACGGCAGGAAACTCCAACGAATGCCCTTGAGCGTGTCGTATCCGAAGTGGCATCGGATGATTTCAGCAAGCGCCGTCAGGATGACAAAGCCTATGATGAGGGTGATGTCCGCCTCTCCTGCTATCAGGAATAGGAGCAGGAGGATCCCGTTCAGGATGACCGCCGCACCGAACTTGCGGATGAGGGTCGATGTGTAAAGGTAAATGAACGCTGAGATGAGTGGCAGAACTGCCCCGACGTAGGCGTAGCACCTCGGATGAATCATCCCGCTTGCGGCGCCCATCACAAACATGGCAAGGTAAGCGATTGCCATGAGAAGAATTTTGATTGCTGGTTTCATATTAATTTTCTATTAATGGTTATTACTGGATCTCTCAATATTTGGATAACGGTTGCAAATTTCCTCCATTCAGGGCGTTGCCGCAATCCCTAGAAAAGGTGGTTTTGGGGGCGAATCTGTTAGAATTGGCTATGGGAGATTGTCAGGAAAAGGTATGAAGGCATATCGTTTATCTAGATTATACCTAATTAAATATTAAGGGAGCGGGGGAATGACAATTGCAGTAGCGAATCTTATGGATTTGCAATGCTCCATTGATAGGGGAAATCTAATTCTTTGGTAAAAATCTATCTAATATTCATTCTATGTCATATTTTTTCACCAAATATTTTATCTTTGTAGTCGGAAACCATTATCGCAAGACAACAAAGGGGATAGTTTGTTCGTGGTAAGGATGGATTGCCTTTTGATTGAAGTTGTTGGTCTGAAGGCTTTTAACGCATGTCGCATTTTCAATACGTCAGCGTTAATCAAAACTATTTATGAAAAAACGGCGGGTCCGTTTGACATACTTTTAGTGGTGAAATATTGTGAATAAGTATATGATTGGAACAATGAATTCTATTTACGGTAAGTCGAAATCACTGTGGATGGTTTTGGCGTTTTCTTTCGTGGCGCTTTCCGCTTCGGCGAAAGATGTTTTTTATGTGAAATCAGGGGCTAACGGAGATGGAAGCTCCTGGAGTAAGGCATTTGGGAACATCCAGCAGGCGGTGGATTCAGCCGCAAAGATAGGTGCTGATGTTTGGGTGGCCAAGGGCGTCTACAAAAGTGAGTCGTCGGCTGTGGTTACGTTGAAGCCGAATGTCAGTCTGTATGGCGGTTTCGCCGGTACGGAGACGTCTCTCGCGGCGAGAGACACGGCAAAGAATCCTACCGTGTTGGACGGAGACGCTAAAATCCGTGTAATCAATCAACCGTCCGATTTTGCGGATGCCTCTGCGGTTGTGGTGGACGGTTTCACGATCCGGAATGGCGTCGCGGATTATGGTGGCGGCGCTTATCTGAGAAAGAACTCGACGATCAACAATTGCATCCTGAAAAATAATGCCGCATCACATGGTTTGGCGATATATGCACGTGAAGCAAAGATTAAAAACTGTATAATCAGTGGCAATAGGTCTGATAATTCTTCCCAGACAGTTTATATGTACGTTTCGGAAATGGATAGCTGCGTTGTGAGAAACAACGAGGCTTCTTGTTATTCGGCCATGTATGTGGATAATTCCTCGGTGTCTAACTCCGTCATTGATTCCAATAAAGATATAAACATATATAACGGGTATCCATTGAGTCTGCACAACAATTCCAAACTGATTAATTGTGAAGTGAAGAACAACTATGGACAACATGCTGGAATATATGCATATCATGGTATTCTTATTAAGGGTTGTACGTTCTCGAACAATGAGAGCGCATATTACAGCGCCCTTCATATTGAATATGATTCAAAAATAGAGGATTGCGAAGTTTTCGGTAACAAGGGAAATTCATATGAAATTTTTTATTTGAATAATTCGGCATCTATGAACCGTTGTAAGGTGTTCGACAATGTGGTGGAGAATAGCCATCACATAGTGAATGTCCGGTCTTCGTCCGTTGTCTCCAATTCTTTGATTTACAATAATAAGAATGCAACATCTACCTCTGCTCCTCTTTGCTTGTATAGTAATGCTAGGATGGAAAACACAACATTCGCGGATAATGAGACGGGAGCGTCGTCTGGGGTTCAGATGTATAACTCTTCTATTGTGAATTCCATCATTGTGGGCACTAAGTATGCGAAGTCATTTCAAACCCATTTTAGTCTGAGTGGAACAAATAATGTCTCGCATTCAATGGTTGAAGGTGGATTCACGGGAGAGGGTAATATTGCGGGATCAAAAGATGTGGCTGCGTTTGTGGATCCTGATAAGGGCAATTATTCTCTTTCTGAAAAATCGTACTGCATTAACAGGGGTATAGATACGGAAACCTCCGTCGATCTGTTGGGAAATTCCAGGAAACAAGGCGGTGCGGTGGATATGGGTGCGATAGAATCGCGGTATGAGAAAGCCAGCGTGCCGTCTTTGGGTGAAATCATATATGTGAAGAAGGGCTCAAAGGGAGACGGTTCAAGTTGGACCTCTGCGTTTGGGGACCTTTACGAGGCGATGTTGAAGGCTTCCTACGATGGGGAAAAACATCAGATTTGGGTGGCTGCCGGAACCTATTATGGAGATACTACGATTACTGCTATCGCTGCCTTCCCATTAGGACAGGGCGTTTGCCTATACGGTGGATTTGCAGGCAACGAGACTTCCCTGGCAGCTCGTGACACTGCGAAGAATCCAACCATCTTGGACGGCCAGAACAAAAAGCGTGTGATTGGTCAGAACTATGCTTTCGCCGATTCCATGGCGGTTGTGGTGGACGGCTTCACCATTCAGCACGGATATGCCGAGAACGGAGGCGGAGTGAATGTTTCCTCCAATGTTACGGTCAATAACTGTATTCTTAGGGGCAATTGCTCTTCCGGGTTCGGCTCGGCCATATATGCGGATAACTCGACTGTCAAGAACTGCCGGATTGTTGATAACATTTATACCGGCAATCTGTATTACGCTGTATTCCTCAATCATTGTGTGATGGATAGCTGTGAGGTGAAGGGTAATCGATGTAGGAACAATGGTGCGATACGTGCGAGGGAGAACTCTACGGTAACCAATTGTTTGGTCGAAGGCAACTTCTCCGATAGAGGTGGATGTAGGGGGGGCGTATTCGAATCGTCCAAGATCGAGAATTGTAGGTTCGTGAATGCGGATGGCAATGGTTCTTCCGTTGAGTTGTTATCTTCCTCCGAGATGAGAGGTTGCTTGATCGAGGGTATCCAAAATGCCGCCATGGAAGTTCTTTATGTTAGTGGCGGTTCTTTGGCGGAAGATTGTCAGATTCTTGGAAATACAGTGAACTATTCCACCCTGATAGGCTCGAATGGCGGAAAACTAAACAGATTGCTGATAAAGGGGAATAAGTCGTATTATAACATATTGTTAATACAAAATCAGTCGTCGTTGGTGTCTAACTGCCTGATTCTTGAAAACGCTGTGACGTCGTCGAGTGACATCGTCTCTATATATGGTGGCGCTACCATGAACAACTGTACTATGGCTCGTAACAGCACGACGAACCCTTATGTGGTGTATGTGAACAATTCTAACTTGAAGAATTCGATTATCGTCGGCAATCAGAGGGATGGCAATTATGACGGAATCTTGAATATCGTTGGCACGAGCACGATCACCAACAACATGTTGGAGTCCACCGCTTTGGAGGGGAACTTTGACGGCTCGATGACGTACGCCGCATTCACGGATGCCGAAAACGGAGACTATTCCTTGTCCGCCAATTCCTATTGCATCAATGCGGGTATGGAAGTCTCCGACTCCATTGATTTCCTTGGGAACCCAAGGAAACAGGGCGGTGCGGTGGACTTGGGAGCGATCGAGTCCTCCTATTCGAAGGCACCGTCATTCTCTTGTGGCGATATCGTCTATGTGAAGGCGGGCGCTACAGGTAATGGTTCAAGCTGGCAGTCCGCGTTCGGCGATGTCCAACAGGCGATTGTCGCCGCGACTGCGGACGGTAAGAAACATCAAATATGGGTGGCGAAGGGCACCTACTATGGTGATACGACACTCTCCACCGTGGTGAACCTTGTGAAGGGAATCAGTCTGTATGGAGGATTCGCGGGCAACGAGACATCTTTGTCAGCCCGTGACACCGCACTGAATCCGACCATCTTGGATGGTCGTGACAAAAGGCGAGTGATTACCCAAAACTATGCTTTCGCCGATTCGATGGCGGTTGTGGTGGACGGTTTCACCATTCAGAAAGGATATGCGGCGAAGGGAGGCGGCGTGAACCTTGTCTCCAATGTTACTGTCAATAACTGTATTCTCAGGGGCAACCGCTCTTTCGAGACAGGTTCGGCCATATATGCAGATAATTCGACTGTCAAAAACTGCCAGATTGTGGATAACACGTATACCGGCAGTTTGTCTTACACTGTCTACCTCAGCCATTGTGTGATGGAAGGTTGTGAGGTGAGGGGTAATCGGTGTTGGAACAATAGCGCGATATATGCGAGGGAGAACTCTACGGTAACCAATTGTTTGGTCGAAGGCAACATCTCCGATAGAGGTAATCGAAGAGGATCTGTTTTCAATTCATCCAAGGTTTTGAATTGTAAGTTCGTGAATGCGAATGGCGATGGTTCTTCCGTTGAATTGCAAGCTTCTTCCGAGATGAGAAACTGTTTGATAGAGGGTATCCAAAATGCCACCATGGACGTCCTTAATGTTAATGGTGGTTCTTTTGCGGAAGATTGTCGGATTCTTGGGAATTCAGTGAAAGGCGCTCTGTTGTCCATGAGTAACGGAAAACTAAACAGGTCGCTGATAAAGGGGAATGTGATTTCTGCTCGCATAGCGTTGTTGTACAGCCCTTTGGCGTCGATTACCAATTGCCTAATCTATGAGAACACTGGGATGTCATATGAACCTATCAGTATTAACAGCGGTGCTACCATGAGCAACTGTACTATGGTTCGTAATAGTACGGCAAGTTCCGTATTGGTGGGTGTGGGCGATGCGAACTTGAAGAATTCGATTATCGTCGGCAATCAGAGGGATGGCTATCAAGGGGGAATTTTGGTTACGAGTGGCACGAATGTAATCACCAACAACATGTTGGAGTCCACCGCTTTGGAGGGGAACTTTGACGGTTCGATGACGTACGCCGCATTCACGGATGCTGAGAATGGAGACTATTCGTTGACGGCGAATTCCTACTGTATCAATGCCGGGGCAGATGTGGCTGATACGCTCGATTTCTTAGGAAAACCAAGGAGTCAGGGTGGCGCTGTGGATCTGGGAGCGATCGAGTCCTCTCACACGAAGGCACCGTCATTCATGTGTGGCGATATCGTCTATGTGAAGGCGGGTGCTACGGGTGATGGTTCAAGCTGGCAGTCCGCGTTCGGCGATGTCCAACAGGCGATTGTCGCCGCATCTGCGGATGGTAAGAAACATCAGGTATGGGTGGCGAAGGGCACCTACTATGGAGATACGACGCTATCCACCGTGGTGAACCTTGTGAAGGGAATCAGTCTGTATGGAGGATTCTCGGGCAACGAGACATCTTTGTCAGCCCGTGACACCGTACTGAATCCGACCATTTTGGATGGTCGTGACAAAAGGCGCGTGATTACCCAAAACTATGCTTTCGCCGATTCGATGGCGGTTGTGGTGGACGGTTTCACCATTCAGAAAGGATATGCGGCGAAGGGAGGCGGCGTGAACCTTGTCTCCAATGTTACGGTCAATAACTGTATTCTCAGGGGCAATCGCTCTTCCGAGTCAGGCTCGGCTATATATGCGGATAATTCGACTGTCAAAAACTGCCAGATTGTTGCTAACGCTTATACCGGCATGCAGTTTTACACTGTCTGCCTCAGTCATTGTGTGATGGATAGCTGTGAGGTGAGGGGTAATCGGTGTTGGTACAATAGTGCGATATGTGCGACGAACAACTCTACGGTAACCAATTGCTCGGTCGAAGACAACATCTCCGATAGAGGTAATCGTAGAGGGTCTGTTTTCAATTCATCCAAGGTTAGGAATTGTAGGTTCACGAATGCGAATGGCGATGGTTCTTCCGTTGAATTGCAAGTTTCTTCCGATATGAGAGACTGTTTGATAGAGGGAATCCAAAATGCCACTACGCAAGTCCTATATGTCAGTGGCGGTTCTTTGGCGGAAGATTGTCAGATCCTTGGTGTCTCAGGGGGAACTCCTTTGGTAACCTTGGACAACGGAAAACTAAACAGATTGCTGATAAAGGGGAATAGGGTGGCAGGCTTCTTGCTGTTTATGGCAGGCTCCATGGCGTCGACCACCAATTGCCTAATCTGTGAGAACACAGAAATGACGAATATCCCTGTCTGTATACATAATGGCGCCACCATGAGCAACTGTACTGTGGCTCGTAACAGCACGACGAGTTCCGAAATTGTGACTATGAGTGATGCCAACTTGAAGAACTCGATTATCGTTGGTAATCAGAGAAATAACTATTATGACGGAACCTTGGGTGCGAGTGGTGTGAACACGATTACCAACAACATGTTGGAGTCCACCTCTTTGGATGGAAACTTTGACGGTTCGATGACGTACGCCGCATTCACGGATGCCGAAAACGGAGACTATTCCTTGTCCGCCAATTCCTATTGCATCAATGTGGGTATGGAAGTCTCCGACTCCGTTGATTTCCTTGGAAACCCAAGGATGCAGGGTGGCGCAGTAGATTTGGGAGCGATCGAGTCCTCCCACACGAAGGCACCGTCATTCACGTGTGGCGATATCGTCTATGTGAAGGCGGGCGCTACGGGTGATGGCTCAAGCTGGCAGTCCGCGTTCGGCGATGTCCAACAGGCGATTGTCGCCGCATCTGCGGATGGCAAGAAACATCAGGTATGGGTGGCGAAGGGTACCTACTATGGCGACACGACGCTCGCTACCGTGGTGAACTTGGCGAAGGGAATCAGCTTGTATGGAGGATTTGCGGGTAACGAGACATCCCTTGCGGCCCGTGACACCGCACTGAATCCGACCATCCTGGATGGTAAGAGGAAAGGACGTGTGATTACCCAAAACTATGATTTCGCCGATTCCATGGCGGTTGTGGTGGACGGCTTCACCATCCAGAACGGATATGCGGCATACGGAGGTGGCGCTTATTTGAGAAGGAGCACCACTTTGAACAACTGTATCGTGAGAAAATGTAATGCCGCGGAACAGGGTCTTGCCGTATATTCTTTGTACGCTGATGTCACCAATTCCGTGATTTGCGATAATGGAGACTTTGATTACAGGGGTAATTCTGCTGGAGCGTTGTACATGGTAGGCGGGAAGGTAGATCGTTGTGTGATGAAGAATAATAACTCTTATCGTAATTCCGCTCTGTGTGCTGAATCTTCGACGAAAATCACTAATTCGATATTTGAAGGAAACGAATCTTACCGTGGTTCGGTAATCTCTTTGAATAACTCTGCGATATCTGATTGTAGGATTATCAATAACATCAACAAGGACAATGGCGGCAACCATATACTTGTACTGGAGTCGAGTACGGCTGAAAGATGTATACTCGACGGAAATGAGTCGGGTAGTTATCTCTTATATATTTCGAATGGCTCGACAGCCTCTAACTCTCAGGTGGCTCATTGTAAATCTCGTAGCAGCTGTCTGGTATATATCCAGAGCAACTCAAACATGATCAATTGCACGGTGGCTGATAATGTTTCAAACAATCAGACTGTTCATGGCAATTCCAGAACTCAAATCCTGAACTCTATCGTAGTCGGTAACAAACGCTTGAATAATTCGGAGAGTGTCTTCGTGAATGGTGCCACAATCAAATACTCAATGATCGAGGGTGGCGCAAGCGGTGAGGGTAATATTGACGGTAGCAAATCGAGTGCCGCGTTTGTGGATCCTTCCAATGGGGATTACTCGTTGTCGGGCTCTTCCCTTTGCATCAATGCGGGATGTGACGTCGCGGACTCGGTTGATCTGAGGGGCAATGTGAGGAAACAGAGCACCGCCGTGGATATGGGTGCGATCGAGTCCGCATTCACGGAGAGGGTTTTGGTCGGCCCGATTATCTATGTGAAGGCCGGATCCGAAGGCTCTGGATTGAATTGGGACGATGCGCTTGGGGAAATCAACCAGGCGGTTACGCTTGCCTCTACTACGGGACAGAAACATCAGATTTGGGTGGCTAAGGGAACTTACGTCGGAGACACCTCTTTGGTTTCCGCTATCTCTCTCGCCGCAGGTGTAAGCTTGTATGGAGGATTTGAGGGGATTGAGTCCTCTTTGGAGGAGCGGGACGCCGCGAAGAACGTTACGATAATAGACGGTAAATACAAACGTAGATGTATTATCCAAACCTATGACTTCGCTGATTCGTTGGCAATCGTGGTGGACGGATT
>JAGCGM010000222.1 GCA_017649635.1 Paludibacteraceae bacterium | reverse complement strand
GTTTCGAAGAACGCGGACGGTGCCCGCAACTTCTCCCAATGCGACAGCTTGCTCCTGGGAGACAAGTGTGGCGCACATACCTTCCCGTACATGGACATCCATAACGAATCGGCCATCGTTGAGCATGAGGCTACCACCTCGAAGATCAACGAGGACCAGATTTTTTACTGCAACCAGCGTGGCATCAGCACCGAGGACGCGGTCGGACTCATCGTCAACGGATACGCCAAAGAGGTGCTCAACAAATTACCGATGGAGTTCGCGGTGGAGGCGCAAAAGCTGCTGCAGGTTTCGTTGGAAGGATCAGTAGGTTAATAGATAATTATTATATATGCTATTAGAAATTAAGAATTTACATGCCAATGTCAATGGCAAAGAGATTTTGCGGGGTATAAATCTGACGGTGAACGAAGGGGAAGTGCACGCCATCATGGGCCCGAACGGTTCAGGAAAGAGCACGCTCTCATCCGTGTTGGCGGGTGACCCGACCTTCACGGTAACGGAAGGTGAGGTTTATTTCAAGGGAAAGAATCTTCTGGAGCTCTCCCCGGAGGACCGCTCAAGGGAGGGTCTCTTCCTCAGTTTCCAGTATCCTGTGGAGATCCCTGGTGTCAGCATGGTGAACTTCATGCGCACCGCCACGAACGAGCACCGCAAATACAAAGGGTTGGACCCCTTGTCCGCCTCCGATTTCCTGAAGCTGATGCGTGAGAAGAAGGAGTTGGTGGAGTTGGACAATAAATTGGCGAACCGATCCGTCAACGAAGGATTCTCCGGCGGCGAGAAGAAGCGCAACGAGATCTTCCAGATGGCCATGCTGGAGCCTAAATTGTCCATCCTGGACGAGACGGACAGTGGATTGGACATCGATGCCCTGCGCATCGTGGCCAACGGCGTGAACAAGCTGAAAAAGGCCGATAACGCAAGCATAGTGATCACACACTACCAACGTCTTTTGGATTATATCGTTCCGGACATCGTCCACGTCCTCTACAAGGGTCAGATTGTGAAGACGGCGGGCAAGGAACTGGCTTTGGAGCTGGAGGAGAAAGGCTACGATTGGATAAAAAAGGAGTTGGGTGAATAATTCATGGCAAATATGTCGATAGAGCAATCATACATAGATATTTTCAAGCAGTACCGCGACGTGCTGAAGAGGAATAGCGGCGCACCCATGGACGCGTTGAGGGATGCCGCCTTCGAGTCGTTCCAACGGAGGGGATTCCCTACCCGACGCATGGAGGCATACCAATACACCGACATGAAGGAGGCCTTCGCGGTGGATTATGGCATGAACCTCAACCGGATCGCCCTCACGGAGGATTTCCGCTGCGAAGTGCCAGGCATCAACGCCTATCTCTTCTATGTGGTGAACGACACATTCTTCTGTCCGCCCGAAAGCGAGAAATATCTGATCGAACTACGAAAAAAGGGCGTTTCCATCGGCAGTTTACGTGAATACTCAGAGACTGATCCGGAGCTTGTCGCGAAGTATTACGGCAAGGCGGCGGTCAGCGGAACGGATGCGATCATAGACTTCAACACGGCTTTCGCGCAGGACGGTTTCTTCCTGCATGTGCCGGAGAACGTGGTCATCGACAAGCCTATACAGCTGATATGCGTGATGACAGGGAAAGTGCCTATGTTGGGCACGCAAAGGAACCTTATCGTCTTGGAGCGGTCCGCACAGGCCAAGCTCCTGCTCTGCGCCCATACCCGTGGCGAATGGGAGCAACTTTCCAACCGGGTGACGGAGGTTTTTGTCGGTGAAAACGCCATTTATGACCATTATAAGTTGGAGAACACACACTCCAAATCG
Source organism: Paludibacteraceae bacterium (assembly GCA_017649635.1). Lineage (GTDB taxonomy): Bacteria > Bacteroidota > Bacteroidia > Bacteroidales > Paludibacteraceae > UBA1181. The sequence goes on along the minus strand of JAGCGM010000222.1, from coordinate 2,715 downwards.
ATCAGCGTGGCGAACCTGAACATCCGCCAACAGAGCGGTTCGGAGATCATCGTGAACGACCTCACGTTGCACAACGGACTGACCAGGAACAGGATCCAGATCGACATCGACGGGGAGCATTGCCAAACCACCTTAAGCGGCATGGCGATCGGAGACGCGAAACAGCACATCGACAACACGACGCTGATCAACCACCACAAACCGAACTGCAAGAGCCGTGAGCTCTATAAATATGTTTTGAACGACGAAGCGACCGGCGCATTCTCCGGCAAGATCATGGTGGCCGAGGGCGCATTCAAGACGGAGGCCTACCAAACAGACCGCAACGTCTGCATGTCTCCGAACGCCAGGATGTACACGAAACCTCATCTGGAGATCTATGCGGACGACGTGAAGTGTAGCCACGGCGCATCGACCGGAAGAATCGATGAAACGGCGCTTTTTTACCTTCGTTCGAGAGGAATTCCCGAGGAGGAGGCCCGCATGCTTCTCATGTTTGCCTTCGTGAGCGACGTGTTGGACAACATACGGATCGAGGCCGTGAAGGACAAGATACGCCTGCTTGTGGAGCAACGTTTCCGTGGTGAGTTGTCACACTGCAACAGCTGCGGCGTTTGTAAATAATGGGCGATTCCATCGGTGAAATGGGGGTAATTTGTAATCCATCATGTCCCAGGGCGTTGCCCTAGGCTATATATGTTATGGCCTTTCAGGCCGTGGGGATATGCAAACGTAGAATGTAGGCACGTTCGGAAACGTAAATCATTTAATCAATGAGATGCCGCCCAAAAATTGACTACGTCGAACTAACGTTTCAAAATTCATAATTCAAAATTCATAATTATCAATGTGTCACCCTTTCAGGGTTCCCACCGCACCATTCGTCTGTTGTACAGGGGTTTACACCCCTGCCTGGAGGATGACGCCCCTACGGGGCTCGGCTATGCGCATCGCATAGGAATACGCACGCCCTCCAAATTGACTACGTCGAACTGACGTTTCATAATTCCCCCAGGGCGTTGCCCTAGGCTATATATGTTATGGCCTTTCAGGCCGTGGGGATACGCAAATGTGGAATGTAAGCACGTTCGGTAACGTAAATCATTTAATCAATGAGATGCCGCCCAAAAATTGACTACGTCGAACTAACGTTTCAAAATTCATAATTCATAATTCAAAATTCAAAATTCTCTACATTCCCTTTTCCAGCCGAATAAGGTCATACGCCTCCTTGACCTGACGGAACTGGTCCGCCGAGATTTTTCGGTCGAGGTCGGTTGCGTCGCTCGGCAGATGGTCGGGATGGTATTTCTTCACCAAAGTACGGTAGGCCTCTTTAATCTCCGATTCGGAGGCGGTGGTGAGAAGGCCCAGTTGATTGTAAGCCTGTGTCAGCTTGTAGCCATAGGAGGATTTCTTCTTTTCCTTTTTCTCTGAAGAAGCCGAGGAATCGTTATTTTTCTTTCCCGCAGTTTCTTCCGACCTAGGCGTTTCATACTTTTGCTTCAGGACCTTCCAGTCTTCTTGCTTGATTTTCAGCTCCATAGAGATTCCGTAGAGGATTTCCATCTCAGAGCCGACCACCCCATCGCTGGAGAAAGCCACTTGGAAAAGCGCATTCAGCAAGTCCAAGGCGGCCTCATAGAAGATGCCGGACTTCAGGATGTTACGGCAACATAAATTGTACCGGAGAAGTTCCCGGGAAGCGTTGTAGTGTCGCAGCAACTCCATACACTCACTTGAGAAGAGACACTTGTCGCCCGATATGGGGTCGGTGCGCAACTCCCTAGGGCGGCACCACAGCATATTCCTGTATATCGGGTGGTTCTTGAAATAGAGCCGCGCGACGGACATCTCCCGATGGTCCACCTCACCATCTTTGCGGATCACCCAGGAAAACAAGGCGATGACGGAGAGGGCGGACGTGTAGACATCCTCATCCTCCGTTCCATGCGGATGATCCGCCTGAAAAACCTTCTTCCTTCTGGCATTCGCGCGACCGGTGCCCGTCAGGGGAGGAATAGGCCCATAGTTCGGGACATCGGATGTGGGCGGATTCTGATCACGGATCATATCCCCCACCTTCTCGACAGGACGTTTCAGCCGCTCGAGAGCATACCGAATCGCAATAGCCAAAACGCCGACCAAAAGATATATAAACCAGTCCCTCAACATAGAATAAGCTTGGTAGGTAAAATCATTCTATCACAAAGATAAATAAAGGGGAAGGCATTCCCAATGATGCGCATGTTTTTATTGTCCAGACCTACTATAATAAAACCGATTATGCTAAAAAATACCGTTTCCACCGATGAAATGGCAAACCGTGCGGACCCAGGGCGTTGCCCTGGGCTAGATAATGTGGTGGCCTTTCAGGCCGTGGGAATACGCAAATGTGGGATGTAAGCACGTTCGGTAACGTAAATCATTTAATCAATGAGATGCCGCCAAAAAATTGACTACGTCGAACTAACGTTTCAAAATTCATAATTATCAATGTGTCACCCTTTCAGGGTTCCCACCGCACCATTCGCCTGTTGTACAGGGGTTTACACCCCTGCCTGGAGGATGACGCCCCTTCAGGGCTCGGTTATGCGCATCGTGTGGGAATACGCACGCCCTCCAAATTGACTACGTCGAACTGACGTTTCATAATTCCCCCAGGGCGTTGCCCTAGGCTATATATGTTATGGCCTTTCAGGCCGTGGGGATATG
>JAGCGM010000221.1 GCA_017649635.1 Paludibacteraceae bacterium | reverse complement strand
GTGGATATCAATACCCGCCTGGTGATGCTGCGCACGGCGCGTGGCAGAGGCGCCTTGGGACGTTGGGGTCGTGTCGCGCAGGTGGCGAAGGAGTACCGCTCTTTCCTCCATGTGAAGGAGGACAACGAGGCGCCGGACCCTAAGGAGGTGGGCCGTCTTATCGCGACCGCCTACCCTGAACGCATCGCCTTCGCCTTGGATGATTGTGGCAGGTTCCGCATGGCGAGCGGTGACGATGTCTTCCTCGCTCGGGAGGATGCCCTCTCCTCGTGCGCTTGGCTGGCGGTCGCTTCGGTCAATGTGGCGTCGGGCAGGATTTTCCTCGCCTCCCCGTTGGCGATAGAGGAGGTCCCTCATCTGACGACCCGCAGGGAGGTTGTCTCGTGGGATGCGAAGCGCGGGGGCGTGGTCGCCCAGGAGGAGCGGCGTGTCGGTGCTTTGCTCGTGTCGGCGCAACCCTTGCGCAATGTGGACCGTGCCCTGCTTGTCAAGACGATTTGCGGGGCGGCGGTGAAGGAGGGATTGAGCATGTTCGACTTCTCGGAGGAGGTGGAACGCCTGCAAAGAAGGGTGCGGTGCGTCTCGTCGTGGCATCCCGAACTGGAGTTGCCTGACTTGGGCGTTGAGGCTGTGCTCGCCCGTGCGGAGGAGTGGTTGCCTTTCTACTTGGACGACAATGGACGGTTGATGACCACCGCCGCAGAGATGAAGAAGATAGACTTGTCATCCGCCCTGTGGTCGTTGCTGACATACGAGCAACAGCAGGAGGTGGACCGTTTGGCGCCGACCCATGCCGTGGTGCCTACGGGCAGCAAGATACGGCTGGACTATCGCCAGGGAGCGGAGTACCCCGTGCTCTCCGTGCGGTTGCAGGAGTGCTTCGGACTGACCGACACGCCACGTGTGGACGATGGCCGCCGACCGGTGCTGATGGAACTGCTCTCCCCGGGCTTCAAGCCGGTGCAGCTGACGCAGGACCTCCGTAGCTTCTGGAACAATGCCTATTTCGAGGTGCGCAAGGAGCTCCGTAGACGTTACCCGAAGCATTATTGGCCGGAGAATCCGCTGGAGGCCGAGGCAACGAGAGGGGTGAAGAGAAAGGCGTGAATTCCGTTTGGATATTTATAAAATAATTAATCTTTGTTTGCATATCGGCCATTTGCCGTTCTCTTTTAACTAATATAATTTAATCTATACACTAATTAACCTGTTTTATAAACATCAGTTAACTTTTGAGCCGTATTTGTTCCCCAAAAACATGGTTTCATCTAATGGTGTGCCTCTATATTTGCATACCGTAAATGAGTTATTTAATCATATTAGTAATTATTTATTGCAAGTGAAAATGAGAAAGATTTTGTTGCTTATTGCGGCTTTGTTCACGGTCATGGGTGCAAGTGCATCGGATGTGGAGAAGATTCAGTTCGCCAATGCGGGTAAGGTCTCCTTGGGTGTCATGTCGGGTTTCCCTCGCTTTGAGAAGAGTATGCCGTACATATCCTTGGATGGAATGATAGGCTTGAAGGATGGTTTCTGCCATACGAATAAGTTCGGCGACAACGGAGCCATCGATTTAGGTTTCTACATCGGTTATGCCCGGGACGAATCGAGGTTCGCCTATTTGGTCGACCCTAGTAATCTGCAAAACCCTCTTTGGGAAGAAGGTACCACCACCTCTTGGAACCTGCCAGCGACCATCCGTGGGGCCTTCCATTGGGAGTTTGTGAAGAATTTGGACGTCTATTTCGGTCTCCAGACAGGTCTTTCATTCTATGATAGAAAGGATGTGGACCGTAATGGGAAGCAGGTCTACTCAAACAGTTACGCGAGATTTCTTTTGGGCCATTATATGGGTGTGAAGTGGATGTTCTCTAAGCACTTTGGCGTGAAGGCGGAGTGTGATTTCGGTGGTTACACCATTGGCCGTTGGGGTGCCAAGACCATTCCTACGGGGTCCGTCGGTTTCCAGTTTAATTTCTGATGGTTGAGCCTTAACTTGTTATAGAATAATTGTTGGGCCCCAAGCGCATCGATGATGGCGGTTGGGGCTCTTTCTCGTGATTAATTGGGGGTTATAATACGTCGATGGACGACAGTTCGTCCGCTATCGATAGTATGCCCCTCTGAATCTTTTCCAACTGTTTTTTGCGAGGCTTGTGCACCCCTGCCGCATAGTGCCATAATTGTCGCTCGTTTATTCCTGTGATTCGGCTCAAGGCAGCTTTTGTGAAGATCCCGCTATAGCAGTTGATGAAGGTGGCGGCGTCGATTTTGAAGCGTAGATCCAGTTCGCCTGAAAGGGTTTGGCATGGGTTGGGGTTCCCTTCGAGGTATAGGTCGATCGCCTCCCTTATATTCGCTTCGATTTCTTTCAGGTTGTTGCCTACCGTGAACACTGGGGCGTCTTTGATGTATGCGCTCAGGTTCTTGCCCGCATGTTCCACAATTACTTCTACTGTGTTCATAAGTTGTCTTTTTATACATGATAGTTTGGTGGACTATTTTAGCCCTGCTTGCCTCAATATGCTATGATAAGTGCCTTTCTCGATGCCCTTCGACCCATGATTAGGCACAACGACCACTTTGCCTTCTTTCTCAAATTTCATGTGGCTGCCTTTCTGCCCTTTCAGTTCGAATCCGTTTTTGAGAAGCAAGTCCACAACATCTTTAACAGATTTGTAACTCATTCCTTATCTTGATGCAAATGTAGTAAAAATATGAATAATATGAATCTTGGATTGCCATGAATTATTGTGACATGATTCCAAAGTTCCGACATGGTATGTCCCTCTCCGCAGACGTTTAGGAAGATTTTTTTTGTGCCTCATAAATATTTGTTTGTCCATAATAACAGGTGTTTTGCTAAATAAAACGGGTAGCGTATTTCCTTAAGGATATATCCTTGTTTAGATGGCATATCACAAAAACTCCCAATGGCCACCACGCGTCGGACCAACATGTTGCACAATATGGCGCATCTCTGCAAGTTCACGTTTGACGGTTACAGGTGCGACTCCTAATTTCCTTGCGATGTCACTATAAGACGATTTGTTATTTGTTTTTATCAGATTCACAATAACTTCACGTCTTTTTAGCACTTCATTTTTGAGGTCATTTTTGAGGTCATTTTTAGGGTCATTTTTAGGGTCATTTTTGTGGACATTTTTGTGGACATTTTTGTGGACATTCCCCATGTTTGCCGTTATTGTTAGACGAATAAAGTGAGACATGAACTCGTATGCTTTATGACCATATTCGCGCAATATGACGGGCATACCTGACCCTAAAGCTTCCACCATTTCCACGTCTCGGAACACTCGCATAAGCTCTTTGTTCCGTGGTATGCTCACACCGCTGAAAAATTCGTCTGTCGTTAAACCCATTGGAATTGTTCCGTATGAGGTTATTTCTAATCGATTGGCGAAGATTTCAAATTTTGGTGGCACTTCATTCGTATAGTCGTTGTGAACTATCGCATTTATGACTGCCTCACGAACAGCTAATTTGTCCCACAGTGGTTTGTCTTCCCTGTATTTTTCTGTTTTCCGACTGAACACATAATTTTCAGTGTTTAGTTTGTCTATAACTAAATCGGTCGCTTTAAGCAAACTGCAATACCCGTATTCGTTGTTGGAAATCAAATCGGTGCGATCTGTCCCCGAGTATTTGGCGACTTTTATCGATACATTGTTTTCGTCCGCCAAAAGGAATGCCACATAGTTGTATTGCCCAGTGCTTGTCAAAAGGTCCAGTGTTTGCTCGAAGGCATTGTTCAGTGTCATTCCTTTTGATTCATAATAGATTTGTAATTGACGGAAGGTCAGTTTCTGCCGAGGAGAAGGGATGTTTCTTAGCGAATTACGTACTCTATGGGCGAAAAGGTCTTCTATCATTGCAGTAGGCATTGGTTCACATGCGGTACCGACTCGTATATAGCATCCCCGTGTACTCATTCCATACTTCGTTTTGTAGTAAGGCTTTTCTGTGCCAGATGCTAAAAAAATCTTAATCACATCTACTCCATCCACTTTTTCAATCAAAACATCAAATAAACCCATGGGGGAAGGTGAGACATTTGTGCGAATTCTGTCTTTTATCTTTAGAACTACGCTGTCAATGTCTTCTACACCTATCGGATGTCCGTTGTCGTCAATGCCTATATATATTATTCCTCCTTCTCGGTAATTTAAGAAGGAGATTACTTCCTTTTCTATGTCTAGCTCTTCTGTATATTTGAGCTTGAATTCTATACGGTTGGTTTCTATCATTGTTGGTTTCTAATGAGTTATAATTCTGAGTGTTAGTCTCTTGTGATGTTTCCTGCTTCTTTCAATCCCAATTCTCGCGGATTTCAGGTTGATTGAAAAAACATCTAAATATCCTGTGTCGAGAATCGTCGCACATCTTGGAGAGTAGCCATTGCCTTCAAATCTACTTCTTTGAATGGTAATTGCTTGTTTGCTAGTTCGTTTGTCCATAATAACAGGTGTTTTGCTAAATAAAACGGGTAGCGTATTCTTTTGTGGACAAATGTATATATATTTTATGTCGAACGCAAATTATTTGTGTAAAAATTATATATACTATTCATAAAAGTCTCATTTTGCTGAAACCAGAAGACCATTTTGTTTCCTGTACCCATGAGAAAGTAAATCGTAAATATCTAAATAGTAAACAAATACGCTAAATGTAACCATCGCACATACGCTTCGGCTAGGCACAAAAAAAGAGGATTGCCGGTAGCCCAGCAATCCTCTCGTTCTGTCCGACAGGGGTTTATTGAATCTCTATCTGTTTGGTGGCAGGCGCCGTCTCGGCGATCTCCTTCTTAGGCAAGGAGATGTTCAACACGCCATTCTCCATCTTTGCGGCGATCTGATCGATATCGACGTTCTCAGGGATGACAAAGCTCTGAGAGTAAGAGGCGTAGGAGAATTCTCTCCGTATCCATGTTCCCTTCTTCTTGTCATCGTCTTTCTTCTCGTCTTTTTTCTCATCCTTCTTCTCCAAGGAGATGACCAATTCGTTGTACTCGTTGATGTTGATCTTAAAGTCCTCTTTGGTCATGCCCGGTGCGGCAATCTGGATGTCGTAATCCTTTTCGGATTCCTTGATGTTCACTGCTGGAGTGGCGAATTGCTTGACAGCAGGAACACCCATAAATTCATCATTGAAGAAGTCTTCAAAAATGGAAGGAAGCCAGCTGCCCGAGTTGGCGTTCTTTCTTGAATTTCTTACTAATGGTAACATAGTAACCTCCGTTTTTTAAGTAAACATTTAATTCATTTTTTGCCCCCGCTTCATCGGCGGGTTCACTATCCATAGTTCAATAAGCGTGCCAAGGCTATTTTTTAATTAACTAACTGACAATCAGTCATTAAGTAGACAAAATGTCCACTTTTTAAGTCTAAAATATGGACAATTTGGCACATTCCGTCGTGGGAGGACGATGGAAGGGTTTGGCACGGAAAATTTTGGGGTGTTATTTTTTCTCGATGTGCGTCACGGTGGCTGTTTTGCCCTGGACTTTAAATTTCACCTCATAGCCGGCGAAGGGGAATCCGTAGGTGCGTTCCTCGTCGTCGTGGTAGGCGGGACGGGGGTCTTGCGCGATGATGTCCCGCAGTGTGTCCCTCTTCTTGGGTGGAATGAGGCTAAGTAGATTTCCGGGGATGTTCACTTCGAGCGTGTAGTCTGTGTTCTGCGAGGTGAATCCCTTGCTGGCCTCCGGGTGGCAGTCGACAGGGATGTAGGGCTTGATGTCGTAGATGGGGGTGCCGTCCATGAGGTCCGCCCCCGAGACAACCAGTATATCACCCTGTTCCCTGTCGTGCGCGATCTTCTCCAGCTTCACGCAGGAGAGGCCTAGCCCGTTGGGACGGAAGGGCGAGCGGGTGGCGAAGACGCCCATGCGGGTGTTGCCGCCGAGTCGGGGAGGGCGGACGGTCGGCGACCAATCCTCCCGTATGTTTTCGGAGAATCCCCAGATGAGCCAGATGTGGGTGAAACCCTCCAAACCACGGAGCGCCTCCGCTTGCCTGTACTCCGGCTCGAAGACGATCTTCGCCTGTAGGCTCTCCACTAACCCGCTCTGCCTTGGAATGCCGAACTTGGTGGGGAGGTCGCCGTGGATGCGCGCGATGACTTTGAGTGTTGTGGTTTCCATCCTGCTCATTTTTTATGATTCATACGCGAAACTAATACTTCCGGCCCATAAATCAGCTTGTTTGCCACGATTATCGTATGGATTGATTCGATTTTCCTGCATGATGATGGCGGTATGCGCTATTTTTGTACTTGATGAAGAGTTGATAATATGTACAAACATAACACTGTAATTATTTAAGTTTTTTTCATGATAACCAGTGCCGGGTCTGATCCCCTCTCTTCAGGATAGGGGATAACTCGGACTCTATTGAAAAAATGTCGGTGGCGTTTGAAAATTTGCCCTGAAAAAACGCTTGAGGAAAGTTTGTTTGTTTTTTGATTAAGTGGGGGTGTGGCATGGTTACGTGCCGCACCTCCTTTTTTTGTATCTTTGTCTAGTCCTAAAATAGCGTTACAAAAAAGAAACGTTATGGAATCACAAGAGAAAGTTTATGTGAAGCGAACGCAGAAAGATTATAGCATGAGCTTCAAATTGTCTGT
>JAGCGM010000220.1 GCA_017649635.1 Paludibacteraceae bacterium | reverse complement strand
GCTTCCCTTCTTTTGGCCCATGTACCTATCTCGCCTTCGTATACTCAATTACAAGAATATCCGGGAAGCGGATCTCGCGTTTTCGCCTAAGATCAACTGCTTCGTGGGCAATAACGGCATGGGCAAGACCAACCTGTTGGATGCGGTCTACTACCTCTCCTTTTGCAAAAGCCATTGCAATGCGATCGACAGCCAGAACATCACGCATGACGAGGAGTTCCTGATGCTGGAGGGCTCGTATGAACGGGGCGAGCGGAAGGTGGATATCCATTGCGACCTGAAGCGCCGCCAGAAGAAGCATTTCAAGTGCGACAAGAAGGAGTACGAGAAGCTCTCCGACCATATCGGTCTGTTGCCGCTGGTGATCATATCCCCCGCCGATGGCGCCTTGATATCGGAGGGAAGCGACGAGCGGAGGAAGTTCATGGATGGCTTCATCTCGCAATATGACAAGAAATACCTCTCCTGCCTCTTGGCCTACAACAATGCCCTGTCGCAACGCAATGCGATGATCAAGGCGGAGAACAGGGAAGACCTGTTGCTCGATGTGCTGGAGGCGCAGATGGTGGAGTATGGGAGCTATATCTTCGCGAAAAGGAGCGATTTCATCGAACATTTCCTGCCTCACTTCTCCGAGTTCCACCAGATCGTCTCCGATGGGAAGGAGCAGGTGGGGCTGACCTACCGTTCGCACTTGCAAGACTCCCTTCCTTTCGAGGAACAGCTCAAGGCGACCCGCGACCGCGACTTCGTCATCGGCTACTCCACGAAGGGTATCCACAAGGATGACCTCGACATGGAGATGGGCGGACTTCCCATCAAACGCATCGGTTCGCAGGGACAGAACAAGACATACCTGATCGCCCTGAAACTGGCTCAGTTCAACTTCCTGAAGGAACAGGGTGGGGTGCGACCCATTCTGCTTTTGGACGATATATTCGACAAGCTTGACGCCCAGCGTGTGAGCCGCATCCTTCAGTTGTTGCGGGACGACCGCTTCGGGCAGGTCTTCATCTCCGACACCGACAGGGAGCACCTCTCGTCGATCCTGGAACATTCGGGGTGCGACTACCTCCTCTTCAAGGTGGAGGATGGTGTGGTGGAACAACTCATGGAGGTGAAGCGATGAAGGCGAAGGATCCTGAATTGTTGGGCGGCTACATAGAGGACTTCCTCCATCAGGGGGAACTAGGCAAGCGCATCGCCGAACAACAGGTGCTGGAGGAGTGGCGCAAGTTGGGCGGCGGCAACATCGGGCGGTACACCAATAACGTCTATCTGAGTGGCCGCAAGCTCTTCGTGAAGCTCACCTCTCCTTTGTTGAAAAACGACCTGATGATGAGCCGAAGCACCTTGGTGGAACGCCTGAACGGGAAGGTGGGGACCTCGGTGATCGATGATATAGTTTTTTTATGATAATTTGTTAACTGACATATAGATGGATAATTCTGTTTTCGATGCGGAGGCGGTGAAGTTCAACCACCAGATGAGTGTGCAAATCCGTTTTAACGACGTGGATATTTACGGACATGTCAACAATGCGGTCATCCTTTCCTACTTCGATTTGGGGAAAGTCTCCTATTTCGAGGCGTTGGACAAGCAAGGGATCGGTCACGGCGACATGGCGCTGGTGATCGTGAATGTGAACGTGGACTTCCAGGCGCCTATTTTCATGGGCGATAATATCGTGGTGAAGACAAAGATCTACGAAATAGGCAACAAGAGCGTGAAGCTCGTACAGGAGTTGTATGACGAGAAAACCCAGCGGGTGAAGAGCGTCTGCCGAACCATCATGTGCGGCTTCGACCCTAAGACAAACGTCTCCTTGCCTATCTCCGAAGAATGGAGAAAAGTGATTCGCGCATACGAAAAGGATGTTCTACAACACTAAACGCATCATTTTATTGTGTTATCGAATTAAAAATTGTGAAATAATTTTGAATTCACGATTGTAGACATTATTTTTGCGGAAAAGAAAAAGGTTTATGAAGAGATTCGCTCACATATTATTTATGCTCATGTTGATGGCTCCTACGGTTGCCTTCTCCCAGTCCGTGAAGGGCGGGAACGAGGTGCGTGAGGAACAGCAGCAGGCGGGGAAGGCGAACACAATCTCGATCTCTTTCTCCGGCAACTATTTGTATCTCTCCGGTGTCAAGGAAGGCACGAAGGTGGAGGTGATGAATATGTTGGGTGTTCCTGTGCTTTCAGTCGAGACAAGCAACGACGATGAGAAGATATCGTTAGACCTGAAGAAAGGCTTTTATGTGGTGCGCGTTGAGAATATCATTCAACGCATCGTAATCAAATAATTCGGCATTAAAATTCTATTGTTGTGAGGCATAGGTTCCTATTGCTTTTGTTCCTTATTTCTCTTTCGTTCGTGTCGAACGCTAAGACGTCCGTCTATGTGATCACCACCTATCCGAGTGAAAGGGCGGTCTATACGGTGTGGGGGCATACGGCGTTGTTGGTGTCGACCGACTCCACCAGTTTGGTGTACAATTACGGCGTGTTTGATTTCTCCGACGATTTCGTGTACAAGTTCCTTGCGGGCGAGACCGATTATTGCTTGGAGACTGACCATCCGCAGAACACCACGGAAGAGATCATCTGGAAGAACTGCTATGCCTACCTGCAGGAGTTGAATCTGACGGACGAGGAGGCGGAGAAGGTGCGGATCGCCTTGGTGGAGAACACGAAGCCAGAGAACAAATATTACCGGTATAAGTTTTTTTCGGACAATTGCGCCACACGTCCACGTCGCCTATTGGAGCGTTGTATGGGCGGGATAACGTATGTGCCGGCAGGGAACACGGAGAGCTATCGAGACAAGATCCATGCGCTTTGCGCCTCCACGCCATGGCTACGTTTAGGCATCGACCTCAGTTTGGGAAGCGGTGCCGATGCGGTGATACCTGACTCTATAGTGTCGTTCTTGCCGGTGGAGTTGATGGCGCAGTTTGATAGTGCATCCATTGTGGATCAAGGCGGTGAGCGACGTCCGTTGGTGCGGAAGAAGGCGCAGGTATGGAAACCGCAGCCGAGGGCGTTTAAGGAGGATTCGTTTTTCACTACCCCTTTGGCGGCCGGTCTGTTGTTGCTTCTCCTCTCGTTGATTTCCCTCTTCCTCGCATGGCGGGCGCTCTGCAAGGCCTATGTTCGGGTCTATGGAACCGTTCTTTTCCTGGCGATGGGATTGGCGGGCGTGTTGATCTTTTTCCTGACCTTTTTCTCCACGCATGAATGCACGTTCCCGAACTTCAACTTGATGTGGGTGAATCCGTTGCATCTGGTTGTCGCGGGCATAGTCGCCGTGGGGGTGCGGAATCGTTTCTCCCAGGTGGTGATAGGGTTGGATTTGCTCTTCTGTGTGGGCTATGTATTGCTCATTGCAATGTTGCCCCAATCGACGTGTGTGGAATTTATTTTATTTGCGATGTCATTGATAATTAGCGGTTTGTCGTATGTTATGGTATATAAAAAATCTTTTTTTGCAAAATTCGACAAAAAAACGCTTTCGGATAAACAACGAATAAAATAAAAAAGTAAATTTGCACTATTGAATGGTAATTAATAATTTGACACGTTATGAGAACAATTAAGATGGTTATCGCAGCTGCATTATTGCTATTGGCAATGAGTGCTTGCAAGCAACAACTTTGTCCAGGTTACGGGAATATGCATACTGAGGTGATTGAGCTTCAACAGAATGCGTGATTCTCTCGTGAAATATATCAAATTAGTCGTTGCGCTCATCGTTGTTATGGTGATCGCTGTGGCATGCAAATCGTCGTCGTGCGGCTGTTTTTAGTCGTGCGTCACGTTGTTTTTGTGTAGACTGGTTGTTTGTTGTATTGAAGTAAGTTTTATTGAGAGTAATTAGTTGAGACTAATTTTTGTTTAACATTAATATAAATTAAAAATGGTAAAAGTTGCTATTAATGGTTTCGGACGTATTGGACGTCTTGCATTCCGTCAGATGTTTGAGGCAGATGGTTATGAGGTAGTTGCAATCAACGACTTGACTAGCCCTAAGATGTTGGCTCACCTTTTGAAGTATGATACTGCACAAGGTGGTTTCGCTGGCAAGTTCGGTGAGGGAAAGCACACTGTAGATTTTACAGAGGATTCTATCATCGTTGACGGAAAGGAAATCAAGATCTCTAAGGAGGCTGACGCAAACAACTGCCCTTGGAAGAAATACAATGTAGACGTAGTGTTGGAGTGCACTGGTTTCTATACTTCAAAAGATAAGGCACAAGCTCACATCAACGCTGGTGCTAAGAAAGTTGTCATCTCTGCTCCTGCAGGAAACGACCTTCCTACTATCGTTTACAACGTTAACCACAAGACTTTGACTAAGAACGATAACATCATCTCTGCAGCTTCTTGTACTACTAACTGCTTGGCTCCTATGGCAGCAGCATTGAACAAGTTCGCTCCAATCCAATCAGGTATCATGTCTACGATCCACGCTTACACTGGCGACCAAATGATCTTGGACGGTCCTCAACGTAAGGGCGATCTTCGTCGTTCTCGTGCAGGTGCTCAGAACATCGTTCCTAACTCAACAGGTGCTGCTAAGGCTATCGGTTTGGTTATCCCTGAGTTGAACGGTAAGTTGATCGGTTCCGCACAACGTATCCCTACTCCAACTGGATCTACTACTATCTTGATCGCTGTTGTTAAGGGTAAGGATATCACTAAGGAGGGTATCAACGCAGCTATGAAGGCAGCTCAAACTGAGTCTTACGGATATACTGAGGATGAGATCGTTTCTTCTGATATCATCGGTATGAAGTTCGGTTCATTGTTCGACGCTACTCAAACAATGGTTTCTAAGATCGACGACAACACTTATCAAGTACAAGTCGTTTCTTGGTACGACAACGAGAACTCTTACACTTCTCAAATGGTTAGAACTATTAAGTATTTCGCAGAGAACTGCTAATTCTTAATAATTATAGCTTCAAAGCCCGGGCTTGTTGTCCGGGCTTTTTCTTTCTTTAATCTATTGAATATGATAGCGTTGAACATAAACGACACCCTCTTGACGGAGAACGATATGCGGGATAGGGGCAAGGTGCTCGCCATCCCTGGCTGCGATGAGGCGCTGGCTGATTTTCTGTCGGCTTGGTGGGACGATCGTGATTTCGTGGTGGGACACACCTCCGGTTCCACGGGCGAACCGAAGCGGATAGAG
>JAGCGM010000219.1 GCA_017649635.1 Paludibacteraceae bacterium | reverse complement strand
ACTACGCCTACCATTGTGGATACCATACCGCCTATCGTGCCGGACACTACGCCTACAATCGTAGACACGATACCGCCGATTGTGCCTGATACTACGCCTGCGATTGTGGATACCATACCGCCTATCGTACCTGATACTACGCCTACCATTGTGGATACCATACCGTCTGTCGTGTCTGATACTACGCCTACCATTGTGGATACGATACCGCCTATCGTGCCGGACACTACGCCTGCGATTGTGGATACCATACCGTCTGTCGTGTCTGATACCACGCCTGCGATTGTAGACACCATACCGTCTGTCGTGCCTGATACTACGCCTGCGATTGTGGATACCATACCGTCTGTCGTGTCTGATACTACGCCTACCATTGCGGATACGATACCGCCTATCGTGCCGGACACCACGCCTGCGATTGTGGATACGATACCGACTGTCGTGCCGGACACTACGCCAACGATTGTGGACACCATACCGCCTATCGTGCCTGATACCACGCCTACCGTTGTGGATACCATCCCCGAGTTAGTGGAAGATGAACCGTTTTTGCCTACAGACACGATATCGGAAGAGCAAGGGAGCGGAAAGACGAAGGAGTTCTCTTATAACCTGTTACTGACCCCTAACGGAGATGGTATAAACGATAGACTTGAGATCGAATCATTGTCGCAATACCCTGACAATGAAATCTATATCTACAACAAATGGGGCACACAAGTCTTCCACATGAAGCACTACGACAACCATTGGGGAGGCGACAACCACAACGGATTCAGCCTAGGCGGGAGGAAACTATTGCCCGTCGGGACATACTATTACCTGCTCCTCTCCAAAGGGTCGAAAGCACTATCTGGTTTTATTGAATTATCATATTGAGTCATGAAACATTTACTACTGATCCTATTCATCATGGCAGGCTGGGTGGCCAACGCCCAGCAGGAAGAACGTCCGTCGTTATACATGGCAAACCCATACCTCTACAACTCAGCCTGTTCGGGCTTCACAAGCGGACTGAACGTCACTCTTCAGTACACCAACCAATGGATGGGGATAGCGGGGAGTCCGAGCGAGATATCCGCCACCGTCCACAAGCTATTGAGGGAAACGAACTACTCCATGGGAGGCATAGTCCTGTGCGAAAAGGCAGGCGTTTCCAAACTACTGGAGGTGGAGATGTCCGGCACCTACCGTTTCCTGGTGACCGACTGGACTTGGCTCTCCCTGAACGTGGGCGGCGGGGCCCGATGCATCGGCAAGGACTTCTCCCTCCTTAGACAAGACGAAGACCCCTACTTCGAGCGACAGAAGGAAACAGAGGTGGTCGTCCGCTTCCGCATGGGGGCATGGCTACGTTTCGAAGGAGAAGATTTCCTCGCCTTCAGCGTGCGTGGCGTAGGGAACGGTCACCTACGGGCCTTCGGGCACAAACAGGCGACCCACTTCTACCTCTCCGGCGGAAAACGGTTCCGCACGAGCGCAGACAGGCATCTGGCGTTAAACGGAATGCTCTACGTGGCGAAATACTCACCCTTCGGAGCGGTGGTCTCCCCCAGCCTACAACTGAGGAAGAAGTGGGAGCTCGGCCTCAGCTACCAGACGGGAAGGATGATCTCCCCTTGGGCAAGGCTGAACCACAAAGAGAACCTCTTCCTCTCCTGCATGTACACCTTCCCGATGAGCCGTCTCTGCCAAGCCGGCAACGCCTCCACCATCTCCCTGATGATAGGCTTCCGCTGCGTGTCGAGCGAAAAAGAAAAGGAGCGAATCTACCGAAACGCTCCCCTATGATTATCAGGATGAAGGGTGACAAGCCTATTCGACCTGTCCGCTGATCTCCACCTCCTGCTTTTTCAATTTGTTCTTATTCAGCTCCGCATATTGGATCCTATTCTTGTAGATATCGCAAGCGAGGTAAAGCGCATTGCGGAAGGACTCCTCCGATGCCTCGCCGACGCCCACCTTGTCGTAAGAGACGTCATGCACAGGAGAGGTGCGGATGATAGGCAAGTTGGCCGTGAAGTTCACGCCGCTCTCCATCGCGATGCATTTGAATGGAGCCAAGCCCTGGTCGTGGTACATCGCCAACACAGCGTCGAAACGCTTGAAGTTGCCGCTACCGAACAAAGAGTCTGCAGGGTAAGGACCGAAACAAGTGATACCCATATCCGCCGCCTTCTTGATGGCAGGGATGATGATCTCCTCCTCTTCCGAACCAAGCACACCATTGTCACCGGCATGAGGGTTTAGTCCCAACACGGCGATGCGCGGACGCACCACGGAGAAGTCACGGATAAGCGTCTTGTTCAAATCACTCAGCTTAGAGACGATCTTTTCAACCGAAAGGTAAGAAGATACCGCCTTGATAGGCACGTGTCCCGTAGCCACGGCAACCTTGAGCACATCGCTCACCATCAGCATCAGGCCCTTCTCTCCGTAGCCGAACTTATCCTGCAAGTATTCGGAATGTCCAGGGAAGTGGAACTTCTCGGACTGGATGTTCTTCTTATTGATCGGCGCCGTCACCAACACATCGATCAAACCATCCCGCAAGTCGGACGTGGCACGTTCCAAGGCCAGGAATGCGGCATGACCAGCCTCCTCCGTGGATTTGGCCAACTCCACCTTGATCTCCTCATCGACGCAATTGATGATATTGGAGCGCTTCGGATTCGCCTCCGTCGCATTGGATATGACGTTCAGATTGAAATTCTCTATGTTCAACGATTTACGATGATAGGCGGCCGCCTTCGAGGAACCGTATACGATCGGAATGCAGAACTCATTCACGCGCATGTCGGCCAATGTCTTGATAATCACCTCATAACCAATACCATTGATGTCACCTTGCGTGATGCCGACTTTTATTTTATCTTCTTCCATGTCTTATATTATCAGAATTATCTACTTTCTTTTTCACAAAAGTAAAAAAAATTATTCAATTTCCAACGAATGGAGGACCGCCTCCACCTGTCTGATTTTATTTCTCTTTTTATGCTGCGGGGCATAGACGAACGCCTCCACGGTCACCGTCTCCTGGCGCAATGTGTCGACAAAAGTACGGCTGACGAACGGTCCGCCCATGAACTCGTTTTCCGTGCGCCAAAGGCCCCGCACTTCAGTGCATTTCCTTCCCTTGTAGAGGATATGGCGATCCACCGGCGGAATGACTTCACGCTCCACACACATATAAGAACCCTCGGAAGGCCCGGGGATATATATCTTAGTGAGGGAATCCCTCTTCTCCAGAATACGCTCAAGGTTCATGTCCTTCTTGCCTTGGAAAGGCGTGCGGTACGCTAGGACATCCAGGCGGGCATCAACGCTGCCGTTGGACATCCATATGAATTTATCACCCACCTTGCTTTTGTTGATGTAATTAGGCAAAGAGACCTTAATGCCCAAGTTATCGCGCAAGAGTTTTTTCCCCTCCACATTCGGATACCTGTCGAAATAGAGGAGGCTACGCTCGCACTCCTTATCGACGAAGAAATCGACGATAGCCCGTCCTCTCTCCTTCACGACACGCGCCATCTCCTCTTGGTCGGGGGCGGTAATCTTCACGATGGCTTGCGTTTTAGCCCAACGATCCACAGAGAAAGAGACCTTCCCTTGGGTGTATTGCGTGCTGTCCACATCATAAAAGACAAGGCTACGCATAGGTTTTACGATATCCGTAAACTCCTGTGTGTTAAGGAATAGGATATTAAACAACGGCTCCGCCTGCGGAAGTCCCGGCATGTCTTCATCCAAGACGTCGAACAAGGCGCGGCCCGCATCTCCCTTCCAGATATCAGGGTCACCCACGACCATCACATCGTAGGCATTTCCGCCTACCGTGACCGTGAACAAACCATTATCCTTCTTCGAACACGAAGTGAGCGCAGTGAGTGCCAAGAAGGCACAACACGCTATGAAGGCAACTCTTTTTTTCATGAAATCTACCATTATCGTGGATACTAAAATTTGCTATTGTCGGAAATCTTTTGGGTCGACAACAACCCGCACGCCGCAAGGATATCCTCTCCCCTTGATTTTCTGATGGTTGTAGTGACGCCCTTTTTGTTGAGTTGGTCACGGAACCACTCCATCCGTTGCATGGAGGCGCCCTTGAAAGGGGTGTCCGGGACCGTATGGAAGCGGATAAGGTTGACCCTGCACTCCAGGCCGGAGAGGAGCCGTACAAGCGCATCGACGTGGCGTTGCTGGTCATTCACCCCCTCGAACATCGTATACTCGAAGGAGACCCTTCTCTGGCCCGTGAAATCAAACCGTTTTATCTCCTCAAGAACCCGTGCGATAGGAAAGGCTTTCTGCGCCGGCATCATCTCCAAGCGCTCCTCCGCGATCGGATTGTGCAGACTGACCGCCAAGTGGCACTGGCTTTCGGACAAGAAACGAAGCATACCCGGAATCAGTCCCACGGTGGAGACAGTGACCCTTTTCGGGCTCCAAGCATAGCCGGTCTCCGCGGTGAGGACATTCAACACACGCAACACATTATCCGTATTATCGAAAGGCTCGCCCATGCCCATGAAGACGATGTTGGTCAACTCCTTCGACTCCGGGATCGATTGAATCTGGTTCAGTATATCCGTAGCGGTAAGCTGTCCATGGAAACCCTGTTTACCCGTCGCACAGAACTTACAGCCCATCTTACACCCCACCTGAGTGGAGACGCACAAGGTACAACGGTCCCCGTCCGGGATCATCACGCTCTCGACGAATCCACCGACTACCTCGAAGAGATACTTCTTCGTACCATCCTTCGAGACGGTGGTCTGGATAGGCTTATAGCACCCCACCTCATATGCTTCGGCCAGTTTGGTGCGGTTCGCCAACGAGAGGTTGGTCATCCCATCAATGGAGGTCACACGCTTCTTGTAGAGCCAATCAGCGATCTGCTTAGCGGTGAAAGAAGGCATGGACATCTCTTGAACGATCTGCTTCAGTTCGTCCAGCGACAGCGCCAATAACGGTTTCCTTTGCTTATCCATTGTAGAGTCGAGATTACAATCCGATAGGATGACAATCCAAAAATAATATAACTAAAAAAGGCGCGAGGAAAATAGAAGTTAACCTCGCGCCTGATATGTCACTTCAGTTCAAATCAATAGAAAGTGGAACGATTGTCAACGATGTCAGTCTTGTCGATTAAGACACCCATGGATTGTCTGAACATCATCTCCAATTCCCTACGCTGGCTAAATGGAGCAGGACCCTCAGCAGGTTTTTTGCCGAGCACCTTCACCTTATAGACACCGCTCAAGCCCTTGATAGGTGCGGAAGTCTCGCCCACGCCCAACGAATAGATGCTGGCGAGGACAGCAGGGTCTTGTATATTCACGTCGAAGCGAGCGTCCTTTACCGTATCGATTCTGTCAGAGCAAGCGGTAAGATCCTTGTCCTTCCACTCCTCGATAGTAGCTTGCGCCTTCTTCTCCTCCATCACCTTCCTCTTGGAATAGTCATTGGCGTAGCTGTATGAGTAAGGGAGGAATCCCTTCTCCACAATACCCGTCAAAGCGGCGATCACGCATTGGTTAGAGAACTCGAACGGTTGGGAAGTGATATCACCCACCTCATGGCTGAATGCCCAGCTAACCACCTTACGCGCATTTTCGATATTGCTGTTTCTGATTTGATAATCGTTCTCGAAGATTGGAGAATACTCGTAAGCGAACAAACCTTGTGCGGAAGCATTGTTGGAGAAGTCCTCCAATGTAGTGTTCTCGCTAAGGTACTTACTAGCCTTCTCGTAGTATTTGCGGTAAGTCTCAGAGCTTGCCTCCACCTTGATAGCCACCTCGGCGATCTTCACCTTCTTGATCGGAGACGTCATGGAGTCGATCTTCACGATGATTTGATCATCCTTGTCCGCCAATTGGAACACCTGACCAACCTTGCCGTTGAAGGCGATATCGTCGAAGTCCTTGAATCTACCGAACATACCCTCTCTCAACCATCCGAACTCACCCTTGTTCCTTTGGGAGTTGTCCATGGAGAACTTCTCCGCCATATCGGCGAACGAAGCGCCCTGCATGATGGCTCCGTAGATGCTATCAGCCTTCTTCTTCACGTCATCCTCCTTCTTTGTCTTCGCCAAGTAGATCAAGGAAATCTTCACTGAATCTGGGTGGGAGACAACATCGGAAAGCACCTTAGCCGTCTTGTAGAAGAGCCCGTCAGCGAAAGTAGGGATAACTGAATCCTTCTTTGCCGCGAAGGCGAACTCCCTAAGGGTGTAATCGATATCATCGGATTTCATGTATACGTTTCTGGAGACGAAGTTAGGATCGCTCTCCTGAGAAGCCAAGAGATAAGCCTCGTCGAGGTCGTTGATCTTCTTGAACTCCGATTCGATGTCAAGCGTCCTATCCTTTGCGTCGGCGGAGTCAGCCGCGTCAGGTCTCACGTCGAACACGATAGCCTTGATGGAGCGGAACTTATCCGTCTTGAATGTGTTTTTAATCTTCTCATATTCCGCGCGACCCTCCTCTTCCGTCACAACGAAAGCGGAGTCCGGCATCATGAAATATGGCTTGAACGCGCAAGCGAAATCAACTTGTTCACCAGCATATTTAGCGATAAGGTCTTTCTCAGCCTTAGGAGCTCTTGAAGCGGATGCGGTCAAAGTGACAAGCTTCTCATAAGCCATGGAGTTGATCAACTTATTCTCCACGCACAACCAACCGTTGTAAATCTCCTTGATGTACTCGTTGTCCGCGTTATCCTCGGAATCCTCCTCGAGTTGTTTGAATGTACGGAGTAAATTTTCCAGGCGTTGCGGGCTGAAATTGCCGTTCTCGTCCTTCAAGATTTGTAGATTTCTCAACTCTCTGTGAGGGTTCACCTTGGTCACATACTCCAACTCGTCCGGGGAGATGGACATTCCGATCTTGTTCATTCTGTCCTCCAACATGTTGGTGATGATGAACGTCTGCCATGCCTCGTTTCTCACTTCGGCGTCACCCACGTTGTTACCCTCAATTTTGTTGAAGCTGGTGAATGCGCTGACGCTCTTCTGAAATTCCGCGGAGGTCATCTTCTTTCCGCACACCGTTCCAATCTGATCACGGCTCGAATTGATAATCGCGCTTGAATTACTCAAAAAGTCACCAACGACGAAGGCGAGCAATGCCACGAACACAATACCCAGCACAATCTTACCCTGCTTTCTAATTTTCTCTAATGCTGCCATTTGTTTATTTATTAATTATTTTATTTTCTTTACAATTTTTAGCGCACGAAATTAGTAAAATTACATTCAACGTGAAAACTTTTTTTCTGATTTTTATTCCTTAATCGGGAAAATTCCCTCCGGACTTTTTATTGTATATTTCGTCAACGTCTGGTTGGAGTCGAACCCCTTCCCATAGATGACCCTGTCCTTTTGGGTGATTTTAATCCTACCGTTGGAGTAAACCCGCTCCGCCTTCTCGTCCCAGAAGAGCTGGTCGCACTCGAACTGCTCCCCCTCGAGGTTGACCGCCTTCACGCTGTCTCGCAGGTCCCAGAGCTTAGGCTCCGTCTTGTAGATGGCGTATTTGCTCCGTATCTCGGCATCGACCTTCATCTGGGGGTCAAAGCGTTCGAGATGAAGCCCCACGGGGAAGTCCCAATAAGGCTCCTCCGCCTTGTCATAGACGAACCACTCCTTCGTGTTGACGCGGTAGCGCACCACACCCGAGTCGGATACGAGCGTCTGCACGTCCAACGCATGCAACGAAGGTCGTTTGGAGCGTTCCATGGACGGCACATAATCCTTATCGTCGCTACAGGATAATAAACATATAGCAGCCACGAAAACCGCAGCCGCTATACGTATTAACCCATTATGGAAAATATTCTGTTTCACAGATACCATCCAAATATTATTTAACCGTTGTCTTCTCGTTGATCCAACCAGGCACCGTGAAGGATTGTCCCTTGGTGATGTTTCTCATGAAGAGTTGGTCAGCCGCCGGGAAGTATGGTTTGTATTTGTTGATCAATCTGTTAGCATCAGCCGCAACTGAAGGATCGGCTTGCTTAGCCTTCTCCCACTGATCTACAGCCACCCAATAAGAGGTTTGGCGGATAATCGCGTCGTCGCTGATGTCATTGTTGAAAGTCACATACAAGTTACCGATCAAGAGATAAGCCTTTCCGTTTGTTCTATCGAAGGAGATGGCCTTCTGAGCAGCCGTACGGGCAGCCGTAGGGTTCTTCATATCCCTGTAGATCGTAGCGACGATGTATTGGAGCTTAGACTTCTCGCTGTTCTTCGTCTCCAAGTTGATCGCATCGTTCAGATAGGTCAACGCCTTGTTGTAGTCCTTGTTCTTGATGGACTGGGAAGCGAGACCTCTCGCGGAGCTAGCTGAAGGGTCGATTTTATGCTTGTAAGCGGCAGCCTTGAAATAGGTTGAGGACTCCTCGCAGTCTGCCAACGCATAGAGGGAAAGCACCATGTTCAAGAATTCCTTGTCGCCCTTGTTAGCCTCGATTTTGCTGCCGTACACGCCATCCAACGTCTTGCAGTCAGCCGCGCCGGAGCTAGCGAACTTCTGGTCGATATCAGCCTTAGCGCCTTGATAATTAGGCAAATCAGGGTCATTCTCCGGCAATGCGGACATCTTCTCGCTGATGTAGCCGGACACTGTCAGGTAATCAGACAGGAACTTGTCCCTGAAGCCATCCTTGTTGTTTTGATACAAGTTAGCGGACAAATAGAAACGTTGTTGGAGCACCGTAGCGGAAGTAGCTTCCTTCTTGGCTTCGATGATCTCGCCCAACCAGTTGTAGGCAACCTCCTTGTTCGGATCATTCTTGCTCTCAGGCACATAACGGATGTAATCCGCAGCCTTCTTGCCCATGATATAGTACTTGTCATACTTCTTGTCACGTCCGAAATACTTGATACGGTCATCATACAACTTCATCATTCTATCAAATATCTTCTCCTTCTTAGCGGCATCCGTCTCCTTAGACAATTGGTCCGCAAGGATCTCCGCACCATTAATATAGACGTTCTTCGAACATTTCGGGCACTCAGCGTACACGATCTCAAAGCATGGAGCAGCGCTTGCATAATCCTTCTGCTTGCTGTACTGAACCATCATGTTAAGATTGGAAATACACCTGATACTATCTTCGCCATGTCCATACTTGGATCCGTCACTTGTTCCTTTCTGTGCGAATGTCATTGATGGTAAGGCCAACAATACCACACCTAAAAAAATTGAATTCGTTTTCATATCATTAAATTTAATCGTTTTTTACTCTAATTTCCGTTTCGCGAACCAACGTTCGTTAACCGTCACGTTGATCGTCCCTTTCAAATACTGCTCTTTAACAAGCCCGTTGTCGCTGCTGCCTGTCTTGCCATACTCAAGTCCCACATTGATCACCGTCGGATTCAACCCCTTCTTCAGCGGGAATCCAAAACCCGCGTCCACCGCCATCTTGTTCACACCTTCACCATTCACCTTGAAGTATGACTTGCTTACATTCAATCCACAACGATAGTACATCCGCTGGTAATACCTCCTCGCATTCTTGTCCGGTTGGTATTGTACGCCCCACGCGAATCTGTTCACATCCTCAAAAGGTTTCTCTCCAAAGAACCGGACGTCCGACCAAGCCGTCCGCTTGTAGTCGAATCCGGCAAGTACCCTTTTATTAAAGTGAAATACAAATCCCATGCCAAAACTGGAGGGGGTGTCGAAATTATTATCAAAATTTAACATTGTAGTGTCCGACGTGATGATGGTCTTGCTCGCCTCCGACTTCAGCTCCGATTTGAACTGATATGTGGCGCCAAGGGTCACGAATTGCTCCTTGCTGAGCTTGAACGACCCCTGCAGACCGACGTTCGCGCAAAAATCGCGCACATGGATCTTTTGCGTCTGGATAGTCGAATAGATATAGGATACATCGAACGTCGTCGCACTGTTGTGCTCTATCGTGCCGAAATGGTACATCAGATTACCACCGATAGAGAAGTTCTTGAACGGACGGAAGCCAAGACCCAAATAGAGTTGGCTGATACCGCCCTCCCCTTCGTAGGTGTAATTGCTCCTCAACGTGTCTTGCGTCAAATCCGTGGACTCGACATCATGGCGGGAATTCTTATAACCCACTAAGGAATAGGGACGTATACCCACGCTGACCGCCATCCATCTCTTGATAGGGAATTGCATCGCAAGATACTCGAGATTACCCGACATGTTTCTGTGGCTCTTCGTCGCATCCGAATACTTCTCCACGGAACAACTCGCACCCGCCTCAATCCTGAAATTGAGGGAATCGATAGCCGTATAAGATGCCGGGTTGGATGGATTGGTGAAATACGCAGACCGCAGACCTGCCATCAATCCTCCCATCTGAACGCTTTGTCCATAGCCACCCTCGACTATCGACCCGTAGCCATAACGCGTGTATGGTGAACTTATATTGTTTTGCGCCGAGGTGTTGATGAAAACACCCGCTACCATTATTCCTATGAATGCAACTCTCTTAATCATCTAAACATTAGAATTCGGTTTAACCCGAGTGATAATAAATTTGGGACTACAAAGTTGCAGTATTTTATCCTTTTTTCAAAATATTTTGCGTTTCCACCTGTTAAAAACACTAAAAGTTTCGGATAAATCGATCTGAACGCATCGATGAAACCATCTATCTCATAGGTCATACCGTTCAAAACGCCCGAGGCGATCGCCTCCCTCGTGGTTCCTCCCGTCAAGGGGGATTCCTCCTCCCGCGTCACGAGGGGAAGTTTGCTGGTGAAGGTGTGCAGGGCCTTGAAACGCATGTCCACCCCCATCGAGATGTTCCCGCCCACATAGTTGTTCTGAGCATTGACCACATCGTACGTGATGGCGGTGCCTGCGTCTATCACCAACAGATTACGGTCGGGGCTCAGATAGTTGGCTCCGACACATACCGCGATACGGTCTTTCCCTAATGTTTTGGGGGTCTTGTACAGATTTCCTATGGGCAACGGGGTGTTTTCGTCCAACTGCACGAACTTCCTGGAATTCTCCGTCAACCATCGCACGAGCATCGGGTCCGTCTCCACGACGGACGAGATGATGGAATTCTCCCAACCGAACCCCCGCTGAATCGTTTGGAGGGTCTCCACACTGAGGTTCTCATAACGCTCCGAGCAGGTCATCACACCATCGTCGTAGAGGCTCACCTTGCTGGAGGAATTTCCTTGGTCTATGATTAAATTCTTCATGTCTCTTCTTTTTGTCGCACAGGGGTTTATGCCCCTGCCTGGAGGATGCCGCCCCCTCAGGACTCAGGATACGCAAACACGCACCCCTTCATTCATAATTCAAAATTCTTAATTCTTAATTCGAACGTGTCGCCCCTGCAGGGCTCTCCTCTCGCCCGTATTCCTTCATACAGGGGTTTACACCCCTGCCTGGAGGATGCCGCCCCTGCGGGGCTTACGGGTCGGATAATCCATTCGGCCAACGTTCCTGTCACATAGTGGGTTACACCCCTGCCTATGGCTTACCATCCCATCGGACTTCAGACCGCACAAATTAAGTAGAATCCCCCTTCATTCATAATTCAAAATTCTTAATTCTTAATTCTCATCCTATTCCCTCTCAATGACCTGCGACGGTTTCGTGCCGAAGTACTCCCTGAACCGGCGGCTGAAATAGGCGGGGTCACTGAAGCCGACATTATAGGCCACATCGCTGATCTGCGTTTCACTGTCGGCGTTCTTCAACTGCCTCATCGCCTCGTTCAGCCTGAACTCGTTCAGTATCTCAAGCGGGGTCTTGCCGATGATAGAGTTGGTACGCCTTGTCAGTGTGGACTTGCTGAGGAACATATCCTGCGCAAGGTCTTCTATGGTGATGTCGCTCTCCGTATAGTGTTTCTCGATGACCTCGAGGAATTGTTTCACGAACGGATTGACCTTCTTCGGCTTGGATTCTTCCTCGGCGTGCTCCGTCTCTGTGGATTCTCCGCCTCTATCCTTCAGGATTTTTTCGAGGATATACTGTTGTTGCTTCTGCCTCATCTTGAGGATGTTGCAGACCTTAAGGAGCAACTCTTCCTGGCTGAACGGTTTCGGGATATAGTCCACCGCACCACTCTTCAGTCCGATAAGGCGGTCGGAGTCTTCGTTCCTTGCGGAGAGGAAGAGCAACGGTATATGTTCTGTCTCGGCGGATTGCTCTATGATTCGGCTCATCTCGATACCGTTCATGACAGGCATCTCCACGTCGCTGAGGATAATGTCCGGCTTCTTCTGCTCGATGATCTCCAGCGCCTCCTTGCCGTTGTTGGCGGTGAGGACATTCAGGTAGGAGGAGAGCAATGTCTTCACGTTCTCGCAGATAAGCGGATTGTCATCCACGACGATGGCCGTGTTGCCCGTGAGGATGGAGTAATCCTCGGCGGACTTCGGTTCATCCATTCTATACTCCTCCTTGATCTCCACCTTCCGCTCCGATGCAGGGAGGGTGATGGTGATGATGGTTCCCAAGCCTTGCTTGCTCTCCACATCCATGGAACCGTTGTTGCGCAGGATATAGTTGCGGCAGATACGGTATCCCAAGCCATGGCCTTCCTCTTTGTTCGTGCCCTGCGTGGAGACGGTAGACTCGCCCGCCTGCAACCGTTTCACCTGCTCGTCGGACATTCCGACACCATTGTCCTTCACGGCTATCTTAACGTTCTTGTTGTCCATCCACGACAAGATGGATATGCTGCCTCCCTCCGGCGTGAATTTGATCGCATTGCCCAACAGATTACGGATGACAGCCTCCAACATGCGCGGGTCGGCGAAGGCGAAGTGCGTCAGGCGGATATCGGTCGTGAGCGATATGCGCTTCTTCCCCATCACGTTGGAGAGGAGAAGCGACACGTTCTGGATGACGGATTGCACATCCACATCCGACGGATGGCAGGTGATGTCCTCCTTCTTGGACTGCGCCCAGTCAAGGATCTTCAGCATCTCGTTCTGCAATGCCTTGGCGGAATCATACGTGCTATTGGTGATACGCTGGCGATCCTGTTCATTGAGGGCACCCGTATTGTTGGAGAGGTTCTCCAACGCACCCACGATGGCGAACATAGGGTTCTTCAGGTCATGGGCCACGACAGAGATCAAACGGTCCTTGTCATTAAGCGCCTCCTTCAGCTCCGAAGTGCGCTCGTCCACTTTCCGCTCCAGTTCCTTCTTCGCATTCATCAATCGTTTGATGCGCAAAAGGATGATGGTGCCCACGATCAGGGTGAGGACGATGGCCAGCAAAGACCTGAACCACAACGTCTCCCACCACGGAGGCAACACCTCGATGGTCAGGTTGATTTGCTTAGGGACACTCTCCACGTTGTTTCGGAACGCCTCGATGGTCAATTGGTACTCTCCCGCAGGCAAGTGGGAGAATTGCACATATTTACCCCCCGGCAGATCCGCCCAATCCTCCCTCAGGTTGCTAAGCCTATACCTGTATTGTATAGGGTCGAACTCTGAATAGTCGATGGCGTCGAAGTGGATGGTGATGTCCGTCTGGTCATACTCAAGCGACAGATGCCCGTCCCATAGGTTGCACTCCTTCAGCGGGCCACTCCCACGTTTCACCTTGTTGTTGCTAATATACAAGTCTGAAAACGCCAGGTACGGGATGCTCGTATCCACTGCGAGGTGGGCAGGGTCAAACGTGACAAAACCATCATTGGTGCCGAAATGGATCCGTCCTCTGCTATCCTTAAATCCGCTGCGGAAGATAAAGTAGTGCAAGGCTATGTTATTACGGCTATCGGTCAGCAAACGGAAACTTTTCTTCTTGACATCAACCCGTGCGATACCATTGTCTCCCGCCAGCCAGAAAAAACCGTTATCATCCCTTTGTATGCTGTGATAACTACAGGCCGGGACAAAGTCGGACAGTTCACACTCATCCTTTCCAGCCTCCACCACGAAGAATCCCTTGTTCGAGGTGACATAGAGATTGCCCTCGTCATCGCAGGCGCCATCCGCCAGACTGAGGGTAGAGAGTTTATCGCCCTCCAATCCTTTGATTGGAATGAGGTCGCAACGTCCATTCCGCAAGCGCCACAATGCGGTCGACGTCAACGCCCATGTGGTGTTATCGGGCGCATCGATAGCTTTGAAGGCCCACCTGTCCACCTCCGTAGTGTCATTCTTTAGGATGATCTTCTGCCAATCCTTGTCACCCTCCTTCTTGTAGAGTCCATCACCCGCCGAACACGCATAGAGGGTTTGGCCATACCGGCAAGCCCCGAAATAGCAACGGCTGGGTAGATGCATGCCGGAGAAGTCCTCCTTGCTGATGGCCCTCGTTTTCGCGTCAATGTTAAACGTTCCCCCACCCCAGGTAGGCACGATCACGTCTCCGTTCTCCTTCACGACAGCGGAGCAGACGTTATTGTTTTCCAGCTCGACGAGCTCAATATTTCTGAAATCGGGCGAGACATAATAGACACCGCTACCATCCGAACCGACTACCAAATTGCCTTGCTTATCCTCCGAAATACCCGTGCAGGCAACTGCGGGGAACCCATAATTGCGGGAGAAGGAGATGTTGGTCAGGTCATTTCCACGGTAACACCAGATGCCCGAGTTCCTCGTACCCAGCCACACATTGCCGGCAGGATCCAACGTCATGCAGTAGATCTTCCTGATTTCCAAACCCTGGGAATTATACGGGACAACGGAGTGGAACCTGGCTTTCTCCGAAATCTCATCATCGGTATACCAGAGGCCGAAGCCATCCGTGGCGAACCAATAACGATTGTTCTTATCCCTCAGCACCTTGACAGTGTTCCCGAACGGCACATTCAGCACGGTTGGTTTTCCGATCGTGTCTTGGATGTCGAAGATCCACATCTCGTGCGTCTGCGTGGTGACCAGCAGTTTATCGTCACCGATCGGCAACAGGTTCCATATAAAGCCGCAAGCGTCTATCGGAGGGTCGCACTCCACGATCAATTCGCCCGAAGAATCATAGACGTAATATTTATCAAGGGAGCCCACCCAGTATCTGCCATATTTATCCACATACATCGACTTGATGTAAGTCTCCTTCGTGCCCTCGTAGATCTTCGTGTCGCTACGGAACGCGTGCGTCTCCGGGTCATAAAGGAATATGCCCTTGGTGGTCATCGCGAAACGACGTCCATCGTCCGCCACATAGAAGCCCTCCGTCTCCTCCGGTTTGCCCGTCACGAAGACGTCGGGGATATGGTCTATCAAGGTATCCCGCTCCTGGTCGTACTCTTCCAGCAGACCATGATAGCCTCCGAGGAAAAGATTGTTATTATCCCCCAAATGACAAATGAGGACATCCTCCCTACGCAGTGTCGGGTAATCTTTTTTCTGATGATGCTTGAACGTCTTCCCGTCAAAGCGGTCGAAGCCGAAATCCGTGGCGAGCCATAGGAAGCCGTTCTGGTCGAACGTGATATTGTATACCCTATCCGATATCAACCCATCCTCCGTACCGAAATGGTCAAACCGGCCATATTCCTGCGCATTCGCGAGGAATGTGGCGAATAGGATTACCGGAAGAATCACCTTCATTTTAAAACCTATAACAATCGATCGGTTGTCTGCCCTGCGGTCCATAGTATCAGATAAGTACAATGCAAATATATAAAAACGTTGTGATTCCATCATGATTTATTTGTTTTTGATGAACAACTACCCAAGATTTCTACGTTTATTCCTCCTCCGACAACGCCTCATACCCCTCCGCTCACCAAAGATGGGGAAGGGACTCGCTTATTTCATCATTTATCGTTATTCCACGGATGGACGGGAAGGGGTAGATTTGCAATGAGTTAAGAGTTAAGAATTAAGTTAAGAATTAAAATACTAAAGCGTATGAAGGTTGGAATCTTTTATGGAAGTAGTACTGGGACCACAGAGGATGTCGCAGGAAGAATCGCCAAGGCGTTGAACGTGGAATCTGCGGATGTCCACAATGTGACGGATGCTGACTCCGCCATGATCGAGGGCTATGATGTCCTGGTATTGGGTAGTTCCACATGGGGCGTGGGAGAGTTGCAGGACGATTGGTACGATGGTATCAAGAAGTTCAAGGCGGCGAACCTGCAGGGAAAGAAGATCGCATTGTTCGGATTGGGTGACAGCGGGTCGTTCAGCGACACCTTCTGCGATGCCATGGGGATTATCAAGGGCGAGTTGGCTGGTGCTGGCGTGACATTCATCGGTGAGGTTCCATCGGATGACTATTCCTTTGATTCGTCTGTCTCCGTGGAGAACGGATGTTTCGTGGGACTGGCCTTGGATGAGGTGAACGAGGACTATAAGACCGACGAGCGTATCAGCCGCTGGGCGTCGTCCTTGCCACTATAAGAGAGTCTTATATACATGATGTGAAATAAAATTAAAGGAGGTAGGTTATGCAAATGATGATGCCTACGGGCGAATTTAAGGTTTTGTCGAACTACATCTATGAGTTCAAGAAAGGGGTGCGCAACTTGGTGCTTTACACGTTGGATGTGCGCCACGAGGAGATGGCTTGCCGTCGATTGGAGGGCGCGGGTATCGATTACCTCACGCAACGGGTCAACGATCGGAACGTGAACTTCTATTTCGGGGAGCCTGAATGCCTAAACGTTGTCCGCTCGTTCCTGGATCGTCCATTGAACAAACTGACGCCCGAAGAGGATTTCATATTAGGAACACTCTTAGGGTATGACCTCCGTAAACAATGCTCCCGTTATTGCGAGCGGAAGGGACGTATGTCGTTTGCCCCATCCATCGCATCGACGGTTATGTAAAATTGCCTCCCCCTCTCCATGGGGGGATTGTATACTGTTGCTATCGTTCCCAAAAGGGAAAGGTTAATCTGTTTTTTGTGTTGTGTAAAGAAAGGGAGGGAATCCAATCGGAAACCCTCCCTTTTGACATTTCATGAACTGGAACTATTATTTGTTGTTCAATTGAGCATCTATTACAGCGATGGTCGTCATGTTGACGATATCGCGTACGGAAGCCTCCACATCCAACACGTGAACTGGCTTCTTCAGACCCATTTGAACAGGACCTACGCTCTCCGCCATACCCATCTGCATCAACATACGGTAAGCGATGTTGGCTGAGTTCAAGCAAGGGAATACCATGGTGTTCACATCCATGCCGTCGATCTTGCTGAATGGGAACTTCTCGTGACGAAGCTTCTTGTCAAGAGCGAAGTTCACCTGCATCTCACCATCCACCAAGATTTCAGGGTGGTTCTTATGCAAGTTCTCCACAGCGTCGTGTACCAAGCAAGGGTTTCCTGTGGAATCCGCGCCGAAGTTAGAGTAGGACAACATAGCCATCACTGGGTGCTCGTTGAACAACTTCACCGTCTCGTTGGTCAATACCGCGATCTCAGCCAACACGTCAGCTGATGGAGAATCGTTCACCAAAGTATCCGCCAAGAAGTAAACGCCCTTGGAAGTGTTCAGGATGTTGAGCGCCGCGATGTTCGTGACACCATCACGCATTCCGATGATATCCATAGCAGGCTTGATGGCCTCCATGTAGCGGGTATATGAACCGGTGATCATAGCGTCCGCCTCACCCATCTCCACCATCATGGCGCCGAAGTAGTTGCGGTCGTACATCTTCTCGTTCGCCTCAGAGTAGGTGTAACCCTTGCGGGCCAACTTCTCGGAGAGGTATTTAGCGTAACGGTTGCGGCGAGACTCCTCACGGTCGTGACGGAGGTTGATGATCTCGATGCCCTCGATGTCGATACCGTTCTCTTTCGCGATCTTAGCGATACGCTCCTCGTTGCCCAAGAGGATAGGGATACAGATGCCTTCCTTCTTCGTCGTGGAAGCGGCCTGTAAAGTATTAGGGGTGTTAGCCTCCGTGAAGACCACACGTTTAGGATTTGCCTTAGCGGCCTCGGTCAACGAACCGATCAACGTGTTGTCCAATCCCATGCGGGCGCGGAGCTCAGCCTTGTACTCGTTCCAGTTGGTGATGTTCTTGCGGGCCACACCTGAATCCATAGCTGCCTTAGCGACTGCCGGAGCGACTGTCTCGAGCAAACGTGGGTCGAATGCCGTAGGGATGATATAGTCAGGACCGAACTTCATCTTCTTGTTGCCGTAAGCGATGGAGACTGCCTCAGGTACCGGTTGCTTAGCCAAGTCGGCCAAGGCGTGCACAGCGGCCAGCTTCATCTCCTCGTTGATGGCCTTAGCGTGGGTATCCAACGCACCACGGAAGATGTAAGGGAATCCTAACACGTTGTTGATTTGGTTCGGATAGTCGGAACGACCCGTACCGCAGATCACGTCAGGGCGGGAAGCCTTCGCATCCTCGTAGGAGATCTCAGGCGTAGGGTTCGCCAATGCGAAGACGATAGGGTTCTTGGCCATCGAACGAACCATGTCTTGACTCAACACGTTACCCTTGGAGAGCCCCAAGAAGACGTCCGCATCCTTTACAGCCTCCGCCAACGTCGTGATGTCACGGCTAGTAGCGAAAGGTTTCTTACGGTCGTTCAAATCCGTTCTCTTGGTATTGATGACACCCTTGGAGTCGCACATCACGATGTTCTCCAAACGAGCGCCCAAAGCCATATATAGTTTCGTGCAAGAGTTAGCGGCGGCACCTGCACCGTTCACCACGATCTTCACATTCTCGATCTTCTTGCCAACCAATTCCAATGCGTTCACCAAAGCGGCTGAAGAGATGATCGCCGTACCGTGTTGGTCGTCGTGCATCAACGGAATGTCCAGCTCAGCCTTCAGACGGTCCTCGATCTCGAAGCATTCAGGAGCCTTGATATCCTCCAAGTTGATACCACCGAACGTAGGAGCGATTGCTTTGACAGTCTGGCAGAACTTGTCGATGTCCTTCTCGTTCACCTCGATATCGAACACGTCGATGTCAGCAAAGATCTTGAACAAGAGTCCCTTACCTTCCATAACCGGCTTGCCTGCCTCAGCGCCTATGTCGCCAAGACCCAAGACAGCCGTTCCGTTAGAAATCACAGCCACCAAATTACCCTTGGCGGTGTAATCGTATGCCTTGTGCTGATCCTTCTGGATCTCCAAACATGGCTCTGCCACACCTGGAGAATAGGCCAATGCCAAATCCCTCTGGGTGGCTGTCGGCTTGGTTGGAACTACTTGGACCTTTCCTGGTCTTCCCTCCGCATGATACCTTAACGCATCTGATTGTTTTTTCTCGTCACTCATAATATTTCGCGAATTATGTTTTTCAACATACTTTAAATTTTCCGCGAAGATAATAAAAATTCCTTTTGCGTCCCAATTCCTTTCTTTTTTATGTTAAATAATGTCATTTGTTTACAGAATGATAGTTATAGCAAAA
Organism: Paludibacteraceae bacterium; assembly: GCA_017649635.1. GTDB lineage: Bacteria > Bacteroidota > Bacteroidia > Bacteroidales > Paludibacteraceae > UBA1181. The sequence goes on along the minus strand of JAGCGM010000219.1, from coordinate 37 downwards.
CTAATATGATAAAATGAGAGGAGGAGACAATTGCCTT
>JAGCGM010000218.1 GCA_017649635.1 Paludibacteraceae bacterium | reverse complement strand
GGTGGTTCCGAAAGAGTTGACCGCCTCCACGCTCTCAGGCGAGCGCATTCCTCTGAACAGGCTCTGGAACAGAAGACAGTGCACCAAGTTCAACGGAACATCATACATCACGCAGCGTGGCGCAGAAGCCATCTACACCCCGGAGGGTAAGAGCCAGGTAAGGGAGACCATCAACTACTACATGACCAACGCCAAGATCATGAAGGAGGGACTCACATCGCTCGGTTATCAGGTGTTCGGCGGAGAAAACGCGCCATACCTTTGGGTGAAGACACCAAACGGAACCACCTCCTGGAAGTTCTTCGAGCAGATGCTCTACGAGGCCAATGTGGTAGGAACCCCAGGTGTGGGCTTCGGTCCGAGCGGCGAAGGCTACATCCGTCTGACCGCCTTCGGGGAGAGAGAAAACTGTGAGGAGGCTATGCGTAGGTTCAGGAAACTTTAAAAAGCGATAATCAATAGAAAGAAACAATTTAACAATAAAATTTTTTAGGCTATGTCAAGTTTAAGATTCAAAGTAGTAGGCGAAGCCTTCAGGAAAAAAGCCTTGGAGGTAGAGACACCGGCCGATAGACCGTCCGTCTATTTCGCGAAGTATGTCTTCAACAAGCAGAAGATGTTCAAATACCTTCCTGCTAAAGTGTATGCCAAGATGTGTGACGTGATCGACAACGGCGCACCGCTTGATCGTTCCGTAGCAGACGAAGTGGCTGCCGGCATGAAGAAATGGGCCATGGACCTAGGCGTAACACACTACACGCACTGGTTCCAGCCATTGACCGAAGGTACTGCGGAGAAACATGACGGATTCGTGGAGCATGACGGCAAGGGCGGTATGATGGAGGAATTCGAGGGCAAGCTGCTCGTACAGCAGGAGCCAGACGCCTCTTCCTTCCCTAACGGAGGTATCCGTTCCACTTTCGAGGCCAGAGGTTATTCCGCATGGGACCCAGCCTCTCCAGTCTTCGTGGTCGGCGACACCCTGATGATCCCTACCGTGTTCATCTCCTACACCGGTGAGGCGCTCGACTACAAGGCACCTTTGAAGAAGGCCCTCCGCGCTGTGGATAAAGCGACGACAGCCGTTGTAAAATACTTCAACCCAGAAGTGAAGAAAGTACAGGCGAACCTCGGTTGGGAGCAGGAGTATTTCCTCGTGGACGAAGGTTTGTACTCCGCACGTCCGGATTTGCTGATGACGGGAAGAACCCTCTTGGGTAGGGAGTCCGCCAAGAACCAGCAGATGGAAGACCACTACTTCGGCGCCATTCCTTCCAGGGTAGCAGCCTTCATGAGAGACTTGGAGATCCAGGCATTGGAATTGGGTATCCCTTGCAAGACCCGCCATAACGAGGTGGCACCGAACCAGTTCGAGTTGGCTCCAATCTTCGAGGAGTGTAACTTGGCGGTAGACCATAACATGCTCATCATGTCATTGATGAGGAAAGTGGCCCGCAAGCACGGATTCCGCGTGTTGCTGCACGAAAAACCATTCGCAGGCATCAACGGATCAGGCAAGCATAACAACTGGTCTTTGTCCACCGACACAGGTATCGTATTACATGCGCCAGGCAAGGACTCTGAGAGCACGTTGCGTTTCATCACCATCGTCGTGGAGACCCTGATGGGTGTATACCGCCACAACGGATTGTTGAAGGCCTCCATCATGAGCGCCACCAACGCACACCGTTTGGGTGCGAACGAGGCACCGCCGGCCATCATCTCTTCCTTCCTCGGCAAGCAGTTGACCGACGCTTTGAACCAGATCGAGACATCAAAGAACGACCAACTGATCACACTCGCAGGCAAGAAGGGCTTGAAACTGGACGTTCCATCCATCCCTGAGTTGTTGATCGATAACACAGACCGTAACCGTACCTCTCCGTTCGCCTTCACAGGTAACCGTTTCGAGTTCCGTGCGGTAGGTTCAGAGGCGAACTGCGCATCTGCCATGATCGCCCTCAACACGGCCGTAGCCGAGGCGATGGCAAGCTTCAAGGAGCGTGTGGACGCATTGATCGCCAACGGAACACCTAAGTTCGCCGCCATCCTGGAGGTAGTTAGAGAGGATATCAAGACCTGCAAGCCTATCCGCTTCGACGGAAACGGATACTCCGACGAATGGGTGGCTGAAGCCGAGAAGAGAGGCTTGGACGTGGAGAAGAGCTGCCCTGTCATCTTCGACCGCTACTTGGATAAGGCATCCATCAACATGTTCGAGAAGATGAACGTCATGAACGCCAAGGAGTTGAAGGCCCGCAACGAAATCAAGTGGGATACCTACACGAAGAAGATACAGATCGAATCACGTATCTTAGGCGATTTGGCGCTCAACCAGATCCTCCCTGTAGCCACGAAGTACCAGAGCACATTGGTAGACAACGTAACGAAGGTTGCTTCTGTCTTCCCTGCCGAGAAGGCGAAGAAGCTGAACGCCTACAACTTGTCGCTCATCGAGCAGATCGCCGACCACACCGCCAGCATCAACGAGAAGGTGGAGAAGATGATCGACGAGCGTAAGAAAGCGAACAAGATCGACAGCGAAAGGGAAAGAGCCATCGCTTACCACGACCATGTGGCACCGATGATCGAGGAAGTCCGCCGTCACATCGATAAGCTGGAGTTGATTGTGGACGACCAGATGTGGATCTTGCCTAAGTATAGAGAATTGTTGTTCTTGAGATAAGTTCTGACATAATAAATTCTGTGCATCCATGGGCGTAATGCCCTATAACATTCGTCAGTGTAGAGGGAAGGGCCGTGAGGTTACCTTCCCTCT
>JAGCGM010000217.1 GCA_017649635.1 Paludibacteraceae bacterium | reverse complement strand
TCTGGTACGACAATATCCCTGCCACGGCCGATAACGTTACCCATTTCGATAATATTCCGTTCGGTACGCATACGATGCACGTGAAGGACTTCTACAATTGCGAGACCTCTATGATCTTCCATCTGGATCCTCCGGAGATCTTCATCCCAGACCATTTCACGCCGAATGGCGATGGTTTGAGCGATAGTTGGGTGGTTCCAGGCTTGGCGGAGCTTTATCCAGCCTCTGTCGTATCCATCTATGACCGTTACGGAAAACTCGTGGCGCAGTACTTCGGCGCTAATTCTGATGGTTGGGACGGTACGTACAACGGTGTCAACATGCCTTCCACCGACTACTGGTACCAAATCGACATCGAGGAGATCAACAGACAGTATGTGGGTCACTTCACGTTGATACGTAGATAAGTTAATTGAGAATTAGAAATTTTAGTTGTAGTTGAAAATATAGGGGCTCTGGTGGAGTCCCTATATTTTTTTATCGGCAAGTCTTTCCCTCCTTCTTCCGGTCGTTGACGTCAGATGCTGATTTATTCATGAAAAAATGCGTGCGTGATGGCTCGTTAATCCTCCACAAATATTAATTTTGCATAAAATTCCATTCATATGAAGAAACTATTATTCACCCTTGCGATGGCATGCTTGATGTGTGCATGCTGTGGCGAAAAGACAAAGACAATGAATCCATCCAGTTATCAAACCAGCAACAAGGAAGGCATGGAGGAGGTATACAATTTCATCAAGAGTTGTGAGTACTACTTCATCGCGACGGTGGAGGGCGACCAACCGAGGGTACGTCCATTCGGCACCATCCACATCTTCGAGGACAAACTCTATATCCAGACGGGTCATAAGAAGAACGTGGCGAAACAGATCGCCCAAAACCCTAAGACCGAGCTTTGCGCCTACAACGGGAAGCAATGGATAAGGGTGGAGGCCACATTGGTGGAGGACGAGCGCATTGAGGCGAAGAAATCCATGCTGGACGCATATCCTAACCTGCGTTCGATGTATGATGAGAACGATGGCAACACAGCCGTTTATGTCCTTACCAACGCCAAGGCGGATATATACTCCTTCCCGACGGACAAGAAGACAATCAATTTCTAAAATAGAGCTATTCCGAACTGAAACATGGCCAATAATCCTAAGGAATTAGGCACGGAGAACGTGCGCCAATTGTTGATCAGCTACTCCGGGCCCGCCATCGCCGCGATGATGGCCTCCGCGTTATACAATGTGATAGACCGCGCCTTCATTGGCCAGGGTGTTTGCGCATTGGCCATATCGGGTTTGGCGATCACTATGCCCGTGATGAACCTCTCCGCCGCTTTTGGTGCGATGATCGGAGCGGGTGGCGCGACCCTGACCTCCATCAAGTTGGGACAGCAGGACATCGGTAGTGCGCAAAAGGTGTTGGGCAATGTCTTCCTGCTGAATGTGGTCCTCGGTATCATATTCATGGCTTTGGGTCTCATCTTCCTCGACGAGATACTCTATTTCTTCGGGGCGAGCGAGAACACCATCAGCTATGCCAAGGACTTCATGCAGGTCATCCTGATCGGTAATGTGATCACCCACCTCTATCTAGGGCTCAATAGCGTGATGCGCGCCTCGGGTCATCCTACCAAGGCGATGCGTATGACATTCCTGACCGTGCTCATCAACTTGGCTCTGGCGCCGCTCTTCATCTTCGTCTTCAATTGGGGCATCATGGGTGCGGCGAGCGCGACGATAATAGCGCAGACGGTGGCTTTCGCCATCATCATGAAACACTTCTCCGACAAGGCGAACATATTGCATTGGAGGCGTGACATATTCACTTTCGACAAAAGGATCATCAAGGGCATCATATCCATCGGAATGGCGCCTTTCATGCTGAATGCCTGCGCCTGCCTGGTCGTCATACTCATCAACAGGGCGTTGAAGGCGTATGGCGGTGACCTTGCCGTCGGTGCCTATGGTGGCATCGTCAACAGTGTGCTGATGGTCTTCGCCATGATCGTCATGGGCTTGAACCAAGGAATGCAACCAATCGCAGGGTATAACTTCGGGGCGCAGATCTACTCGAGGGTGCGTAAGGTGCTGAAACTAACCATTCTTGCCGCCACTGCGGTGACCACGTTCGCTTTCATCGTATCCGAAGCCATCCCTTACTATGTGGCGCGCCTCTTCACCACGGACCAGGAACTCATCGCTGTGGCCATAAGGGGACTGAGGATATGCGCCGCCGCTTTCCCTATCGTGGGATTCCAGATGGTGACGTCCAACTTTTTCCAATCAGTGGGAAAGGCGTCGAAGGCGGTGGTGCTCTCCTCGACGAGGCAGTTGTTGCTGCTCGTTCCTTTGTTGTTGATACTTCCCGCTCACTTCAAGAGCGTGGAGAGCGTATTGGTCTGCATGCCTATTTCGGACGCTCTCTCCAGCATCATCGCATTCGTTTTGCTGAGGATTGAGATGCGTAAGTTCAGTAGACTGAAAGATAACCCTATAATCGAATAATGATGGGAGGATTAGATATGGATAAGAACATCGTCATTAGCATAGGCAGGCAGTTCGGTGCCGGCGGAAGGCGTGTCGGACAAGCGCTGGCGAAGGAGCTTGGCATCGCTTACTACGATAAGGAACTCATTATGGAGGCCGCCAAGGAGTTCGGTTTCGCACCCGCCTTTTTTGAGGAGAACGACGAGAAGTCTGCCTCTCTTTCAGGCAATGTGCTGCAATGGATGGAGAGCTTCGTGACGAACGGATTCGGCTCCAAGAACTACCTTTCGCAGGACACGCTTTTCGAGATGCAGTCGGAGGTGGTGCGCAAGGTGGCGGAAAAACACTCTTGCGTCATCGTCGGCAGGTGCTCCGATTATGTGTTGAGGGACTATCCCAACTGCGTCAGTGTGTTCCTGCATTCCTCCGACGAGGATAGGGTCCAACGGATCCGGGAACGCTCGGGGCTTACGGCGGAGGAGGCCATCGCGAAGATGCGTATGGAGGATAAGAAACGCGCCGCCTACTACAATTTCTATTCCAGTAAGACGTGGGGAGAGTCTGCCACATATACACTCTCCATCGATGTCTCTTCCATAGGCGTGGAGCAGACCGTCCAGCTGATCATGTTCTACCTGAGACAGCGGGGAATGATTGAATGATTCGTCTGTGATTGCTTAGAAAAAGAGACCTTAAAAGGGGCGGGGGATGCTTCCCCGAACTTGAAATATAATTCGATTTATGCGCAGGATATTTATTCTTTTGGGTATGGCGATTCTTTTCCCCTCGGTCATGTCGTATGGGGAAGGAGAGGCGCCGAAGCGTTGGAAATTTGACGTGTCGTTGGGTGCGGCCTTCAATTCGGGTAATGTGGAGAACCTCGATTTGAAGAATGCTGGAGCAGTCGGACGCAATGACAGTCTCCTCTCATTCGACTTGGGTTATAAGTTGGTCTATAGCCAGCAGAATGGCAAGGAGACGAACAAGGGCATCAAGGGTGGAGCGAAGGTCGATTTCTTCCAATACGACCGGTGGTCACCTTTTGTGGCGATGGAGTTCATCACTAATAAGCACAAGGGTTATGACTACAAGGTGAGTGCCTTGTCAGGCGTGAAGTATAGGATATATTCGAAGGCGGACACCTGCGACTACTCCGTCAGCTGTGCGTTCATGTTCGATAGGGTGGATTACACCCCGGAGGAGAATAAGTTGAATGACCGCAATTACAGGCTCTCCTTACGCCCCAAGATGCGTCAACGGGTGGGGCAGGTGCTCACGTTGAAGGCGCATGCGTTTTACCAGCCTAGTTTGGAGGATTTCGGGGACTATATCATGGATTGCTTCGGGGCGGTGGAAGTTAAGGTGACGAGTCACTTCCACGTCGGGTTTAATGTGGAGTGCGAGTATCGTAGTGAGGTGCCGACGGACGATTACAAGCATCGTGATCTCTACTCGGAGGTTGTTTTAGGCCTGAAATTCTAGTCTTTTTGCCTGTTGCCTAATGGCGTCTCTATTCGCGTATTTTTAGTTGTGTGGGCATGCCCCTAAGACGGAGGCGTGCGTTGCCTGTACGGGCTTGTATGGGCCTGTGTCGGGGCGTTGACGCACGGATTGTCTCATCGGTCTACAGCCGATAAAGAACCCAATAAAGAGAGGGGGCTAATCACCATAGGATGATTAGCCCCCCTTCATGTATTTTGAAACTCAGTGAGTCTCTGATTACTTAACGATCAACTTGAGAACCTCACCTTCAGCGTTTACGAGGTAAACACCCTTCTCCTTGATGCTGAATTGGTTAGCGAAGTTAGGAATTGCAACGAACTCCTTAACCACCTTACCAGTGATGTCTGTAATTGATACCTTGCAACGGTTCATTACGAACAATACACACTCGCCATCCTCAGATGGGTTAGGGTAGAGGTACGTGTTGTTGATGGCTTCACTGTTCTCAACGCCTTGTGGATCTATGTTCACATCGAACTCCATGCC
>JAGCGM010000216.1 GCA_017649635.1 Paludibacteraceae bacterium | reverse complement strand
CTAAACAATCGATTAATACTAAGTTTTTTAACGTAAGCAAAGCAAGCTTCTTACACTCTTCATGTCAGCTGTTGAAACAAGCCCCATGTGAGTCAATCCCAACTTCTGCTTCTTCGTCTTCTTCGTCAAAATGTGACGTTTGAATGCATGCTTTCTTTTAATCTTTCCTGATCCGGTAAGGGCAAACCTCTTTTTGGCACCGGAATTAGTCTTTACTTTTGGCATTGTTTTGTAAATTAAATTAAACTGTGTATTAAGAAAATTTCTTACTTCTTTTTCTTAGGCGAGAGTTGGATGATCATCCTCTTCCCTTCCAATTGAGGGAGTTGGTCCACCTTCGCGTACTCCTCGAGGTCGTTGGCGAATCTCAGCAAAAGAACCTCGCCTTGCTCCTTGAAAAGGATGGAACGTCCTTTGAAGAAGACGTACGCCTTTAATTTGGCACCGTCTTGGAGGAATCCGATGGCGTGCTTCAACTTAAACTCGTAGTCGTGGTCGTCGGTCTGCGGCCCGAAACGAATCTCCTTCACCACCACCTTGGTGGCCTTGGCCTTCATTTCCTTCTCCTTCTTCTTCTGTTGATATAGGAATTTCTGATAGTCGGCTATCCTGCAAACGGGAGGAACCGCATTCGGAGAAATTTCAATCAAATCCAACTCTAAATCGTCGGCGATACGAAGAGCCTCCTCAATTGGATAGACTCCCTGTTCCACATTGTCTCCCACGAGACGAACTTCGCTCTCTCGGATTCGATCATTGATGCGATGTTGCTCTCTGCCTGTTCCGCCATTGTTGGTGTTGGCGTTTGTCTTCGCATCCGTTCTCTTGATGAATGGTTTTGTTGTTGCGATAATTGTTTCCTCCTATTAATTAGTTAAACTTATTGACTATCAGAAAATTGGTGTGCTCAAAAGACTTTGGTGCCTTTCTCATTCAGCTATTCCTTCAAAATCGACTGCAAATTTAGTTAATTTTATGATATTATGTATTTTTCCTCAATTATTTTTTCCTGTTGACTTCCACATTTTTTTTCATCGCTGTCCGCTATAAACGATTGGCCCAAAAATCCTTTCCTTGAAGTCTCATTCCTCGTTTTGACACCTGCCGTCAGCGTGGGCCGTTTATGGCTCGGGGTTTAAACGTGGTAGTTCCCCTTTCGTGTATTCCACTGATTTGCATTCGAGGAGAACGTATGGCGCAAAGTCTATGAATCCTTCTGCCTGATCAATCACGAGCGTGAGTTTGTCACATCCGCGGAATGCCCAACCCCTAATCTTGGTCACGTTTTGGGATAGCTCCAATCTTGTCAGGCTCTTGCACCCGTCGAATGTGTAGGGCTCAATCACAGTTACTCCTGAAGGAATATTTATCTCCTTCAAATTGACACATCCCATAAATGCTCCGCTCTCGATGGATGTGACGCTCGTTGGTATCTTTATGCTTTTTAAACTGATACAATTGGCAAATGCTCCGCTCTCGATGGATGTGACGCTGGTCGGCATCTTCACGTCTGTCAGACTTTCACATCCGGCAAATGCTTCTGTCCCTATCATTGTCACACTTGCGGGAATCTCAATGCTTTTTAGCTTTTTACACCCTTTAAACGTGTAGTCTTTGATGCTGGTTATGCCCTCTGGCAACTTTATGCCTACCAATTCTTCGCATTCGTAGAAGCAGTGGTCCTTGATGGACGTGACGCTGGAGGGTAGGGTGATGATCCCTTTCGTCTTGCAGGGAACATGAATAATATTTGTTTTCTGATAATCGTATAATATTCCCCCTTCATTCACGAAATATGGATTGTCGGCGGCGACATTGATGCTAGACAACTCCTTGCACATGTGGAATGCCAGGGTCCCGATTCTTGCCACACTTGCGGGTATGCTGATGCTAGTCAGTTCTTTGCAATTGGTAAAAGCGAATCCTCCAATTGTGGTTACACGGGAAGGTATGGTTATCTTTTTCAGTCCAATGCATGATGAAAATGCGCTCATGCCAATGTCGGTTAGTGTCGATGGCAACTCTATGCTGGTCAATCCTTCACATCCGGCGAATGATTCGGGGCCGATGGCTGTGACCGCATATACTTTGTCGTCTATTCTTACCCTGTCGGGGATTGAAATGGATTGGAACCACTTGTATGATTCGTCTTTGTGCACATAAGCCGTACTGTCTGATAGAATCCTGAATTTCAGTGGTGTGGACGATTGATCCACGACCTCTGATGTTTTTCTTTCCTCTTCTCCTCGCATATCGTTGGTGGCCTCCATCGGTAGCCACAATGCGGACGTGATCATCAAAAGAAACACTCTCTTTTTCATATTTGTCGGTTGAATTGGTTCTGAAATGTTTATGCTTGACAGCCTTGTTTAGGTGATTGCTAATCAATCGTTTGCCTTGTGGATTTGTGAGTCTCTATCAAAAAAAATCGAAGGCTATCCACCTTCGATTTTTTATAGATATTGAATCTGCTTGCTTGGGGCTTTTTATTCGCCCTTCTGCCAGCTGTTCATCATTGCTTCCACTTCCTCGTTGATCTTGGCAGCGAAATCCTCCAACTTGAGCGAACCCATGTCTCCTTCGCCTTGCTTTCTGACGGATACCTCTCCGTTCTCTGCCTCTTTCTCTCCGACGATGAGCATGTAAGGGATTCTCTTCACCTCGTTGTCGCGGATCTTACGCCCGATCTTCTCGTTTCTGTCGTCCAAGATGGCGCGGATGTTGTTTTCGTCGAGGTAAGCCATCACCTTCTTCGCGTAATCGTTGTACTTCTCGCTGATTGGCAACACGACCACTTGGTCTGGCGTCAACCAGAGCGGGAACTTACCGCCGGTGTGCTCGATCAACACTGCCACGAAACGCTCCATGGAGCCGAAAGGCGCACGGTGGATCATGACAGGACGGTGTCTTTGGTTGTCCTCACCCACATATTCCAAGCCGAAACGCTCCGGCAGGTTGTAGTCCACTTGGATGGTACCCAGCTGCCATCTTCTTCCGATAGCGTCCTTCACCATGAAGTCCAGCTTAGGTCCGTAGAATGCGGCCTCACCGTATTCCACCTTGGCTGGCATGTTCTTCTCCTTGCAGGCCTCGACGATGGCGGCCTCCGCCTTTGCCCAGTTCTCGTCCGTTCCGACGTACTTGGTCTTGTTGTTAGGGTCGCGCAAAGAGATCTGCGCCTCGAAATTGTCGAAGTTCAAAGCCTTGAAGATGAT
>JAGCGM010000215.1 GCA_017649635.1 Paludibacteraceae bacterium | reverse complement strand
GTGTGATTTCAACTGCACCTTTGGCGCTTTTTTCACAATCGGAATACCGTGAGAGTGCGGCGGAATCTTTTACGACTTCCAGATTGACGACGTCATTAGGATCTATTATCGATAAAGGATTCGTTTCGGAAGAATCTATTTCGCAGTTTAAAGGCGTTCCGTCAACTACATATAGCGGATTGCGTGTACCAGTTAAACTACTCACTGCCCCCGCCGTACCCCCTCTTGAACGACTATATGTTTCTGCATTTTGTGCCATCACATCAACAGACTGTGCGGAGAGAGTCATTACAGCAGTGATGGTTGCGGCTGCTACTTTTTGAGAAAGGGCAGTGGCGACTGATAGCTTATCCTTCGCGACACCAACAATGTTGACGGACTGTTTGGCTTTCTGACGTTTCTCCAGCTCGGCCTCAATGTATCTAGCCTCAGCCTCGCATAACGGACAGGATCCCGAACACGGACCCTCATACGTACAGACATGCGGCTTATAAGGGATACCATTGGCGTCGGCAACTTGTTCCCTGATGTTTCTTAGAGTTTCACATGTGGCATTCATATATGTTGTTTAGTTGTTAATCATCTAAATTAATAATCTGTTTTCACAAATATATCACATAGACATGAATATAACAAGACCCTCCATTCGCATTGACTTCAAGTTAGCGTCATAAAAACCTCTATTCAACGAATCAATAAGAAGATAACGCTTTTATGTGTATCTTTGTTATCGAAAACGTTAGGGGAGGAACCCCACAGTTGATTTTATGAAGAAAACATTCATAACGAATATTCCTGACCGCCCCGGATCCTTCCTGAAAATGGTGAGGATCATATCGGAACTGGGCCTTAACATCACCCGCGTCAGCTACAACAACGCGATCGACACCCATACCCTCTTCGTGGAGGTCTCCGGCGAGGAGAAGCTGGTGGCGAAGGCTTACGACGAGCTGAAGACGGACGGTTTCCTCTTCAAGGACGATAATGCGAACGTGATCCTGATGGAGTTCAAGATGCAGGACCGTCCGGGGGTCCTGTTGCCGGTCTTGGAGCTCATCAACCGTTATAACTTCAACATCTCCTACATCAGTTCGCAGGAGAACAGCACGCCTTACCAATACTTCCGCATGGCGCTCTACATCGACGATCCGTTCAAGGTCGACGAGTTCCTGAAGAGCGTGACGAACCTCTGCGAAGTGCGCATCATCACGTATGACAAAACGGAGAAAAACCTGGACAATACGGTGTTCTACATCTCCTTCGCCAACGGTGCGGCTAAGAAGTTAGACTTGGACAAGGAAAGTATCAACGACCTGATTTCCAACTCCAATTTAGTCATGCAACTCTTGGACGATAAGAACCAGAGCCCCCACAAGACATTTGAGTACATCGCCAAGTTCGCTGATCTGCTGAGCAAATACCGGGGCTTGCACTTCAACCCTCGTCTCTCCTGCAAGGCGTATGGGGGGTATACGGTCTATTGCCTCGAACCGGAGTGCGGATCGAATGTCTACGTGATAGCGAACGAAGAGGGCTACATCTTTGTGGATAGCGGGTTCGCCATCTATAAGGAGGAGATGATGAAGCTCATGAGCGTCATGTTCGAGGATTTCAACACGAAACCGAAGGTGCTGATCGTTACCCATCCCGACATTGACCATTTGGGTATGGTTTCCCTCTTCGACACGATCTACGTGAACCGTTCCATGTATGAGAATTTCCGCTTGGAAAACGCTTCATTGCCTAATTTCAGGGAACAATACAAGCAACATGAGCCTTACGTGAAGATTAGCAAAATATTGTCACATTATACTCCTCCGGAGATGTCCCGTTTAGTGGTTGTGGAGGAAGAAGAGCATGCCGCTGGTGTATTGGCGGGAGAGCGCACCATCCATGGATTGAACTTCAAGTTCTACAACGGGAACGGAGGGCATAGCAAGGGGGAAATGGTGATCTGCCTGGACCATATTGTTTTCACGGGCGATATCTTGGTGAATCCTGAAGGCTATAAGGAGGAGCAACGTGAGTTCAACCACTTGGCGCCTTACCTGATGACGAGCGTGAACATGGACTCCGAACTGGCGAAGAAGGAACGCCTGCAGCTGGAGGCTATGCTGACCAAAGAGATGGACGTCTGCTACGGCCATGGCGCCCCTTTGTGGTAATATCAGCAAGGAACCCCTCGCTTACCATTTACCGGAAGTGCCTCTGTCGGATCCCTTCGACGGGAAGACGGAAACGCCTAGTTTCGCACCCACGCTCATCGGCACGCATTTGTCGGTCAAGTCACTGTTGAGGATACCGTGGTAATTATTACCCTCCATCGATTCGTGGTGCTCCGCGATGTCCGTCACACCCTTCGAGAAGTAGAATCCACAGTGGAACCAAGTGCTTTCGTTGATCTTGAAACAAAACATCATATCCGCGAAGATGGAGGTGCAGATCGTATTGGTGACAATGTCGCCCCTCTTTTGTTGCTTATCCACATATAGACCGTGGTGAGGAAGGTCACGCACCTCCGTGTCCATATTGCCTCCGAAATAGGCCCTGGTCTCGATCGTGCCGTCCGTCATCTGGTAGCTCTTGATGACCGGCACGCCCACCTTCACACCCGCACCGAGGATGAGGCTCACCGTTCTGCCCATCTTCACCTTGCCATAGATACCCACAGGTAATTCCGCCATCAACAGGGTCTGTTTTTCCTTCCAATCGTCGAAGATGGTACGGAGCGTGTAAGGACCGCCCACGATAGGGTCGTTGATCTCCGACTCGAACGTCTCGTCGATCTCCGTTGAAGCGTTATAGTAATCGACGCCCACGCCTGCGCCTATGCCTATGATGCCCTTGAAAAAATATTGGTATTGGCATTGGAACAGCACGCCACCACCAGGCGAGGTGGAACCCACTTTCGTCTCGTATTGGATAGGGTGTAAGCCTCCGCCCAAGGAGATGTTAATCTGCGTATTCTCTGCGTGCAAACCGCCCGTCCAACCGAGCAGCGCGGCTATCAACACGATGGTTGCTATTGTCTTGTTCATTTCCTTTGTTATTTAACCAATATCTTACAATTGATGTTCTTGCCATCGTTCACGGTGAGCACCACCACATATTCCCCCGCAGGGAGCGTCAGCATGGTCTCTTTGCTTACCGACTTCTTCATCCATTCCACCGTACCGTTCGTATGGTATACCACCAGCCGGGCATTCTCCAACTGCGAGTTGTCGAGGCCGTTGATGGTCACGGTGACCTTCTCATACCTCCGGGCAGGGTTCGGCGTGGCGGTGACGGAGACTTCCATGGTCTCCCGAGTGAAGTATTTCGGCTCGATGAAATATTTAGCGCCTTGCCTTTCGGTGACATGAACCATGTATTCACCGCCCAATCCATTGAGATCGCAGTAATACTGGAGGGTGGCGCCCTCTATCTTCTTCCTGTTCTTATACCATTGGAATGAGGCGAATTGTTTCCCTTCGTTCTGGCAGATGAGCAGGTCGTTCCATCGTTTCTGGTAGAAACTCTCCGCCCCATTGTCCTCCCTCACCACATGAAAGGTGACGGTCTGATTGGCTGATGCCCCGAACCTGTCGTGGACACTCAGTGTGGTGGCGTATTCCCCTGGCGACAGATTGCCTGGGATGGTAAGGTATGCCACGCCCGCCTCCTTGAGCGTGTCGGCGCAAATACGGACCCCTCCCCTAGTGAAGTCGTAGCGGGAGACTTCGCCTTCCGTTAGGCTATACATCACCTCAATCGTCTCGTTCGGTTTCCCTAACAACAGGGAATCCGCGATGGTGAGATCTCCTATTCGAGGCGAATACTGCATGGTGAGCTGGTAGCGGATGATGCTGTCGCACCCCTGCACCGTCTGTAGCGTATCGTTCCATCGCGCATCCTCCGTCATGGCTTTGCCCTTCCAGAAGAAGGTGTCGAGGGCGGTGACGGACGAGTCTGTTATCGTTCCATGGAGGATGGTAAGGTGGTAGCGGATGATGCTGTCGCACCCTTGCGTGGTCTGTAACGTTTCGTTCCAAACCGTATCCCCGAGGAAGGTTATGCCCTGATAAGTGAATGATTCGCAGGCGGAGAGAAGCGTGTCTGTGACGACCGTTTTCCCGATGGTGATGTCATAGCGGATGATACTGTCGCATCCGTGGATGGTGGAGAAGGTGTCGCTCCTCAGACAGCTCTCCCTCAATATCTCCCCATGCCAAGGGAACGAGTCGCAAGCGTAGATGGCGGAATCCTTTACGACGCTGTGATGGATGGTGAACTGATAGCAGTACAAGCTCGTACAACCTTTATCCAAATACGTGGTGTCGCACAAGAAAGTGTCTTGGGTAACCCGTATCCCTTTCCATACGATGGAGTCGCAGGCTACGCTCTCCTCCACAGCGATAGGGCCATTCAGGAAGGATACGATGCAACGGGTAATACTGTCGCAGCCATGGACAGTTTGTAGCGTGTCGTACAATATAGCGTCATCGTAGACCGTTTTGCCACGCCAAGTGAATGGATCGCAGGAATTGACGAAGGTGTCAATTATCGCAACACGTTGGAGGGTATAGTGGTAGCGGATAATACTGTCGCAACCATGTGCGGACGGGTATACATCCTCATACCCAAAATATTCGATCGCTTCCTCTCCATCCGTGGCCACCTCACAGGTGGTGATGAAGGTGTCCCTAACCGATTCATGGCCTATGATGACCGTGTAATGGACAATGCTGTCGCACCCTTGCGCATTGACCAGCGTGTCATACAATTCCGTGTTTTCTTCTATGACAATCTTCTTCCATGGGAAAATTTCGCAAGCATAGACGGTGGAATCCTTCCATGTCTTGTGAAGAATGTTGAGGTGATAACGGACGATGCTGTCGCACCCTTGTCCGGCAAGCAGTGTGTCGTTCCAATCCATGCTCTCCCTGATGATTTTACCGTTCAGGAGGAAGGAGTCGCAGGCAGAGATGACGCTGTCCCGCACCATCTTGTCCCCTATGGTGAGATGGTAATGGATGATGCTGTCGCAGCCATGGACGGACTGCAGGTTGTCGTCCCAGTTGGTACTCTCCTTGAAGGTGGTGTTTCCCCACACGATGGAATCGCAGGCGAATATCTGGCTATCCCTCTCCGTCCGCTGATGGAGGGTGAGGTGATAACGGATGATGCTGTCACAGCCTGCGGCAGACGATAGGGTGTCATCCCACATGTTATTCTCCCTAAAGACCCATCCTCCCCATGGGAAGGAGTCGCAAGTCTCCACCACGCTATCCCGCAAGATAGTATGGTTGAGGGTAAGGTGGTATTGAATGATGCTATCACACCCGAAGATGGTTTGGAGCGTATCGTTCCATGAGGTGTTTTCCTTGACGGCCACGCCCCTCCAGAGGAAGGAGTCGCAGGCAGTGACGGAAGAGTCAAGGAGTTCCTTGTGGTGTACCCTGACCATGTAGCGAAGGATCGTTCCGCATCCCTCCCCAGAGGCTATGGTATCATTCCATGTCGTGTCCCGCAAGTAAGGCACATTCTCCACCAACACCTTCTCGCAGCCTTCCAACAGGGTGTCCTTCACCTCCTTCTCACCGATGGTGAACTTATAGCGTACGATGCTGTCGCACCCGAAGATGGTTTGGAGCGTATCCATACATACAGTACTTTCCGAGATGGTTTTTCCCCGCCATGTGTAGGGTTCGCAGGAGAATACGGAAGAGTCGCTGGAGGCGCCATAGTGGATGAATACCTTATAGTGGATGATGGAGTCATTGCCCGCCTCATGGTGGGTGGTGTCGGTCCATTCCGAGCTCCTCATGATGTTGCGTCCGTTAATCGAGTAGGAGTAGCAGGAGTGTATGGTCGTGTCGCACAGTGCGATGGAATCGTATGTGGCGATATAGGCGGTAATACCGCTGGTTGTCAGTGCCTTCGGGGTCGGGTTCCAACCCTTGAATTGGTAGACGAAACGGTCGTTACCATTCTTTTTAGGCGTGAGGCCCTTGAATTGAGGAGTGGTACCGCACGGAATAGTATCCCGCGTGAGCACTAAACTATCAGCATTCATGAACACGGCGATAGGGGTAGAGACGATGTCGAAGTTATCGGGGATGGATGAGTTGCCCCTTACGTCATAGATAGAACCACAAGGAAGGACAAACGTACCCTTTTTGTTTACGTCCTTCACCCAGTTGTACGCATAAGTAGCGCCTGTTTCCATCAATGCTTCGCATTCCACCTGGATGTAAGTGAGGTTCTCACACCCTGAAAACATGTTCGTATAACATGCATCTGTGAGTTCGGTCGCAGGAAGGTAAGGTGCCGTCTCCAATGATTTACAATCCCTGAACATACCAAAGTAGCATCGCGAGGAGAGGTCGGTGGCCGGCAATTCAGGCGCCTTAGCGAGTTGGGTGCATCCCAGGAACATCTCGCGGTAGCAGGTGCTATCCAATTCCATGGCGGGAAGCGCAGGAGCCTCAACGAGGCTAGTGCAGTTGGCGAACATGATATAGTAGCACTCCACACGCATCTGCGTCGACGGCAGGTTAGGGGCTTTCGTGAGGCTTGTGCAGTTGCTGAACATGCCACAGTAACATCTGTCCTCCAAATTTGTGGCTGGCAGTTCCGGAGCCTCCGTCAAGGATGCGCATTTGTAAAACATGTTGGAATAGCAACGTTCAGCCAAAACCGTACTCGGCAGACTCGGAGCCTGGGCGATGGCGGTTTGTTCGAACATGGCCAAATAACAGTCTATAGCCATTGTGGTGGCCGGGAGCTCCGGGGCCTGGACGAGGCTGGTGCAATTAGAGAACATGTTAGAGTAGCACCGGCGCTTCATCGTTAGGGAAGGCAATACCGGCGCTTCCGTGAGGTTGGCGCAGTTGGCGAACATGGCCTCGTAACATCCCTCTTCCAGTTCAGTGGCGGGCAGTTCTGGCGCTCTCTTGATTCCACATCCATGGAAAATCTCCTTGTAGCAATCCACCGCCAATGTGGTGGCGGGCAACTCCGGCGCTTGGACGAGGCCCTCACATCCGTCGAATAGTCCGTAGAAGCACTTCTCGCATGGTATTTCCAAGGAAGCGCCCACCCCGTCAAGCAGACTCATGACACTTCCGCTGGCGGCCACCTGTCCAGTTATCACGAAGTTCGTATAGTCATCCACAGTATTGATGATACCCGTGGCGTTATCCCCCCTAAAGTATACCTTATCTCCCGCTAAGGGTAATTCAACAGAGCCGGAGGTGATTGTCTTCCAAGAGGCTTCTTCGTCCGGAGTGTATGAGTATTCTATGTTAGGGACGAAATTCTCTTTCCCCTTTATTCCAACGGACGAATTGTCTGTTATGGCAGTGAAACATAGATAATTCTGAGCCTTGACCATTCCCATGGCAGAGAACAAAATAGCCCATAATAGGAGTATCTTAAATCGCATTGTTTTTAATTATCGTTTATTTTTTATCAATAAAAAGACACACTACACTGAGGGATAAACTATCATGTGGATTATTTCCCTTCATTCATCTGAAATTCGTTGCAAAATTATAGATTTTTAACCGAATAAATTATACTTTTCAAAAAAAATAGTACAATGAACAATCTATTTTTATGGGAAGCCTATCATGCTGAGGTGCAAAGGGATGCGCCATCTCCCATCCCTAACAAGGGTAGACCTGTACTCCCGATGAACGTATGAGGATTTCACGCAAATTAATTGACGAAACATTTTTTAATTCACCGAATTATGCGTACTTTTCGGCGAAAGAGTGTTCCCCTATGATCTACATCCCAAACGGGCAAGGTTATATGCGACACGGATGCGCCAAATATTACCCAAGGAAATACAATAACGATTTAT
>JAGCGM010000004.1 GCA_017649635.1 Paludibacteraceae bacterium | reverse complement strand
GCCTTAGCGGCACTGCCCCCCTAGGGGGGCAACTAACCCCCTTAAATTACTTTTCTAAGGAACATTAAAACATACTTTCTAAGGAACAAAAAAGTGTCAAGGATGTTCTGAGATATGATAATTAAGAGTTAAGAATTAAGAATTAAGAGTTGTTGGGCTAAATATAATACAAAAGGCGGATCGGAGGGATTCGCCTTTTTTTGTTGGTTAGGTTAGTAGCTGTATTTTTGTAGATTATGCGACACGAAAAGCCTCCCTATGCGCAACCCTAAAGGATTAATCGTATCTTTGTCCCCGCAATGCCCGAAGTAGGCAAACGATTAAAGTATAAGAATGCTGGACCTACAACATATTGAGCGATCGACCGGTTCGGTGGAGTATCATCCGCTGAAGCCCTTTTTGCCGCCCTCCGCGAAGGTGCTTTTCCTCGGCAGTTTCCCGCCGCCGAGAGCCCGCTGGAGCATGGACTTCTTCTACCCTAATTTCATCAATGACCATTGGCGGATCATGGGGTCGCTCTTTTTCGGCGAGAAGGACTATTTCGTGGAAAGCGGTCGGAAGCGTTTCTGCCTGGAGCGCATCGTGGCGTTCCTCCAGCAGACGGGCATCGCCTATTATGACACGGCCACGGCGGTCAGACGCCTGAAGGAGAATGCCTCGGACAAGTTCCTCGAAGTGGTGGAACTGACTGATGTTGAGTCGCTCTTGGGGCAGATTCCCTCCTGCAGGGTGGTGGTCACCACGGGTGAGAAGGCTACGCAGAACCTTATGGACTCCTTTTCGTTGTCGGAGATGCCGAAGGTCGGCGCCCATGTTCCGTTGTGTGGTGACACTGTCCTGTTCCGTTTGCCCTCCTCCTCGCGCGCCTATCCGCTGAGCCTGGAGAAGAAGGTGGAGGCATATCGCAAGATGTTCGAGTTTGCGGGGATTCTGTGACCCCTATACCTTCGTCGATGGGATGTCTCGGATGGGTGATCCGTCACCTCATCATCTTCCCATCCTTTTGGAACTCCCTCCTGATTCCCTCTATGATGTCTGCGTTACGGATCACCTTTTCGTTTCGGCTCATCGCCATGACGGAGGCGTATTGCACCACGTTGAGGATAGATCCTCCCGCCAGCTCGTGTTTCTTCGCGATCTCCTTCAGGTCGGTCTCCTCGTCGAAAACGCACTGTGGGGAGAAGGTGTTGCGCCATAGTTGTTCACGCTGCTCCGCATCGGGCATCGGGAAGCGGATGACGCTTTGGAACCTTCGCGAAAAGGCTTCGTCCATATTGGTTTTCAGGTTAGTGGAGAGGACCACGAGGCCCCTATAATCCTCCACTCTCTGTAATAGGTAGGCTACCTCTTGGTTCGCATACCTGTCGTGTGCGTCTTTCAGCCCGGTTCGTTTTCCGAAGAGTGCGTCCGCCTCGTCGAAAAAGAGGATCCAGTCTTTGTCCTCCGCCAATTGGAACACTTTCGATAGGTTTTTCTCCGTCTCTCCGATGTACTTGGAGACGACCATAGAGAGGTCTATGCAGTAGACGTCCTTGCCGGTCACCTTGCCCAAAAGGCTTGCGGTGAAGGTCTTGCCACTTCCCGACGGACCATAGAAGAGTACCCTGAACCCAGGTTTGATCACCTTCCCGAGTTGCCATTCTCCCCTGATCCGGTCGCCGTACTCTACCCAGAGCCGTATCTCGTTTACCATCTTCATGGTGTTTTCGTCGAGCACGAGCTCGTCCCACGATCGCTCCGTTGTCAGTTTCCTTGCGGGGAAGTCCGAGGTGAAGGCAGGCACGAATTTACGCTCGAAGATGAGTGTCTCCGTCAACTCGTCGGATGGTTGTAGCGTGGGTAGGTTCTGAATTTGACGGGAGTTGTTGGGGAAATAGGCGGAGTGGGTGAATATTGGATGACGGGAGAAGGCTCCCATCAGGATGATTCTCCGCTCCACATCGTCTCCGCATAGTATGAAGTAGAGGGTGGAGAGGGTCGGTTGAAGTATGTTGTCTCTCTCCTCGCAACCGAACTCCACGAATCGTTGTCCTGTGTCTGAGTTCTTCACGTTGAAACAGTCTAGAAGTTGTGGCTTGAGCAGAGGCACAAAGGAGAGGATCAGTCCCAGTCGTTCCTCGTATCCGAAGTTGTTTTTGCTGATAAAGGCGGCGTATGCCCCTTGCTCTCCGCTGATTGGTTGCGGCTTGATCTCCATGATGTCTCTGACCGTTGTCTCTTGGTTGAAGTAGAGTTTCATGCGGGTGACGATCACTTCCGCCAACCATTTCAGTTCATTGTTTAAGAATTCTCTGTTTGTCATTGTCTCGTTATTATCAATTTTGTTGCCATTCTACTAATATCATCGATTCCATCCAGGGGAGGAGAATCGTGGAAATCTCCCACGGCAGATTTTCCAATAGGATGTCGATCGCGCTTCCCTCCACTCGTATGATCCATGCGTCGTCAGATCGCTCGATTGTGCCGTGGCGTAACAGAAAGGAGTGCTGTAAACCCTTCATGGAGGTGCCGTTCAGGGGTCTCCAATACTGGCAGAGCGAGGCGATCATCGCTTCTGATTCCTGTCGCTCCTCTTCGGTGATTTGGAACTCATGCTCCATCGGGAAGTCGGGGGGAAATCCACACATTATCTTCTCCAACACTAGCCGATGGCTATAGTGTGTCGCCTCGTCCCCTGATAGGTACTTGAGCAAATGGACGGCACGTTTTTGGTCTTCGACAGACTTGAACCGTTTCTCCTTGTCGATGAGCCCCAATTGCGAGAAGTAGGCGGTGAGGAAGGGGTGTAGGAGTATGATTCCGGCGTCGTTGACATGGATTCTGCGAGAAAGAGAACTTGACTGGCTCTCCTCGATGCTTTGCCGTTCGATCTCCAACAGTATGTCTTGTATCGTGTCGCCACCCATTCCCCGTTCGAAGGGTTCCCCTGCCGTTTCCGTCTTCGTTTTCCCTTCCCCGAAGGAGGATATGATTTGCGTGGCGTACTCTCCCCTGATCCTTTCGAGCAGGGTGTTGAGGCTCTCCGACGGACCTATGCTGTATCGCTTCATCAGCGCCGATAACTGTGCCAGAAAGGTGGAGTGGCTCGTGAATGTCGGACTTTCGACCAGACTCTTCTCGTCTGCGTGATGCGAGTCCGTATCCTTGGCATCTCTCTCCGTTTCTTTCCCTTGCTCTTTGATGGACGGGCCTGTGCCTTTCGCTAGTTCTTTCCTAATCCTTACGAACAGGGTGTTGAGGCTCTCCGACGGGCCTATGCCGTAGTGCTCCATCAACGTCGCCAACTGTGTCAGAAGGGTGTGGATGAGTTGATGGGTGGAATGCCTTAAAGCCATTTCGTTTGAGGGGGAATCCCCTCCGTGAAGACTTTCCTCCTGGGCTGTTTTTTTGCCCTTACGCTTCGATGTCTCTCCATCGTGTCTAGTGCGCTCAGTGAGGGTGGTGCCGAGCGGAAGTATCGCATCATGAAGACGGATGAGTGTGGACGGGCTTGCCATGGAGAGCAATCTCCAAAGCACCCGTTTGTCGTTTTTCGCGGTGTCGAGTAGTCTGAAAAACGCCTCGTCGTCTTCTGTGACGGCGCAGATTGCGTCCGAAAGGTACGAGGTGGCGTCGAACACCTCGATATCATATTGCCACGGAATCTCTTCGTCTCGTAGGAATCGGATGAGTTGTGGAAGTATGGTCTCCCTTGTCGCGGGGAACGTTCCTTCCTGGGTCGGGTTCGTCCCCTGTCGCTTTGATGCGGTGTTGTTTGCGGAGAATGTCGCACCTTCTGCGGATGGGTATGTTCCTTGCTCTCTTGGATGGATAGTGTTTGTGGAGAGTGTTGCCGCAGCTTCGGAAGACGGGTATGACCCCTGCTGCCTTGGTTCGTTGGCGTTTGCGGGGGACGGTTTCTCTCCGAGGGGAAGTGGGTGCGTTTCCTGCAGTTGCATTCTTCTCCTGAGTTCCTGAGTTAGGAGTTCCTCCAGTTTGAAGGGGATTTCGGTGACCTCAACCTCTCCCAAGTCGATGACGATCTTGTCGTCTATGATCAAATCGTTTGTTTCGTCCAATTGACAGATGGTGCGGTCAATCGTGGGGAAAATCGCCTTCTCGTAGATCTCGTTTGCGCATGACGTCACATCGGGTTGCCCGTTGTCAGGCAACTCTAAGTCGATTAGAAGGGAATGTATCGTGTTCTCGTCCATTTGGAGAGGATGATTTGTTGGTCTTAGTCAATTGAAATTATGCTAATATATAAAAATAGTATATAAGTTGATATAAATATAAATTAAAATTATTGCGTATTAAAATAATATTCAATAGCGTGATATTAATATATACATAAATTGAGTAGTAGTAAAATGCTGGTATATAAGTTGTTATTGGTCTATTAATGATTATTATCAAATAATAAAATGTAAAATATATAGATAAATGTTTTGTTGTATAAAAATTTTGCCATATATTTGGATTGACTGATGATATGATGTGTTTTGATATTTTGTTTATTGTTGATGCGTATTTGTTTTTATTATATATAATACCATGTTCGTTAATGTAAGTATGTCAAATGATGTGAATAGTCATCATCCGCCATTAAAAAATGACGGAAATGGTATTTCTTATACATCCCGCACCATTGTACATCCCAAGTTGGAGATGACTGAACCTGGAGATGCCGATGAACAGGAAGCTGATGAGGCTGCATACGAGGTGATGAATGGCAAGGTGTTCCGTATGTTCTCAGTTGGTGGTACTAGTGGTGGTATGGTGGTTTCTTCGCAGATGGAAAGCCAATTGAACCAGTTGCAGGGAGGCGGACAGGCGATGCCCGATGGTTTGCGAAGCATGATGGAGCGTGGCTTCGACCGTGATTTCTCGCAGGTGCGCCTGCATACCGATGGTGAGGCGGCTAACCTCAGCAGTAGTATCCACGCCAAGGCCTTCACGCATGGTAATGATATCTACTTCAACCAAGGACAATATGCCCCTGAAACCTCTGAGGGCCAACGATTGGTGGCTCATGAGTTGGCGCATGTCGCACAAGGTGGGGGAAAGGTGGGAAGAAATCCAGATGTTACAATTCAGGATGTTTCTTCACCGGACATTTCCTTAGGTGAAGATTTGACAACGCAGTCACCCGATGAACGTAGCTCGTCTTTGCCCGGGAAGGAAGATGAATCCAGAGCCAATGTGAATGGTATTGCTGCCAAGATTTTGGATATGCAAAAAGACGAATATGGGAACTATCATGCGATAGTAGACTGTATTCAAAGATATTTTGGATATATGGAAGAGTATGATAAGATTTTCGCATATTTTACAAGCATGCAGCGGAAAAAATACTTTTTTAATTCCATGGGAACTAATTTTTCCATATGGGCATGGAAAGGAGACTATTTAAATCTCGGATTGGGAACAGAGTTGGGCATCTATACGGGCAATTCTTGTAATGAAAAAAGTCAAGTATGTCTCGCTGATACTGAGAATCTCACCATGGATATGGCAGTTACAAAACTGCAATACAAAGATTATAACTGTCCCATAGATACTAGTTTTAGAAAGCATTTTTGGGTCACTACTTTTGTTCCTCGAAGTGAAGAGCAATATTCTACTTTTATGGTACCTCTTTTAGCTAATATGATTATGTGGCTTCTCCCCGTACTTGCGACTCTTCCTTTGGGTGGTATAGGTTTGCCGATTATAAAAAATATGCTCTTTGAAATACGGAATACTGTAGATGGAGAAAAGCTTGATTCCAAGAATATAACATCTGAATTTAAAATCAAATATGATGAAGGCCAGGAGCCAATAATCGAATCATTTAAGGGTCAAAAGAACCCGGAAAGTGATGGATGGAGTTTTGATAAAGGGAATCGAACCATGACTTTCCTTTTTAAGGGTGAAGGAGACCCTTTTGATGAGGATGTTACAAGATTTAGTGTATGTTGTTATGCGATGCTCAGCGTGCTTTCGAAAATAATTCCAGTTCTATTCAAAGAACTCGCATTACACTCACGAAGTAAATTTAAGGCCGTTTGGGAGTTTTTGAGTGGGGTCGAATCTGTGCCTATATTAGGAAAGATTGGCGTTCTTTTGGGTTTTCTCCCTTTTGCTCTTTTGGCAGGATTTTTTGGCCATACTCTGTTTTTTGGAAATTCTAGTAAGAAATTTGAAGAAGGGGAATAAGTATGGATGTAGCTCGTCAACATATTCGGAGAAAACGCCAGCAAGATAGGAACATATCTGGACATATAACTCGCAGTTATCCATCGCGTACCATCATACATCCTAAGTTGGAGATGACCAATCCAGGTGATGCTGACGAAGTGGCGGCTGATGTCGCAGCTCGTGAGGTGATGAGTGGTAAGGTGTTGCGTAAGCCTTCAGATGGTGTTATAGGTGGTGGGGGCAAGACAGCATCCTCGCAAATGGAAAGCCAGTTGAACCATCTTCAGGGAGGCGGGCAGACGATGCCTGATGGTTTGCGTGGCATGATGGAACACGGCTTCGATCATGATTTCTCGCAGGTGCGTCTGCATACTGATGATGAGGCGGCTAACCTCAGCAGTAGTATAAATGCTAGGGCCTTCACGCATGGTGAAGATATATACTTCAATCGAGGAGAATACGACCCTGATACATCTGAAGGGCAAGAATTGATGGCGCATGAGTTGGCGCACGTTGTGCAGGGAGGGGAAAAAGTGGGGAGAATGGAATATGAGGATGATAATAGAGACAAAAAGAATTCTCTCATATCTTCAGCGGATTTGCTTTTGTTGAATATGTTAACATACCTTCCTACACAGAAACAAAATAAGGCGGGAGTAGATATTAGAAACGCTTTTAGGAAATGTATAGGGAAAACAGTGAGTTATGCTGTGTCATATGTGATGAATCTAAATCCGGAAGAATGGGGAGATGAAACTATCTCTTCTCGTGATTGGAGTATGACTTTTGATGCGATATTAGGGAATGATAGACTTCAAAATCTAATAATAAAGGCTACTGATGAGGATAGTTTGGGGGGATTTAGTGTGCTGTTTGTTGATGAGCAAAATAAGGAAGCCATTGTTGCCTTTAGAGGTACTACTTCCAAAGAGTGGGTGGACAATTTTCAAGGTGGTGGATTTGTTGATCAACAATCTGCACCACTGGAAAATAAGGAGACAATAACGAACCAACAGAATGCGGTCATAAATACATTTGATAAATATTTTGATTCATCGTTGGTATGTGAGCCGGAAGATGTTCCTCTCTGTGCCGAAAAGAAAATCAACAAAAATGATTATACTATAACTGTTACTGGGCATTCAAAGGGTGGAAATAAAGCAAAATTTATCACGCTGATGGATGATTCTGTGGATCGATGTGTTTCTTTTGACGGACAAGGTTTTTCGGATGAATTCATGGAACAGTATAAGGATAGAATCAATGAAAGAGGAAATTTGATAACGAATTATAATGCCGATAAAGACTTTGTGAATATTCTTTTAAATGATGTGGGTCAGACGCATTATTTATTTGCTCAAAATTACGACACTACTTCATTCTTTGAAAACCATAGTCCTGAGGTTATGCTTAATTTCAGTATGGAGTCAGGACGGACGGTGGCGCAACTCGCAGATGAGGGAGTTAGATCTCCTATCATGAGGGAGTTAGACTTGCTCATAAATAATTTCCTTCGGAATTTTAAGCATCTAGAGTTGCCTGAAGAATCCTACATCAAACAAAATTTACTTAACATGCTTGGTGAGGTAATCCAGTGTTGTATGGATCCGGATAATAAATCTAAGATTGTTGCGGTTTTCTCTGTTCTGAAAGATAAAGAAAAACGTGACGCTGGAGTCATCTTTTTACAGTATCTGGCTGATTATTTCATCGCAAATGAGGAATTCCGAATTGCCTTATTGGGACCTGATCGTCGCTTGGCTGATAAATTCTTAGTCGGGTTAGCGTCCGTAATTTCTGAATTGTTGGGTTATGAGGGAAGAAATAAATTTGAATTTAACCGTAAAGATGGGGTTGATAAAGGCGCGGATTTTTCCTCTGATGGTCACGTTCAGGCAAGGAAAGTTACGGAAAAATGGGTAAAAGAAAATCCTGACGATTTTTATAAGTTATTTGAAGGACGTGTCAAAATACATAGAAGTGAACTCGGGAATTTGGATAGGAAGTATGCATTGCCTTTGCCTCGACTTTTAGAAATTGCTCGTGAATATGTTGCCCATATAGATTTGAATAAACCAGAACGATTATGGGGCCTATGGGATTCTGCCGCACAGGATCATTTAGATGATGTTTTGAAAAGGTGTTCTAAGGCAGACCGTAAATGTTTAAAGGCTACGTTCAAAGAATTGGGTTTGTATTAGACTTTTAAGAGAAAAACAGTTGTAAAAATTTTAGTTGTTCACACTTTATACTGACGACATTAATATGAGTGTTATATTTCAACAAGAGAATCCCTTTTTGGCGCAACGAACATCGCAGTGCGCTAGAGGTCGTGTGAAGTCGTATCCTTCCCATACTATCATCCATCCTAAGTTGGAGATGACCAAACCTGGCGATAGTGATGAGCAGGAGGCTGATGTTGCAGCTCGTGATGTGATGGGTGGTAGGGTGTTCCGTAAGTTTTCAGGTGGTGGCGCCGATGGAGGCATGGCGGTCTCTTCGCGGATGGAGAGTCAGTTGAACCAGTTGCAGGGTGGCGGACAGGCGTTGCCTGACGGCTTGCGAGGCATGATGGAGCGAGGCTTCGACCGTGACTTCTCGCAGGTGCGCCTGCATACCGATGGCGAGGCGGCAGGCTTAAGTGGCAGCATTCACGCCAAGGCCTTCACGCATGGTAACGATATCTACTTCAACCAGGGACAATATGCCCCTGAAACCTCTGAGGGCCAAAGATTGGTTGCGCATGAGTTGGCGCATGTCGCGCAAGGTGGAAAAAAGGTGGGGAGAGAAAACGAAGAACAGCCTGCGCCATATATATGGAATTCAGACTATTGGGCCTCCCAATTTGAACTAAAGATTGACCCGTCCGTGCTTTCCTTAAATCCAGATATTTTAGGGGATTTAAATGGGAATATACATATGAATTTTCTTTATAATAAGATAAAAAAAATATCTGATTTCATAAGAGTGGGTTCGATAAAACTTGGTGGTTTTGATGAATCGGATGAAGAAAAATATAAGATTCCTAGTTCTTTATGGAAATTCGATCAAATATCTGAACTCAAGTCAAGGGAATTATTCCTGAGTTATATTCAGTTGAAAACATATGAGAATAAGGATGTTATAGTGTATGTGGGCGGTGGCCCTATTCATGAAGGTTTTTCTCCTGAGGGTGGTTGGCTTACTTTAACACTTATATTCCCAGGAAACGATTGATTGTCTTGAAAAAAAATAAAAAAGAGTCTTATGTTAAAGCAAACATTAGAAGCCATACAATCCTATTTGTTGGAGAAAATGTATCCTTCATCTGAGTATCAACTGAATGGTATTTATTTGGATGCCATCCAGAAAGATGTGTCTCAAAAGGAAGGTTTGTGCATCACCCTTCTTCATGTCGAGGAGGAGACCTCCCGTAAACAGCAGAGCCCTTTCCGGTATGCGATGGACGAACGGGATGGTAAGAAGAAGGTGGTTTCCAAGAATGTGAACCCCGACGTTTGCCTTAACCTTTATGTGTTGATCACTTCCCATGCGCAAGATTATGGAACGTCCTTGGCGCAGATTTCCGATGTCATCTATTGGATGAATAATATCAACTATAAGGATGATTCCAACGAGATCTCCGCGAACAGTCTGCAGGTGGAACTCCAGTCCCTTACCTCCGAACAACATAACAGCATGTGGCAGACATTAGGCGGCAAGATGGTGCCGTCGGTGGTCTATAAGGTGCGGATGGTGACCATTACGGCCGCTGAAAGCACGGAAGAGGTCGTTCCGGTGAAGAACGTCTTCCTTACGAGGGATTCCGGACCATGGTCGTCCGCCTTGGCCAAACTCCATGCGGACGGCGAATTGACGGAGGCGGAAAAGACACTCCTTCGCCAAAAGATGGTTGAAATGTATGCGAACCCCGTCGACCTGTTGGAAAAGCATCCGGATATCAAAGAGTATCCATTCTTCTGGGAACGTAGGAAAGCCCAATTGGAGCAGTGGAAGAAGGAGGAACCGTGGAATGCCGACGATGTCGGTCGGGAGGAGTACAATGATCGGGTGGCTTCCATCAAGAGGATCCAGCGGGAGTGCTTGATCGACGCCTTGAAGGCTATACGTGCAAAGGACCCTTCGAAACGTACGGAAGTGGAAAAAGAGGCGCTCCGAATCGCCTTGGGAGATGACGAACTAAAAAAAGAGATATGATAAATTAACTGTTTAATTAATAATAATTTAAAGAAGATTTATGGCAGAGTACAAAACACCGGGAGTCTATGTGGAGGAAATCTCCAAGTTCCCACCGTCAGTGGCTGGCGTAGCCACTGCGATCCCCGCTTTCATCGGATTTACAGCTAAGTGTCCGAGTAATCAAAAAGGCAAGCCCGTCAAGGTGACCAGCATGGTCGATTATGAAGCCAAGTTTGGTGGTGCACCAACGCTGAAGATTGAGGGAGATAAGCTGAAGAACAATGAGTTCGTCATGTACGACAGCATGAGGCTCTTCTACGACAATGGAGGCGGTACATGTTATGTGTGTTCGGTTGGCTCATACGATCAGGATGCATCTTCCGGGGAGGACAATGTAACAAATCCTACTGCGGATACGTATCTAGGCTCAAAAAATGAATTAGTCTCTGAACTGGAGAAAGTGGATGAGGTGACCTTGGTGTTGTTCCCTGATGCGGCATTGGTGCTGGATAAAGATGACCTGGGTGCAGTGCATAAGGCGGCATTAAACCACTGTGGGAAGATGGGCGACCGCTTTGCCATCCTTGATGTGAAGGATATCGAGGACCCGAACGACAAATTAGGTAAAACATTAAGTGAGTTTAGAGGTGCGGTGGGGACAGTTAACCTCAGCTATGGCGCCGCCTACTATCCGTATCTGAAGACTACTTATACGAAGGAAATCGGATTTGATGAGATGTGTAATGATTCGGAAATAAGTGCCCTTCTGCAAACGAATCTAGCGGCGAAATCAGCGTATGCACAATATAACAGCTCTGAGATCCCTGGGGAAAAGGAAATTATTGCCAAAGCCATCATCTCGCAAATTCCGGAATATGCGGGGAAACTGGCCCAATACCAAGCCAAGGCCCAAGTCATCCCTCCAAGTGCGGCCATCGCGGGTATTTATGCCATGACAGATGCCAACAAGGGTGTATGGCAAGCTCCTGCCAACGTGAGCATATCTGGTGTTTCCAATGTGATGGAGCAACTGTCTGATTCGAATCAAGGGGATATGAACGTGGATCCGAATGCCGGTAAATCCATCAATGCGATCCGTAGCTTCTCGGGCAAGGGCATCATCGTCTGGGGCGCCCGCACGTTGGACGGTAACAGCAACGAGTGGCGTTACGTGCCGGTTCGCCGTCTCTTCAACTACATTGAGGAGAGCGTGCAGAAGTCGACCAGCTGGGCTGTGTTCCAACCGAACGACGCTAACACGTGGGTGAAGGTTCGCTGCCAAATCGAGAACTTCCTCTCCAATTTGTGGCGTGATGGCGCATTGGCTGGCTCTACCCCTGACAAGGCATTCTATGTGCGTGTGGGATTGGACGAGACCATGACGGCGCAGGATATCCTGGAGGGTAGGATGATCGTTGAAATCGGTCTGGCCGCTGTTCGTCCTGCCGAGTTTATCATCCTGAAATTTTCCCATAAATTGCAGGAGGCTTAAGGAATTGTCCATCAATTTATTAATATAATAACTGAATAATCAAATGGCTACAAATAATTATCCATTAACAGGCTTCCATTTCACGGTGAAGTGGAGCGACGACGACGAAAATGTGAGTTTTTCCGAGGTTTCGGGCTTGAGTGTCTCCACCACACCGATTGAGTATCGTGAGGGAGCTAACAAGGAGTACACCACCTTCAAGATGCCTGGATTGAAGAAATATGATAATGTGACATTAAAACGTGGCGCCATGGCGACCGATAATGGGTTCTACGATTGGTTCAACACTATCTCCAATAATACCGTGGAGCGCAGGGATATTACCATCTCTCTCTTGAATGAGGCCCATGAACCTGTTGTGACCTGGAGTTTGAAAAACGCTTTCCCGATTAAATACGACGGAGGTTCCTTGAATGCCTCTGACGGTAAAGTGCTGATCGAATCAGTGGAATTGGCTTACGAAAGTTTCACCGTCACAAGAGCTTGATTTATTCAAAGGGTAGATCGCCGTCAAGTGGCGGTGATCTACCTTTCATGTTGAACTAACAGATATTATGTGATGAGTCACAAAGCGGATAGATATGTTCCTGCCTTTCACTTTGAAGTGACCTTCCTCAGTGTCGCATTGGGGTTGGGTGGCCTATTGGAGAATGCGATTAACGGTGATGATAACATAGGAATGGCCTTCTCTGAAGTGTCTGGACTATCTGCGGAACTGCAGACGGAGGATGTGGCTGAAGGTGGCAACAATTCGTACAAATATAGGTTGCCTAAACCTCCCAAATACGGCAACTTGGTGCTGAAACGGGCGTTGTCCACGACCCCCTCCCTCTTGGTGATGTGGGCGAATGAGGCCATCTATAACTTCAACTTTTCCCCTTGTACTGCAATCGTCACGCTGTTGAATGAGAACCATCTCCCCGTCAAGGTTTGGGCGTTCAACAATGCTTATCCTGTGAAGATAGAGGTGAGCCAGCTTGGTGCGAACAAGAACGAGTTGGTGATAGAGACACTAGAATTGGCGTACAACTATTCAAAACGGATATTCTGATTATGACCATCAAGATAAGAGAATTGACCATCAAAGCGAATGTGGTTAGAAAAAACCTTGCGGGGGAAGACCCTTCCCCTCGGATTGCTCGTCCGAAGGCTGAACGTTTCGTTAGCTCTTTGGTGAGAAATTTCTATGACAACGAGTTTAAGAAAAGGAGGGAGAGATGAATATTTTAGGTGTTGGTAGCGGGAAAAAGGAGTTCATGACTTTTTATAGGCTTGATAAAGAAGATGTCATGCCGAATCCATATGTGTCTATGATCAATCCTGAACAATTTTCGAAAGACATGACTGTGTCTTACGGTGGTGAGGCTGATAATCCGACAGATGGAAGCACTGATTCCGGTAAATCTGTTCAAGTAGGCTCCATTACCTACAATGTCACACTTATGCTTGATGGAACAGGTGTTGTGCCCTCTCAGGCAAATAAGTCGGTTGTAGAACAGTTAGACCATATGATGGAAACATTTTTTGTTGCGCCGAAGTCGGAGGATTATACACCTAACCTTATTGCGATTTCTTATTGCGGAGATGTTTTCCCTTGTAAAGTTAAAACGTTTAACGTTGTCTATAATTTGTTTAAATCGGATGGGGCCCCATTACGGGCGAAGGTTACTTGCTCATTCTTGTCTGTAGCTCAGAAAAATCCGCCGGAGGTGAAAAAAAAGGAATCTTCTTCTCAATCTGGTGGTTTTGAAAGTTTTGTGGATGCCCTTACTGGTGCGGTTGATGATGTCTTAGATTCTTTGTTTAAATTGTCAATATGAAACGTATATGACAGATTTGAATGATGATATAAATTATGTGGACCTGAACGGAGAAATCTGTTATAAGATTCTCGTGGATGGGGAAGAAGTGCCTTGTGAAGACTATATCGTTTCCATCAGTTCCTCTACTGAGTTTTGCAAGATTGCTACGCTTGAAATAGCTTTTGAGAATATAATCAGTGATGAGGATAAATCGTATGTGTCTGATTTGGATATGTATAGTATCGGGGCTGAGATAGAACTTGTATTGGGGTACGATCAGGCGGATGTGAGTGTTTTCAAAGGCATTATCCGAAAAAAGTCAGTCTCGAAGTCTTGTTCCATTCTTACCCTTGTGGCTAAACATGAGGCGGAGAGGATGACGTTTGAAAAGAAATGCCGCATATTTGAGCAACAGACCATCGGTGATACGATTGAAGCGATATGTGGAGAATATGGCATATCAGTGAAGGTGGAGAACCCGGGAAATGAATCCGAAAAAAGAGTACAAAGTAATTGTAGTGATTGGGACTTCATTAATATTATCGCTGAAACAGGAGGAATGGAAGTCCTTACAACTCCAGAGGGGATCGTTGTAAAATCTGTTGTTGAAGAGGATTTGACGGATCAGGATCAGGTTCTGGATGTCGTTAGAGGCTATAATCTTAATGACATTCAGGTTGAGGTGGATGGCAGACACTCCCACAAGACTTATAAGTGTAAGTCATTTGATTACACGAGTCAAGAGATGGTTGAAAGCACATCGTCCAATTCGAATGTAAGCCAAAGCGTGGAGAATGTGGATGATGGCGAGGAACAATGTTCCGTTTTAATGGGTGTTTCTGGTGGGGAGCAGGAACTGGATGTTATGCAGAATATGCTTTCTGTCCGTAACGATCTTGCATTTTTGACAGGAGAAGTGAATGTTGTTGGATATGCTCCGTTGTCGCCAGGTGACGTTGTTTGTTTGCATGGTGTGGGCAAAGGGTTTTCTGGAAAGGTTCTGGTCTCTTCTGTATTGCATAATATCGGCCCAAAGGGATGGCAAACTCATTTAAGAGTTGGACTTGACGATACATTCTATGTGACGCGATTTAACGATATTGTACCCAAACCATCCATGGGTATGCTTCCGACGGTGAACGGTTTGCTGTTGGCGAAGGTGGAAGCTTTGGAGGGTGACCCTCTGGAAGAAAACCGAATTTGTGTGAGATTGATTAATTCTGACGACATGAAACTTTGGTGTCGTATCGCAACCCTTGATGCTGGAAACGAACGGGGAAGTTTCTTTTTGCCAGAATTGGAAGATGAGGTGGTGGTCGGGTTCGTCGATGGAGATCCTAACAATGCTATTGTTTTGGGCATGTTGCATAGTAGTCAAGCTCCTGTGCCGATGGATATTACAAACGATAACCATGTGAAAGGGTTCTTCAGCAGAGAGAAAATCCAATTGCTGTTTGATGATGAGAAGAAGGCATTGTCGATTGAGACACCAGGAGGAAATAAATTGTTGATTAGTGATGATGAGAAGGGCGTCTCATTGGAGGACCAGAATGGTAATACTATTGTGATGAACGATCAAGGCATCACAATTGAAAGTAAAAAAGCTCTGACCCTCAAGGCTGCGCAGGATGTCAGCATAGAGGGGAATAATGTGAATATAAAGGCCAATGCTCAGTTGGTGGCTCAAGGATCAGCATCGGCGGAGTTCTCCGCAAGTGGCAATACGGTCATCAAGGGCGGATTGGTTCAGATAAATTAAGAGATAATTTAAACGATATAACAGACTATGGCGGCAGCGGTACGAGTAGGAGATGTGACCACCCACGGAGGCGTGGTGGTGGGCCCAGGTGTTCCAACAGTGTTGATTGGCGGAATGCCGGCGGCGGTGATGGGAGATATTCATGCGTGTCCGCTTCCTCCACCTTCGCATGTGCCTTCGACACCATTTGTTATTGGTAGTATGACCGTGTTGGTTGGTGGTAAGCCGGCACTGCGGACGACTGACACATGCGGATGCGGCGCTATGGCTGCTGTGGGATGTCCAACGGTGATAATAGGAGGTTAATGATATGGCAGCAGATTTTATAGGGAAAGGGTGGAGTTTTCCTCCCCATTTTAACAAGTATGAGCAGAATGTGGAGATAGTCTCAGGGAAGGAAGAAATTGAGGAAAGTCTGAAGATTTTGTTCTCGACGAGAAAGGGGGAACGGTTGTTTCATCCGGACTATGGGTGTGATTTGAAACAATTTCAGTTTGCTCCAAGTAATACGGGGACATTGTTGCTTATTCGGAGAATGGTGGAAATCGCTATCCGTAAATTCGAGCCGCGTATCACTTTGAATGACGTGGATGTCAATCTGGATGGACTCTTGGAAGGTAAAATCATCATTGATTTGATTTACACGATTAATGCGACCAATTCTCGGTACAACATGGTCTATCCATATTGTTTTGAATGAAAGGAGGAGAAAGATGAATCAACAAAAGTACCAACAGGAAAGTAACGGCACCTCTCAAGGCGAGCGATTGCCTCGAGAACTCAGATCTGATTATTTGAATTTAGATAGTCGGGATTTCGAGGATATGCTTAGACAGATGGCTCTTTTTTCGCATAATGTCAACTATTTTTCGGATCCTAATAGCATATGTGATTCTTCGTTCCAGTGTGATGAGTCATGGTCGCTGTTTTTTAAGGATATTTTCAATTGGGATGAAATCCCAAACACATATGGGGAGTTGAACCTTGAAAAACTTTGGAAGTGGGCAAAAGAGGGAAACATTCCTCCCCATTTGTCATTAATCATGGCTTTCTTGATGCTTTTCCGGGTACAACAAAAAAATTTCAACACAATCCCGGATAGACACCTCCAGTTTTATTATCAGGATGTGTTGGGTTTTAAGCCCAAGAATGGCGAGGTGGGTAAGGCCACGGTTTTTTTTGAAATCGCCAAGGGATTTGACTCAGTATTGGTCCCGAAAGGTACATTGTTTGATGCGGGGAAAGATGTTTCAGGTAAACCTATTACCTATGTCTCTGTGGATGATTTGGAACTGAATAAGGCAAGAGTTAAGTCTTTGGAAGCATGTGTGTGTGATGGTGATAACGGAAGACATAAATTCCTTTTGCTTGATGCTCCTAAGGCTGAGTCCTCTGAATCCTTGCTGAATCATGGGTCCGCACTCCCCGTAAATTATGGTTTCGCCGTCTCCTCTCCTCGTCTAAATGTGGAGGAAGGGGCTGATATGCAATTCCAAATGAAAGGTGATAATTTCTTTTCTCTTTCTCTCTCTCTCTTCGATATCTCGTATACGGGCGAGTCTGGTTGGATCTCTATTAGCGAATTTGATTCTGTCGATAATCAATTTCAGATTGCCAAAGATGAGAAGATTGTCCCATACGATAAAAAGATACATGGGGAAGGGTTTGACTCCAAAGACCCTATCATTCGTTTTGTCGCAAGGGATTTGAATTCTTATAATTTCTCCCCCATTTCGATCCCAAGCTGGCCAAAATTAACCGTTCGCATGAATGGAGTTCGTGACCTGTTGATAGAGAACGAGTTCGGGACCTTCCCGAATCAGGTCGGCGTATTGGCATTTGGCCCAGTGTATAAGGCAGGTGATAAATTTTCGATTAGGGCAACTATGGAGGATGTTGAAGTTAGTGCTGTCAAGGGAGAATTGGTGGGGATGAAACCTCTTTATGTGAATGGGAATGAGGTGTTTGCGACTGAATCGTATGACCCGCAGGAGGATGCTATCGAGTTGGCAAAACAAGTTGTTGATTATTATGGCACAAACTACCTTAAGTCTGATGATTCGGGGAAAGAGGATAGTGGCCAAACCACCGTTGCTTCTAACTCCCGTAATCCTCTTGTGGCGGGGAAATTTGACGAGGAACAAATCTTCGATGTCTTTAAGTACATCGAATCTGTTGAATTGAGAAAAGAAGTCAATGCTCAAGTCTCCAATGCTTCTAGTGGCGAGCGCGTTGGTTATAAGTTCCCTGTTTCAATAAAAAAAATATTTACTGCCACTATTCAGTTTGATGTTCCATCTTATCAAATTCATTTGTTCACACCATTAGGAATATTGAGGAGTGGAGATGTGAAAGAGTTCAACGATCCAAATTCTTTTTCAGGACTTTGTTTATTCCCGGAATTGGTTTCTGTCGGGGATGAAGATGCTATCCTGCTTAGCCTTGAAGGAATTGCATCTTCGACCGTTGTGTCCCTTTACTTTTCAATTGATTCGATGATGGGCGGAAGATCAGACGATGCAACTCCTCGATGGTCGTATATGAAGAAGAACTATAATTGGGAGGACTTGGGTGAGGGATATCTCCTTAAGGATGGTACTTCTTTCTTCAGGAGAAGTGGAGTTGTCTATCTGCGTATTCCGAAAGATGCGCTCCTCTCTTCTGGCTTGGTTCGCTTTAAGATTGCTTTCGCACAAAAAAAATGTGACCTTGCGATGATAAAAGGTGCCCGTGCGCAAGCAGTAGAAGTGGAGTACAATCCTGCATCTCAAGGGAGTATGTCTGCAGGTCAAATCCTTGTCGCCAATAGTATTAAAAAGACTGTGAACGCTATCGGTGGGGTGAAAAAGGTAATGCAACTCTATGATGGGGAGCCTGGTGAATTCGATGAGACTACTGAAAATTTCAATTGCCGTGTCAGCGAGAGACTTCGTCATAAGGGGCGGGCATGGACAAACTGGGATTACGAGCGTCTTGTTTTGAATAGATTCCCACAGATTGCCGCTGTCAAATGTATGCGTAGTATGAATGAAAAAGGGGAATTGACGGCGGGCAAAGTTTTACTCATTGTTATTCCTGATCACAGATATCTTAAAAATGACGAATCGGAATTCGATTTTTGTCCTAAAATAGATGATGTGGATGGTGACCTCGGGAGAGAAGTGGCTGAATATTTTGAAGAGATAGCTTCTCCATTTGTCGAGTTGATTGTTATATCCCCGACTTATGTGAAACAGAAAGTGAAAGTCTCACTAAAACTGAAACCTGGCTATTCGGAGAGCTCTTGCAAGGTCCTTATAAACGATCAGTTATGCAAGTTCATCGCGCCTTGGTCGGATAATTCTTCCAATGCTTCTTTCTCAAATAAGAAGAAAAACGTATCTGATATCCTATTCTTTCTCGAAAATATTGAGTGTGTCGAATCTGTGGATGCTCAATCAATAGAGCTTAGCGTAGATTGTGAGCAGTCGTACAATGAAGAACAGAATCTTGTCATATACACATCTGTTGTTTGTCACACGATTATATTCAATAATTAAATTCCTATGGTTATGAGTGTTAATGACGATAAAATGCAGGAAATAGATGCATTATCTCCTTTGGATTATGACCAAATGAAGGCATTGGGGCTGAAGTGCATCCAGGAGCTTTCCCATCAAAAGTGGACGGACTTCAATATCCATGACCCAGGTGTGACAATTTGGGAGGCGTTGTGCTTCTCCCTTGCGGATCTTGCCTATCGCACCAATTTCGAAATAAAGGATTTGTTGACGGAAGGGGGGAATACACATCCGACATTAGATGGAACGATGTTTCTTCCTAATTCTATATTCTCATTCAACCCATTAACTAAGGATGATTATCGAAAATTTGTCCTTGAAAATGTCAAAGAGGTTCAGAATGTGAGGCTGGATAAGGTTGATAAAAAAGTGAGTGTGAAAGATACTGTACTGAAAGGTATGGGTATTAGCCATCTGGATGTGAAAGGTTTTTACCAAGTGACTATTCAGTGTGTGGAAGCGGTGAAGACGGAAAAGGAGAGAAAAGAAGTGGAAGGGAAAGTGCTGGATTTGTTAAACAGCCACAGAAATTTATGTGAGAGATTCCTCCCTGTGAAAGCCTTGAAGCCTGTGGATGTGGGTATTTGTTTGGAGATAGAGACGAAAAAATATTCGGATATGTCGGCCATTGTCCGTGATATATATAATCGTGTGAAGGAGTATGTATACCCGTCGATCCGTCATTATACAGCGTCGGAGATGATGGAAAAAGGAAAATCGTACGAGGAAATTTTCCAAGGATATGTTCCGGACGATGTTGAGATGAAGGATTTCCTTGGTTTTATAGATAGGGATGAATTGAAAGATTTTAAAAAACGCGATAGATTATATCTTTCCGATGTTCTCAATCTTATTATGAGAGTTGATGGGGTTTCTGCCGTGACGCACTTTCATTTTGTTCTTTCTGATGATTCGAAAAACATATGCGATGTTAATGACTACTATTTAGAGTTTAAAAAAATTTATAGAGATGATTACTATTTTCGGTTCTCTCCTCTTGTTCTTCAAGACGGGGAGGTCTCTCTAAATCAAATTTTCATAAGCAAAGGAGGCTATTCTGTCCGGTTTGAATTGCCTTCGGCTGGGTCAACGAAGGAGAACAGTACTGTGAATTCCGTAGTGGAGAGCCCGAATTACTTGGATATCCCTCGTATAGAAAGTCGGTGTAGAAACATTGATCGTTATTATTCTTTCCAAAATATTCTTCCGCAATGTTATAAGGTTGGTAAAAAATGTTTGTCAAAGTATGACACTCCTACGGAGATAGTCAGGGCTAAACAATTAAAGGGTTATCTTTCCTTTTTCGACCAGTTCCTTTCGGATTATTTAGTCCAATTGGATTCTCTAGGCAAGTTTTTCTCTGTTGAGGCGAATGGGGATGACCCTAGTCCATTGTGGTTCCATGGTTACTTGTCTGATGATGAGGTGGAAAAGATATCAGAAATAATAAAATTCAAGGATCATGGACATGTGCTGAATTATGAGCATACAGAATTCTCCGATTTCCTTAAATACGATAGGATAATTGTCCGTGAAAAAATATTGGATCATCTCCTGGCCCGGTTTAATGAGGTTTTCCCTGATTTTGATGATTTCTCTACAGAAAGTGATATCAGTGCCATGTCTCAAGAGGATTTCCGCGCGTTTTTGTCCTCATCCATGACGAAAGATGATGGGGATGGGGTTGATAGGGAACTCCTCGAGGATAAAAAGGCGTTGTTGAAACATTATCCGGAGATAAGCCAAAATCGCTCTAGGTCGACAACACTCCGTTGTGTGAAAGATCGGAACGAGAGTGCCCATGTTCGACAATTGGAACTCAGTGGTGTGGAGAAAAGGATTTTGTCTAAGTTGGGGATTAATAATTATTGTGCTCGAATTACATCTTCAAGTGGCTCGGCAGACGCCTCGGATAGCACACTCTCTCCTTTTACGATTCACATATTGGAGCATATACTTTTCTTTTGTGAGAGTAAGGTGGATAGTTGCTCCTTCTTGCAAATGACAAAGGATGCGTATAGCGGAGAATTAGTCAATGATCCATATTCATTCCATGTCACGGTAGTCCTTCCTGGATGGTTGCCTTCTACCCTAGATTTAAAATATAGGGAGTTTGTTGAGAATGTGATTCGAGAAGAGTTGCCTGCACATGTCATTTCGAAAATATGTTGGGTATCTTCTGCGGTTATGCGTGATGTGGAAAACATGTTGGAGTCTTTATATCTTGGTTCCAACACGTTTGAATCGATGGTTGAGGCGCAGATCGCATCAATAAAGAGCATATTCAGCGAATTTAAGAATGTATATCCTTCGGTTGAATTATTGAATACTAAGGAACAACGTATAGGCTTTTTCTGTTTGCCGGATGAAGATTCCTTCGTGGATCAAGGGGGCGTGGTTGATCGATCAGCCTTGTCTCAGTTAGTGTCAGTTGTAAAGGGATTGGACCAGGTGCCATCTCTTCTAAAAGGGTTGTCTCGTTCTTCGAGGAATAATTCGGGCAACGATGAGAAATCGGATTCTTTTACTGATACAACTGTCCAATCTGAGGATGGGCACTCGACAGAGTCTCCTGTGTCTTCTGTGAACAGACTAGCAACTCCAGCATCCTCGTCAGGAAAGAAGTCTGTCAAGGATTCATCTGTAAAAGAGAAGAATTCAACTAGTAAGAATATGAAGAAAACGTCAACGAAAAAAACTTCGGAGAAAAAGAAGAAGTGAAAAATTCAGGCGCTTTTAGTCTGGTCTGAATGTGGGTGGGATTACTGAAGTTCCTCCTTTGGTTGGGGCGCTGATGGCTTTTTTAATGTTGATAGTATAGTCGAGAAATAAATATTATATGTTATGATACAGAAAAATTTTAATTACCCAAATTTCAAGAATGGGCAGTTGATGACTAGCGATTTGTTAAATGGTTCCATCGGTTATGTGGAGGAACAGGAACGTTTGACTCGTGTAAATCTCATCGGAGTAGGTATCCTTGATGGCCTCACCTATGAATATGCCAAGGGATGTTTGACCATTAATCCTGGCACCGCTGTCACATCTGACGGTTTTATTATTCATTTCTCTGAAAAAAGGACTTATAGTTTTGCTACAACGGAGAAGGGCGCTCATATATCGAGTGTATATCCTCTAAGTGGGGACCCTAGTAGTTCGTTTAATTTCATCTTGGGAGAAATTGAATATGTGTGGTATAAGGATCAGAGTGAAGCGGAAAGCTTTGGCGTGGGTGTGTCTACCAAAAAGCCGAATGAGTCAAGCCTTGATAGCTATAATGTGGCGCTTATGGTCTATTTCCCGGAAAAGACAAGTGTGAATTGTAACCAATATACATGTGACCGCAATTACATACAGACAAATGTTGCTGTTCGTCCCATATTGGTGAAGAAGAAAAATGAAGGAGGGTTCCCCGTCCTTTATAAAAGACTCTCAGAGATTAAAGCCACGGCTCCAACCTTAAAGCGATTATCCGATTTTGAGTCTGCGTTAAATATTAATGTGCTTCACAAGCGTACTGTAGATTTGCTTTTGGAGAATTCCTCCATTGTCGCTAATTATCTGAAGGAGATTATTCTTCCATTCGCAAGTGATTTTAGTTCGCCTGGGAAGGTGGTCTATAATGACGGATGGAAAACTGTTTGGCCGGATTATAAAGATAAGATAAAGTCGTTGGTTGAATGCCTGCGCAAGTTGCAAAAAATACATGCGGGGGGTGATGGGGAAACGATGATGGAGGGGGAACTCCCTCAATATTTCCTTCTTTTTTTGGAGGATATGCGTAATGCGATAGCTGAATTTGTCGCTTTCTATAATACGGTCTTCGTGAGGAAATATCCGTTTCTTCGTACTACGCAAACCATGATTGATAGAGTTGTCGTAATCAGTCCGGCTAATAGTGTTGACTCAGATGACGTATACCAATATCGATTCTCTCCTGTGGGACGAGATTCGTTCTACGAAAACATATGCAAGGTATTGGGCTTGTTATTAAGTCGAATTTATATGTTATCCGATTCGTTTGTGTATTATGGGAGAATTGCCGGGGATATCCATTTCTCGTTGAAAGATTCCTCGTCGACAATGGGAGAGAATGAAATCCCTTATTATTATGATGAAACAAAAATCCAGCCTTATTGGAATCCATTTTCCATTTACATGGATGATTGGTTTTTCCAGAAAATATGCGATTCACAA
Organism: Paludibacteraceae bacterium; assembly: GCA_017649635.1. GTDB lineage: Bacteria > Bacteroidota > Bacteroidia > Bacteroidales > Paludibacteraceae > UBA1181. The sequence continues at coordinate 7,909 of JAGCGM010000004.1, read as the reverse complement.
AAAAACTCGGATTTTTTCATGTTCCAAAATTGTTATGGGAAGAATGTGGATGAGGTGAGGCGAAAGCTTGTTAGTTTCCTTGCGGAAAATGGGATGAAGTCGGTGACCATTGAGAACCGTTTGATTGAAAAACGCAGCTTGGATAATGATTATTATAAGATACTGTTGGGTGTGTTTTCGGATGGGAGGACACGGCGCGAAATCGAAAAAAACCTGCAAAAATTATATGAGGCCCGCAAGGAAAATCCTTCCTTTTCTTCTGGACGTTTCCCTATCTATAATGAAAATAATATAAGGGAGGAGATTAGCATTAATGAAATGCCTTTTGCTGTAAGACATGAATTCCAGGAGGCGCAGGGAAGCATTATTAGAAAAAAAGGTTCGGTTTTATATGTGGAGAAAAATAATGAAGGCAAAAAAAGTCAAGAAGCAATAGCGTTGGCAAAAGCACAACGAGAGTTGATTTCTGCCTCGAGGGAAGATCGCATCTCTGGATTTGAAAGGTCTTTCCTGGCATATGCCGGCGTAATACTGAAAGTTGCATATGTGCTTTCTTTCAAATGTGAAATGATTGAACTTGAATTCCGATCTGATGATGCTCCTTCGTTTGTACGTAGAGACATCAGAGATATCTTGTCTATGGGGACAGCAATCTCTTCCTCTTCCTCGGCTCTTGATTATACGTTGGAGGAAAGAGCGGAAATCATACGTGGTGCTATTGTATCCGCTCATGATGCTGGCCCTGTGACTATAGAGCAATATGCTTTGTTGAGGAATATCTTGTCCTTAGTATCTCCTGAAGATTTTAAAGTGTTCTATGAATTTATATGTTCGACTCTCGGAGATAGGGATGGCCTTTCCTCAGAAAAGGCGAATGTGCTATTTAGGAATGAATTCTACACATCTTTCCTGGCTTTGAAATCGTATGTTGAGTTGGGTTTTGACCTTAATTATATTAATGCTCTCTATTGTGGAGGTGCAAGTCGTGATTCGTCGTCCATCGTGTTGTTTTATAGTAATTTATCGGAGGTTGTTGACAAACGATTTATTTTGGGAGTATATATAAAATAGATTCGAATATTTTTGAGATTAATAAAAAAAAGTTTTATATTTGTTGTGTCATAGCATGTATTAGTAGCTGATTAACCAGCTGTGTGGAATCTAATACCATCAAATGGTGTCCTCAGATGAAGCACAACTATTAAACTGTGGCGAATCGCTGTTATGACAATAGGCCAGGTTGACGCCTGGCCTTTTTTGTGGATGTGAAAAACTTCTCCACTTCCTTTTTGCTCATGTTATGAGGCTGTTTTAGTCTCTTTAAAGTGTTTCTTCCTCCTTCTTCTTCAGCTCCGGATAGATGATGCGGGTGTGGTAGATGGTCTTGAGCTTCTCCTTGAGGACCGCCTTGATCGCGTTGATCTCCTTGAAGGTGATAGGGGTCTCTTCGAAGATGCCCTCCCGGATTTGGTCGGAGATGATCTTCTCGACAAGGTCGTTGATGCTCTTGTCCGTGTATTCCTGCAGGCTTCTGGAGGCCGCCTCCACGGAGTCGCACATGACTAGGATGGCCATCTCCTTCGAGGTCGGCAACGGTCCGGGGTAGGTGAACTTGGATTCGTCGATCTCCCTGTCCGGGTATTTGTTCTTCATCGTATAGTAGAAGTATTTCGTCTTGCTCTTCCCGTGGTGCGTCTTGATAAACTCCTGGATTTTCTCGGGCAATCCGTATTTCTTCGCGATCTCCACGCCGTCCGCCACGTGGCGGATGATGATCTGCGCGCTTTTCTCCTCGTCGTTCATCTCGGTGTGCGGGTTCTTGCTCGACTGGTTCTCTGTGAAGAAGGCCGGGTTGGCCATCTTGCCGATGTCATGGTAGAGTGCGCCCGTCCTCACCAGCATAGGGTTGGCGCCGATGCAACTGGCTGCGTCGGATGCGAGGTTGGAGACCTGCATGGAGTGTTGGAAACTGCCCGGAGCCTCCTCCGAGAACTTCCTGAGGAGGGAGTTGTTCGTGTTCGCCAGCTCCACCAATGTGACGTCCGACACATAACCGAACAGTTTCTCCACGATGTAGATGAGCGGGTTGGCGAGCAGGAGCAGCAGACCGTTGCCGAGGAAGATCGGGAACATCGTCCACTCGAAATGCTCCAAGCCGTTCTCGTGCACCAACGTGTTACCCACGTAGATGACGCAGTAGGAGAGTGTGATGAGTATGGCGGCCTGCACGAGTTGTGAGCGCATGAAGATGTTCTTCAGGGTGCAGATGGAGATCATGCCCGCGATGGATTGCATCAGCAGGAACTCGAAGTCGTTCGGCACGATGAAGGAGGAGAGGAGCACGGCCGTGAGGTGGGCGAAGAGCGCCGTCCTCGTGTCGAAGAAGCAGGTCACCAGGATCGGCAGCAGCGCGTACGGCACGATGTTAGGCGTGTATTCGTTCTTGACCATGATGGAGGTGAGCACGCAGAGGATGGTGATCATGCCCAGCATGAACGCCACGTTCTTGAAGTTCACCAGGAATTTTTTCCTGAACAGTAGTAAGTAGAGGTAGAATGCGCACAGTATGATGGTGATGATGATGATTTGTCCGATCATGACCAGCTGTTTGTTCGTCTTGTCGCTGTTCTCCTGCACGGCTGACCTGAGCGATTCGAGGATGTCGTAGGTTTGGGCCTTGACGATCTCTCCGTGGTCGATGATCTTCTCCCCGCTTTGGATCCTTCCCTTGGTGAGGGAGATGGATTTCAGGAGTTCCTTCTTCACCGATTCGTTCTTCTCCTTGTCGTAGGTGAGGTTTTCGTGGATATAGTTGTTGATGTTGTAGCCTTGGAGCGTCTCCTTGTCGAGCGAGGCGGGGATGCCGTTGATGATGTGCTCGTAGGCCGTCTTGGTCGTGTGGAGGTTGGCGACGGGGCGGTTCTTCGACTGGTTGCCGGTCAGGACGTTGATTTCGCTTTTCTTCTCCTCGTTCAGTTTGTCCATCTCGTCGGCGGAGATGATGCCGTTGGCGTAGAGCGACTTCAGTTTGCGGGCGATGTAGTTCTTGTAGTCGTCCGCCGCGTCGTCCTCCTCCTTGCCGAATTTCTCGTTCAGGAGGCTGATGTATTTGCCCGACACCCCCTCGTCGTTGATGAAGAACGGGTTGAAGTCGCTCAGCAGGCTATCCTCCTCCTTTTTCACGTCCTCTTTGGATTTCATGATTTCGAAGGCGAAGGGAGCGGTGAGCGCGTCATATTCCCAAGGTTTCTCGACGGCGTAGTTGTATTTGAACTTCCCGAAGTTCGGGTAAGTCTTGAATATGATCAGACCAGCGGCGAAGAACATGGCCGCGATGGTGATGTAGCGCATATAAGAGTTTTTGCTTTTCATGTCAGTCGAATATAAGTTAGACAGGAGCCCTTTTATTTTTATTATAAGGTACAAATATAAGCCATACAAGTTGAAGAAACAAGAAAAACGGCGCGGTGAGAATTAAGAATTAAGAATTGAGAATTAAGAATTATGAAACGTTAGTTCGACGTAGTCAATTATGAATTTGAGGGGTGAGAGAGGGGCGGAAAATATTTTGTATAAAAAAGAGCAAAAAAAATTGGTGGGATGAAATAATCTTCCTAAATTTGCACCCACTTTTAGTAGAGTGTCTAAAAATATATTTATTAATAACTTAAAAGATTAAAGTTTAACGAAATGCCTACAATTCAGCAGTTAGTTAGAAAAGGAAGGGCAAGTCAAGCGGACAAGAGCAAATCTCCGGCTTTGGACTCATGTCCACAGAGAAGAGGTGTCTGCGTGAGGGTTTACACAACAACCCCTAAGAAGCCTAACTCAGCAATGCGTAAGGTTGCCAGAGTACGTTTGACGAACCAGAAGGAAGTGAATGCTTACATTCCGGGAGAGGGTCACAACTTGCAGGAGCACTCCATCGTGATGGTGCGTGGTGGTCGTGTGAAGGATCTTCCAGGTGTGCGTTACCACATCGTACGCGGAACATTGGATACCGCAGGTGTGAACGGACGTACGCAACGTCGTTCCAAGTACGGAGCGAAGAGACCTAAGCCAGGACAAGCAGCTCCAGCAAAGAAAAAGTAATTCGGTAGGGCGACCTAGCAGAGTTACACCGGTTGAGTAAATGGCTAAGCGAAGCCGTTGAAGCAACTGCAACCAAAACAAAAACGAAAAATTTTTGAGTAAAAATGAGAAAAGCAAAACCAAAGAAACGGATCATTTTACCAGATCCGATTTTCAACGAAGTAATGGTTTCAAGATTTGTGAACCATTTGATGTATGACGGTAAGAAGACTATCGCATACGATATATTCTACACAGCGTTGGAAAACGTTAAGTCAAAACTTCCTAATGAGGACAAGACCCCATTGGAAATCTGGAAGAAGGCTTTGGAGAACATTACTCCTCAAGTAGAGGTTAAGTCTCGCCGTGTGGGCGGTGCTACGTTCCAAGTGCCTACGGAAATTCGTCCAGAGAGGAAAGAGTCTATTTCTATGAAGAACCTAATCATCTTCTCTCGTAAAAGAAGTGGCCATTCGATGGCTGAGAAGCTGGCTGCGGAAATCGCAGACGCTTACAATAACCAAGGCGGTGCATTCAAGAAAAAAGAGGATATGCACAAGATGGCCGAGGCTAACCGCGCGTTCGCTCACTTCAGATTCTAATTTAATTCACGAACTACAAAATGGCTAAAGCTGATTTACATTATACAAGAAACATCGGTATCATGGCGCACATCGATGCCGGTAAGACAACTACGTCAGAGCGTATCTTGTTCTACACTGGTTTGACCCACAAGATTGGTGAGGTTCACGATGGTGCCGCTACAATGGACTGGATGGTGCAGGAGCAGGAGAGAGGTATCACTATTACTTCCGCCGCTACTACCACTTATTGGAAATACAACGACAAGAAGTACAAGATCAACTTGATTGACACTCCGGGACACGTTGACTTCACGGTCGAGGTGGAGCGTTCACTCCGTATCTTGGACGGTGCTGTCGCTACGTTCTGCGCAGTAGGTGGTGTTGAGCCTCAGTCAGAGACCGTTTGGCGTCAGGCTGACAAGTACTCCGTTCCTCGTATCTGCTACGTGAACAAGATGGACCGTTCAGGTGCCAACTTCTTCGACGTGTACGCGCAGATCAAGGAGGTGCTCGGCGCAAACCCTTGCCCGATCCAAATTCCTATCGGATGTGAGGAGTCTTTCAAGGGTGTTGTTGACTTGATTAAGATGAAGGCTATCTTCTGGCACGACGAGACCATGGGTGCTGAGTATTCCGTAGAGGAGATCCCGGCTGACTTGGTTGACGAGGCTAAGGAGTGGAGAGATAAGATGTTGGAGTCAGTCGCTGAGTGCGATGACGCGTTGATGGAGAAATTCTTCGACGATCCTTCCACCATCACTGAGGATGAGATCAAGGTTGCCCTCAGAAAGGGTACCATCGCCATGAAGATCAACCCTATGATCTGCGGTTCTTCCTTCAAGAACAAGGGTGTGCAGACAATGTTGGACGCTGTGTGCGCTTACTTGCCTAGCCCATTGGATACGGAGGAGATCGTAGGTACTTCAGTAGACAACCCGGACCAGAAGATAGTTCGCCACCCAAGCGAGGACGAGCCTTTGTGCGCTTTGGCGTTCAAGATCGCTACCGACCCATTCGTAGGCCGTTTGTGCTTCTTCCGCGTATATTCAGGAAAGATCGACGCAGGTTCGTACATCTTCAACACCCGTTCGGGCAAGAAGGAGCGTATCTCCCGTCTGTTCCAAATGCACTCTAACCACCAGAACCCGGTTGAGGTCATCTCCGCAGGTGATATCGGCGCCGGTGTAGGTTTCAAGGATATCCGTACAGGTGATACTTTGTGTGGTGAGGAGGAGAAGGACCACATGATCTTGGAGTCCATCGACTTCCCAGATCCAGTGATCGGTATCGCTATCGAGCCTAAGTCTCAGGCAGACGTTGATAAGTTGGGCGTTGGTTTGTCCAAGTTGGCTGAGGAGGACCCTACCTTCACGGTTAAGACGGACGAGCAATCAGGCCAGACTGTCATCTCAGGTATGGGTGAGCTCCACTTGGATATCATCATCGACCGTCTGAAACGTGAGTTCAAGGTTGAGTGTAACCAAGGTCGTCCACAAGTTAGCTACAAAGAGGCTATCACGAAGACAGTTGAGCACCGCGAGCTTTACAAGAAGCAGTCCGGTGGTCGTGGTAAGTACGCCGACATCGTTGTGAAGGTTGGTCCGGCTGACGAAGGATTCGAGGGTTCATTGCAATTCGAGGATGTGGTTAAGGGAGGTAACATTCCTAAGGAGTTCATCCCATCTATCCAGAAGGGCTTCCAGTCAGCCATGAAGAATGGTGTGTTGGCAGGCTTCCCAATGGAGAAGTTGAAGGTTACCGTGTTGGATGGTTCTTACCACCCAGTCGATTCAGACCAGTTGTCATTCGAAATCTGCGCTAACTTGGCGTTCAAGGAGGCATGTGCGAAGGCTAAGCCGGTTTTGATGGAGCCAATCATGAAGTTGGAGGTCATCACACCTGAGGAGAACATGGGTGATGTGATCGGAGACTTGAACAAGCGTCGTGGACAAGTGGAAGGAATGGAGACCAGCCGTTCAGGAGCACGTATCGTGAAGGCTAAGGTGCCATTGGCGGAGATGTTCGGTTATGTGACCGACTTGCGTACGATCACATCAGGACGTGCGACTTCCTCCATGGAGTTCTCACACTACGCTGAGGTATCCACGGCGATCGCCAAGACCGTTGTGGCAGAGGCAAAGGGTAAAGTAGAATTATTGTAATATTAAAATAGATTCAAAGAGATGAGTCAAAAGATTAGAATCAAATTGAAGTCTTACGACCACAACTTGGTTGACAAGTCAGCCGAGAAGATCGTTAAGACCGTGAAGTCTACGGGGGCTGTAGTAAGCGGACCAATTCCGTTGCCGACCCACAACCGTATTTTCACTGTGAACCGTTCAACGTTCGTGAACAAGAAGTCGAGAGAGCAGTTCCAACTCTCTTCGTTCAAGAGATTGATCGACATCTACAGCTCAACGGCGAAGACTGTTGACGCGTTGATGAAGTTGGAGTTGCCGAGCGGAGTTGAGGTAGAAATTAAAGTGTAGTTAACATTAATATTTATTGAAATGCCAGGATTAATTGGAAAAAAAATCGGAATGACATCCGTTTTCAGTGCCGATGGAAAGAATGTTCCATGCACTGTTGTCGAAGTAGGTCCTTGTGTTGTCACACAGATCAAGACTGTCGAGAAAGATGGCTATGACGCGCTTCAGTTGGGCTTCGAGGATAAGAAGGAGAAGCACACCACGCAAGCGGAGATGGGTCACTTCAAGAAGGCAGGTGTGACACCAAAGAGACACTTGGCCGAGTTCAATGGATTTGCTCAGGAGTACAATTTGGGCGACCAGATTACAGTTGAGTTGTTCACTGAGAAGGATTTCGTGGACGTTGTCGGCACATCCAAGGGAAAAGGATTCCAGGGTGTAGTTAAGCGTCACGGGTTCGGCGGTGTGCAGCAGTCGACTCACGGTCAGCACAACCGTTTGAGAGCTCCGGGTTCTATCGGCGCATGTTCTTATCCAGCAAAGGTGTTCAAGGGAATGCGTATGGCTGGTCGTTTGGGAGGAGACTCTGTGACAGTTCAGAATCTTCAGGTGTTAAAAGTAATCCCAGAGAACAATCTTTTGGTTATAAAGGGTTCGTTGCCGGGAGCTAAAGGTTCAATCGTAATAGTGAATAAGTAATGGAACTGAGTGTATATAATATTAAGGGAGAAGATACCGGAAGGAAGGTCTCTTTGGATGAGAGCATCTTCGGCATTGAACCTAACGAGCATGTGATGTACCTCGCTGTTAGACAATACATGGCTG